>NZ_CP085211.1:1245341-1556676 GCF_044797955.1 Idiomarina seosinensis | reverse complement strand
ACCCTGTGCCGGCTCTGCGGAGGCAATATTAGCGGTCAGTGAAAAGAAAAAAGTAAGCAGCGCCGGACCAAGAAGCGCAGTTTTTTTGGCAAAGTTTTGCACGGCATAGACCTTAACATTTTTTTAAAATTAACGAATAATAATCATGCGGCAATTATTCTGGTTAATCAATCAGCTAACTTGCGGTATGCTGTAATTATCCTATCTTCTGACCCTTATCATGCTACCGGAAACTCCATGGAACGGCGCAAACGACAAAGACGACTGCATCATCGGCAACGCTTAACAACGGCATTGCTTACAAAAATAAGTCTTGCGGCTATATCAATTGTTGTTGTCGCCTCGGCCGCCACTTTTCTGACCACCTATGAAAACGCCAAGCAACGAGTCATTGAGGTTTTACAGCAAGATCTGTCGCCGACCCTGACAAGAAATCAGCAACTTTTTAATCGTATTGAACAACACGGCGAAATTCTGACGCGGCAGTTTATTTCGCGTTATCAGCTGCTGCATGACAAACCATCGAGCGTGGAAAAGTTTAATAACTGGTACCAGCAAACATCGGATGGGGTGTTTCGGTTAAAACCGGAATTTGATCAGGGCGTCGAAGTTAATGGTCATTACTTTCAGCACCTGTCGGCGTTCCTGGGGCCCCGTGACGAACCCATAAGTCAGGAATTGAAAGGGCGTACCATCGCAGCACAAATGACCCTGGATGCTCTGGCTCCGGCCTGGCAAAACGAAGTGGCCAATACTCATTTTTCAATGCCCGAAAATATCTTAATCGTATATTCTCAAAGCCACCCCTGGGGCCTGTTGGCTGATAAAGGGCTGATTATTACCGATTATTCCGTGGTTAAGTCCACATTACTTAGTGAAAACCCAGACCGGGAGCCTAACTGGACCGGGCTTTACCACGATATTTCGGCCGGTCTCTGGACCATCACCTATCAGCGCCCTGTTGATTTGAATGGCCGACATCTGGTGAATGCCAGTTTTGATGTCAATTTAGATCAGCTGCTCAGCGATTTAACCGAGAAAAAACGGCCCAATTCGGAGCACATGGTGCTTAATCAGCAAGGGGCACTAATTGCAGCTTCAAATTTATCCACCAGTGATATGACTGACCATAATACCTTAGTACCGGAAAATTATGATGAACCCCTGTATCAAGCCGTTAGTCAGATTATTGGTGAGGGTAAGTTAACACAGACCCCGAGAGTGTTAGAATCAAGCCTTCCTGAACATGTCGCCATTATTAATAAAATTAAAGGCCCTAACTGGTGGTACGTAACTCTTTATCCGCAAAGTGAAATAAAAAAACAAGCACTGGTATTGCCGGTTAAGCTGGTTGCAGCCGGGATTGGTTTAGTGTTATTGATTTTGTTAATCGTTTATTGGCTGATCAATCAGGAAGTCTCGAAACCTTTGCGTGTGGTAGCGAAAGTTGCCTCCATGATGGGGCAGCGTAATTATCAGGATGTGCTGGATAATCAGCCGGCCAATATCAAAGCAAAAGGAGAAGTAAGACAAGCTCTTACAGCCTTCAAACACATGGCCGGTCGATTTATCGCCGCGCAACAGGAGCTTGAACGTCAGGTTGAGACCCGTACGGCTGAACTGGCTGCCGCTAACAGGCAACTGGACGCTTTAGCCCATCTGGATGGGTTAACAGGGTTATTTAACCGTCGCGCGTTTGATCGTGATTTGCTGGCAGCGACCAAAGAATCCAGGGGCGATTATCTGATGCTGTCCGATATCGATGAATTTAAACCCTATAATGATAATTACGGTCATGATGCTGGTGATCAAGCATTGAAAAAAATCGCCGCTTGTTTACAACAAAAGACACCACTTAAAGTTTACCGCTATGGTGGTGAAGAACTCGCCATTATTTTACCGGCAGCCAGCGCCGCTGAACTTGAGCAGCAGCTTAATGCGCTGCGCGAGGCGGTTGCGCAACTGGGTATTGAACATCAATATAAACAAGCGGCAAACTCCGTTTTAACCATCAGTATCGGGGCTGCGCCTATTCGCCCAGGAGAAGCGCCTGCCGAGGCTATTCGCCGTGCAGATAAACAGCTTTATAAGGCAAAACATAAAGGCCGTAATGCTGTGGTTTTCGAGTTCTGAAGCTGTACTAAAAAGAGTAAATTCCATGCATTTCTCGTTAACCAGTGCTAGGTTCAGGCTTTATGCCGTAAATAAAATGAGAACGTTGCGATGAAAACCATTATTCAGTCGATGCTGAAAGGCTTTGCCATTTTACTCCCGATCATTGTTACGATATTTCTTGTGCAGTGGCTACTGGTCACCATTGAGGCCTGGTTAAGTCCGATCTGGCTGGCTATCTTAGGTGAAACTTATTACTTCCCCGGCCTGGCCTTTATCAGTTTTTTATTCATCGCGGCATTAATTGGCTACAGTGCCCGCTGGCGCATGATTAACTGGGTCTGGCAATTACCGGGGATTTTCATGAATAAACTGCCGTTACTGCGCAGTTTGTACGGCACCGTCAATGATATTTTCGAAATGATGTCCGGTAAGGACTTTGCTGATGAGTCGGTGGTAATGGTGACTTTACCGGGAACGAATACCCGGGTTATTGGTATCGTCACCAAAACAGGCGGTAATAAAAATGATCGTTTTTCGAAAATACTTGGTGATGATCAAGTCGCTGTTTTTTTACCCATGAGCTACATGGTCGGCGGTTATATGGTGATTGTCCCGCGCGACTGTACTCAGTCCCTGGATATGAAGCCGGCTGATGCCCTGCAGCTGACTATCAGTGCAGGGCTTGGTAAAAGCCGGGTTGATTAGCGAACGCCCTAATTGGCTTCTATACAGCCCTGTTCAGACAATTCAGTAACGTAATAACGCAGCGGCTCATTAAAGTTGAGTTTTTTCAGAGAGGCTTTAATCTCTGTAAAGGTTTTGTCGTTACAAATGACTTCGGCGCTGTACATCGAGCGCGAGCCTCTGATCTGTTCGTCAAGGTCAAAGCGATCCTGGCGGTGACTAAAACCTTCAATCGCATAAAGGGTAAAGCCACTAAGGTTATCGACTTGCATGAGAGCATCAACAATGTCAGGACGCTGTTCACCGGTGAAGTACAATTTAATCAGTCGTTCAGACATGGGTGGTCCTTCTGTGGGCAATAAGGTATAGCAACGGTAACAGTATCAACGTAGCCAGGGTGGCGGTAACCAGGCCGCCGATAACCACAATGGCCAGAGGTTTTTGTATTTCTGAGCCCGGGCCGGCCGCCATTAGCAGTGGTAATAAACCAAAAATAGCTGTGACAGCAGTAATGAGCACGGGGCGTAAGCGGTCGACAGCGCCTTGATAAACCAGCTCGTGCAAGTTCTTAAAGTGAATCTTAGTTTGCTCGAAGTGACTTATCATCACCACACCATTAAGTATCGCGACTCCCATTAAGGCAATAAACCCGACCGAGGCGGGTACTGACATATAAGCGCCGCTGATCCATAACGCAATAGCTCCGCCACTTAGCGCAAACGGAATGTTAGTTAACACCATTAGCGTTAAGCTAAAAGAACCCAGTGATGAGAAGAGCAAAATAACGATCAGTAGCAGGGCGACAGGGATAACCGTCAATAGGTTTGCGCTTGCGCGCGCCTGATTTTCAAATTCACCGCCGTATTCAACAAAGTAGCCAGCATCAAGCTGGATGTTTTCGGTTACCCGAGTCTCTAATTCCTCGACAAAACCAACGATATCGCGATTTTCAACATTACTGGTAATCAGTGCATAGCGATTACCATTTTCACGCTCAATAATCGCCGGGCCGGTGCTGGTGGTCACCGTTGCAAGTTCTGCCAGGGCAATGGCGTTGCCGGTATCAGTAACCAGAGTCATTTGACGCAAAGTTTGCAAGGCGTGGTAACGACTGTCGCTATCGAGACTGGCAATAGTGATAGGCGTCCGTACTCTTCCTTCAATGGCTTTATCGGTAGTAAAACCGGACAGTTGCGAAGCGACAAATTCGGTCAGTTGTGATTTACTCACGCCATAATAAGCCATTTTTTGCATGTCAGGAACGATGTCAATAAACTCACCACCGGTTATCACGCTAGCCTGCACGTCAACACTGCCCTTTATTTTTTCAGCCTGAACGACGATACGATTAGCAAACTCAGACAGACGGCTAATATTGTCACCAAACACTTTGATGCTCACCGCGCCGGTACTACCGGTGAGCATTTCAGAAATCCTCATTTGTATTGGCTGTGTAAAATTAATTTTCATGCCCGGGTATTCACTGACCACTTCGCGGATAGCGGAAATTAACGCGTCTTTACTGTCGAACCGCCACTCGGAGCGAGGCTTAAGCTCCATAAAGACATCGGTTTCGTTCAGACCCATAGGATCCAGTCCTAGCTCATCAGAGCCGGTGCGGGCCACGATTTGTTCGATTTCAGGTACCTGCTGCAGTAATTTTTTTTCAACTTGTTTGTCCAGATTGATCGATTCCTGCAAGGAAACAGTCGGTGCCTTTTCCAGTTGTACGATAATGTCGCCTTCATCCATGGTCGGCATAAAGGTTTTTCCGGCCATAACAAAGCTCAAAATACTCAGCAAAAATAGGCTACTGAAAGCTAAAAAAACGAACGATTTATGTTGGCTGGCAGAAGCCAGTAAGCGGCGGTAACCGCGCTGCATTTTAGCCAGCGCCGGGTTATTGCGTTGTTTCGGCTTAATTAACAGCGACGCCAGTGCCGGTACCAGAGTCAGCGCAATCAGTAAGGCTGCCGTAATGGCAATAACTATTGTTAAAGCGACCGGGGAGAACAGTTTACCCTCGAGCCCAGTTAAGGTTAGCAAGGGTAAAAAGACCAGAATAATAACCAGTGTGCCAGTGACAACGGATGGGGCTACAGACTGACAAGAACGAAAAATAATATGCAACAGGGGTAACTTATGATTTTTCGTGAGCTGACTTTCGATTTTTTCGGTCAGTACGACAGAGGAATCAACAATCATACCAATGGCAATCACTAATCCGCCGAGGCTCATGAGATTAGCTGAAAGTCCCAGTAGCTGTAGACTGATAAAGGTCATCAGGGCAGCGACAGGAATCGATAGTGATACCAGAATCGATGCGCGAAAATTACGCAAAAAGAAAATTAACACACCGATAACTAAAACTACCGACTGCATAAGTGCAGTAGAGATAGATTCAATTGCCGTATCGATCAGCTTTTTTCGATTATAAAATACGTTAAGCTCGGTCCCCTGAGGCAGACTGGGTTGCAGCTGGGTCAGCTTTTCCTGGACCGACTGGACAACAGCAGCTGCATTTGCGCCGCGTAGCCCCACAACTAAACCTTCAACTGCTTCTTTACCGTCTTTTGTAATAGCACCAAAACGTGGTAAGTAACTGATGCTGACGTCACCGAGCTGTCGTAAATAATAAACCTGGTTCTGATCGTTACTTACGCTAAGTTGCTTTAGATCGTTAAGGTTAACAATACGACCACTAACCCGCGCGCTGAAGGTTTCACTACCGATAACTACACGCCCCAGATTGCCGACCCGGTTAGCGTCGTCGAGGGCTGTTTTAATATTTGTTAGCGAAAGCCGGGCTTCGGCGAGCTTCTGCGGATCTGGACTGAATTCAAAGGTTCTGACTTTGCCCCCCAGGTTAGTGACGTCTGCAACACCTTCGACTGTTCGTAATGCAGGCCTGATGACCCAGTCAAGTAAGTGCCGTTTTTCGGTTAAACTTAGGGCCTCGTTTTCGATGGTAAACATGAACATTTCGCTCAGCGGCGTGCTCATGGGCGCCATTCCGCCTTCAATAGAGGCGGGAAACTGGTCCTGCACAGCGGCAAGTTTTTCAGCGACTTGCTGCCTGGCCCAGTAAATATCGGTACCTTCTTCAAAATCCAGAGTGATAGAGGTGATACCGTACTTTGTTGTTGAGCGCAAAATGCTTTGCTGTGGAATACCCAGCAATTCGGTTTCCAGCGGATGAGTGACTTGATTTTCGACCCGTTCAGCAGACATGCCGGGAGCGCGCAGTATGATGCTGACCTGAGTCGGAGAAATTTCCGGGAAAGCATCAACTGGCAAGGTTCGCAGCGACTGAATACCGAGGCCAATTAGCAGGCCAAAAAGGACAAAAATGAATAGCCGGTTCTTTAACGAGAAAGCCAGAACTTTGCTTACCATGGTTACTGCTCCCCGTCGCTATAGATACCTTTGAGCGCCCCAATCGACTCGGTTACAAGCTGACCATCAAACGCTTGTTGCGGTACTACGACATAAAAGTCCGAGTGTTGAGCAACGATGTCTACGGCAACCGGTCTGAATTCATCATTGCGGGCGATAAATACCGTTGGCTGGCCCGCGAGTGAGGTGAGAGCACCGGCCGGTATATGAAGCGCGCCTTCAATTGTTATGCTGGGTTGTACAGAGAGAATTTGATTAATCTGCCAGCTGTCATCATAGGCAGGCTCACTCCACAGTGTCACTAATCCATTCTGTGCGTTTTTGTCGCGAAAACTAACAGCGTATTGCTTATCAGAAAGGGTCAGAGCGACCACATGGTCAACGAGTTGCTGGGGTACCCGGGCGCCGATACGAAGACTGTTTTTTGGCAAAACAGTACCGAGCACACCGGGTTCGTCCGCAAGCTGCCAGATACCATCGGCTGGCATCGTGAATGCGGCACGATCCTCGCCCATTTGTTGAAAGCGCTCAGCGACCACTTGAGTTTCGTGATATTGATCAGCGAGCTTTAAAAAGTCTGCCAGCGTCTGTTGCCATTGTTCCGCGGAAATTGCGTTGTCTTTGAACAGCTGCTGGTTACTCTGATAGCGCTGCTCAGCAACCTGAAACTCTTGTTCAATAATGTTCAGCCGATGATAAAAATGACTCACGGAAGGCCCACTAATAGTGGCAACCTGAGTACCTTTATCTAAATACTGGCTGTTACCCACCAGCACATCAATTTTCGAATGTTCAAAGGGGTGAGCAATTGTTAGAGGACTACCAGGGGCAAAAGTCCAACGGCCAATAACAGGGGCCAGTGTCACAGCCTCTGCTGGCCGAGCATCAGAAAGACCCAGCTGATAGTTCTTTAATTGCTCGGCAGCTATGGTGTCTGCCGCAATTGTGACCCCGGAGCCGAGAAAAAATAGCACAGTCAAACAATTGAAAAAAACAGCTAACGGCTTCGCGGGTGTCATAATGTTGTTCCTTTTGCTTGGTTTAACTGGGCGCGTGCAGACTCTAGCTCAATTTCAGCGATCTGATATTGATAACGGTATTGCCATTGCTCGATCAAACGGTCAATAAATCGGCGCGTTGTGATTTGCTGACTCTCGTGCAGTTGTTGCAACTGATTGATAGCCTGATTACTTAATACTTTTGTCTGCTCAGTTAATTTGAGTTGTTGGCGGGCTTGTTGAACCTGGCCGATGCGGTGTTGCACCTCTGCCTGCAAGTTAAGCTGTTGTTGTTGAAGGGCGGTCAGGATTTTTTGCTGCTGGCTTTTTAGCGCCTGAGAAGATAGGGCAGACAATGAACCAGAAAACGACAAGGGAATGGAAACACCAATACCAAGCTGATTGTCACTGCTATTTACGCTTTCATTTTTTTTGAAGCCGGCGGAAACCGTCCAGCTTTTGCTTTGTTCAGCTTCATTCTCAGCTTCTGCTGTCGCGATTTGCCATTGCAGCTGAAGGAGCATTAATTGTGGATGCTGCGTTATTGATAATGGCTCATTCTCCGGTTCGGCGAGAGTTTCCGGTAACCGCTTTTGACCTGTAATCTGCTGCCACTGTCGAGTCAGAGTCTGCAGACTTAACTGCTGCTGTTGTATTTTTGCCTGGTAAGTCAGCACCCGCTGCTGGATTAAAATGCGGTCAAAACCAGTTGCATTTTGAGCCTGAAGCCTGCGTTCTGTCTGCTGTTCAAGTTGTTTGAGCTGAGCAACGATGTCCCGATAAAATGTCAGTGTGGCTTGAGTGCGGCGGAAACGCCAGAAGTGGTCGCGTAAAAAGGCTGAAATTTGCAGCTGCAGCTGTTGCTGTTCAATTTGTTTTAATCGGGCACTGAGCGAATTAAAGCGGCTAATCAGTTGTCGTTGTGTGGGGGTGAGTAAGCTTAACTCCAAAGTAACTTCTGTCTCATCGGTACCCCCGGGATCGCTATCAGACTGCCATCGCATGATTGATAAGCTAGGTTCGTCAGCCAACCACTGGCGACTGGCAAAGTGATTAGCAGCAGGCAGCGCAGAAGAGGATTCGGATAAATGCTGCTGTGTCGATTTGAGTAATGGATGACTGCCGGGATCGGCGGCAACCACAGGCTGAACCAAAAGCGCGGTAACGACGATAAATCCTGTTACTAAGTGCTTTGGATGTGGGGGCTTAAACAACATCGGTAACTCCTTTCGTCAATCTACAAATAAGCATACCGAGGTTGTATAAAATTACCATTGATTTGCGAAAAGAACTGATCTAGGTTGGTTGTAGTGTCGAAAGAATCAAGTTAACAACCAAGTGGAGAAAACTATGGAAATGGTGAAGTTCGGGTCTGACGATATCGAAAATCAATTAGCGAATATGGACGACTCACAGCTGGATAACGTGGCGTTTGGCGCAATTCAGCTGGACAGCAATGGTAAGATATTGCAGTACAATTCAGCCGAAGGGGATATCACTGGGCGTGATCCCTCCGAAGTGGTTGGTAAAAACTTCTTTACAGATGTTGCCCCTTGTACCAATAGTTCTGAGTTTAAGGGTAAATTTGACGAAGGAGTAAAAAGTGGTGAGCTCAATACCATGTTTGAATACACCTTTGATTACCAAATGAAGCCAACGAAAGTTAAAGTTCACATGAAAAAGGCCCTCTCAGATGATAGCTACTGGGTGTTTGTAAAACGCCTGTAATGCCTGCACTGACAGCACCCTCGATTGTAAGCGTCATCGGCGCCTTAATCGCCGATGAGCTTAATCGCCTGCCGAACCAATCGGCTCAGTATGACCCTCACTATTTAACCGGGCGCCAGTGGTCCGCTGACACCATTATTACCACAGAGAATAAGGCCCGGGGGCAAGGGGATGAAATTATCCTTGATTCCTTTGACTGGATGTCAGTTGCCGGGCGGGTTGTCGAGTTTTTTCAGCTGCACAGCAGTGGTCTGGAAGACTACTTGCTTCGCGCTTCAACTTTGGGTGAGTGGGCGGAGGTGATAATGGCCAGCCGTGAGCAGGCCAGCCAGGATATTAGATTCAGCTCATCTGGCTCTACCGGCAAACCTAAAAAGCTGACTCACAGTTTTACCGCTCTTGTGTCTGAAGCCGAGTTTTTTGCCGAACTTATACAGCAGCAGGGTCTGCATCCTAAGCGCTTTATCAGCGTAGTGCCGGCGCACCATATTTATGGCTTTATCTTCTCGATTTTACTGCCCCAGCAACTGGGCGTTAAGGTTGTAAGAGGTCTGCGAGCCTTTACCCTGACTCAGGGGCAGCAGTTGCAGCCCTATGATGCGGTTATCGGCTTTCCCGGCTGGTATCAGCAGTTAGCGCAGCGGCGGGTCACTTTTCCGGAGCATACCTTCGCAATTAATTCGGCAGGACCGGCTTCGCAAAACGTGCTTGAGACACTGCAAAATCAGGGTCTGGAGGCAGTTTTAGAAGTATACGGCAGCTCAGAAACGGCTGGCTTAGGTTACCGGATGCAGCGTAATGGCTGGTATCAATTACTGCCGCGTTGGCAGCGGTATACCGAACAGCAGTTATTAGACACTGATAGTAACCAACATGTTGCGCTGCCCGACAAAGTCGAATGGCGCGATGAGTCTTGCTTTAAACCGCTTAAAAGAGTGGACCAGGCGGTACAGGTTAATGGTCATAATGTATATCCGCTGCGCGTTGCCCGCATCATTGAGCAGCATCCACAGATAAAGTCTGCACGGGTAAGGTTGCTGTCGGATAGTGATCAGGGACTGAAGGCGCTGCTAGTGCTTGAGCAGGGCTCTGAACCGAAACTGACAGAACCATTATTGGCTGAATTGCCAGGTTGGCTCAGCGTTAAATTACAGTCTTATGAAATACCCAAACGTTTCAGTGTTGCTGACCAGGTGCCGGTTAATGAAATCGGTAAAGAGCAGGACTGGGACGTTGAATAACACCATTTAGGGCCTTAAAAATGCAAAAAGCCGTTATTTTTAGCAGTGACCCTGTCAGTATTGACGATATTCTGTCAATCAGTGACCGACAATGTACCGTCGAGCTGGACAACAGTGAAACTTACCAGGCATCTATCAACGCTGGTGCTGATTTTATTAGCGAATGTTTGCAGCAAGACGGCGCCGTTTATGGGGTGACCACTGGCTATGGCGATAGTTGTGAAGTGGCGGTACCGCCTGAGTCTGTTGATCAATTACCGATTAACTTGACGCGTTTTCACGGATGCGGTTTAGGACAGCATTTTTCTGCTGAGGAAACCCGGGCCATACTTGCTGTGCGGTTGGTCTCTTTGTGTAAAGGTTTTTCGGGTGTCAGTTATAATTTACTGCAGCGACTGGCGTTAATGCTACAAGAAGACATATTACCGTTAATTCCCGAAGAGGGCAGCGTCGGAGCCAGTGGCGACTTAACCCCGCTATCTTATATCGCCGGCGCATTAATCGGCGAACGTGAGGTGGTTTTTCGTGGTCGTGTGCAGAGCAGTAAATCCGCATTTGCTGAATTAGGCTTACAGCCCTACCAGCTGCGTCCCAAAGAGGCCCTTGCATTAATGAACGGCACGGCGGTTATGACTGCGCTGGCCTGCCTGGCATACCGAAGAGCCGATTATCTATGTCAGCTCAGTAGTCGTGTAACCAGTCTGATGCTGGCTGCGGTTAAAGGTAATCCCTACCACTTTGACGTTGCGTTACATAGCGTCAAGCCGCACCAGGGTCAGCAGCAGATTGCTGCCTGGATACGCAGCGACTTGCAGCTACAAGAGCCAGCACCGAGACAATCGAGATTACAGGATCGTTATTCGATTCGCTGTGCGCCACATGTTATTGGCGCTCTGCAGGATGCGTTGCCGTGGATTAAAATAACACTGTTTAACGAGTTAAATAGTGTCAATGATAATCCTGTTGTCGATGCTAAAGCGCGACGAATACATCACGGTGGGCATTTTTATGGTGGCCATATAGCCATGGTTATGGACTTGTTAAAAGCGCAGGTTGCGAACCTGGCCGATTTACAGGATCGGCAAATGGCGCTGTTATTAGATGGCAAAAGCAATCAGGGTTTAGCAGCCAATTTAACCGCAGCCGAGGGCGCAGAACAGTCGGTCAGCCACGGCTTCAAAGCGGTACAAATTGGTTGCTCTGCCTGGGCGGCTGAAGCCCTAAAGCTAACAATGCCGGCCAGTGTCTTTTCGCGCTCAACCGAATGCCATAACCAGGATAAAGTCAGTATGGGGACAATAGCAGCGCGGGACTGCCGGCGGGTTATCACACTGACGGAACAGGTTATTGCCGCGTCTCTGCTGGCGGCAGCCCATGGTTGCTACCTGCGGCAACAATCCTCGGCTTTGCCGTTGAATAAAGACGTGCGTCAGTTTGTCGACCAGATGCTCAACGGCTTTCCTTTGTTAACCCAGGATCGTCCGTTAGAGGCAGAATTACGGCAACTGCTTGCTATGATAAAGCAACAGTGCTGGCGATTGTATGCCGCGTAAATAGTCCTTTTGAGCGTGTAAAATAAAGGTAAACAGTCCCTCTGGCAGCATTTTGATGTGCTATGTTGAGGGTACGGTTTTTAGATAAGGACAGCTTAATATGAGAAATTTGATGCTAGTTACTGCGCTTGCTTCTTTTGTCGTTGCAGGATGTGCCAATATGGACAATACACAAAAAGGCGCGGCTATAGGGGCAGTTACCGGGGCTCTGCTGGGTAAAGGTACCGGCGATCATGATAAAAGTCGTTATCTTTGGGGCGCTGCGGTAGGAGCCTTAGCCGGTTCGGCAATCGGTAATTACATGGACAAACAGGAACAAGAATTCCGCGATGAGCTGGCAGGTAGTGGTGTCGAGGTTATCCGCGACGGTGACAATATTCGGCTGCAGATGCCCGGCAATATTACTTTTGCTTCAGACAGCGCATCGATCTCGCAAAACTTTCATCCGGTTTTAAATGATGTTGTAAAAGTACTGAAAAAGTATGAAAAAACAACCATGATGGTCGAGGGCCATACGGACAGCACAGGTTCAGCTGAATACAATCAGCAGCTGTCACTAAACCGGGCCATGGCAGTACGAAACTTCATGGTTAATAACGGAATTGATCAGCGCCGACTGACAACCTACGGTTACGGTGAAAGCCAACCCATTGCTGACAACAATACAGCCAGTGGCCGCCAGGAAAACCGTCGCGTCGAGTTAAAAATCATCCCGAACCGCCAGTAAAACTTTTTAGTTAAGAGCTGCATTATTCTTTTTCGCTTTGGGGCGCTGCCGTCGGCAGCGCTCGGAGCAATACTTTACTTCATCCCAACATTGTTGCCACTTTTTACGCCAGCTAAAGGGTCGTTGACAGACCGGGCATACTTTACTGGGCAGATTGGGTTTTTGATGCGACATGGCGGCTTAAGATCTCCTCTTTATTTGCTTTGACTTCTGCTTTTTTACGCCATGACCACAGCCGTTCCCGAGCCTTACGGGCGCTAACTTCCAGGTCAATAATGGGCGTGGGATAATGGCTACCGGGCTTAAAGTCATATAACTGCTCTTCCATTGGCGTCAGTAGCCAGGGCTGATGAATTAAGGCGACCGGAAGGTGACTTAACTCTGGACACCAACGGCTAATGAATACACCATCAGGATCTTTTTCCTGGCCCTGCTTAACCGGGTTATAAACGCGCACCGTGTTAATACCGGTGATACCGGCCTGCATCTGAAACTGCGAATAATGAATACCGGGCTCGAAATCCAGAAATAACTGTGCCAGATGCTTCACGCCATAACGCCAGTCAATGGCCAGGTGATGGGTCAGAAAGCTGACTAACATAGCGCGCATACGGAAATTAATATAACCGGTATGTTGCAGGCAGCGCATACAGGCATCAACCATCGGAAACCCGGTTTGTCCGCTTTTCCAGGCGTCCAGTAAAGGTTTTACCTGCTCTTCTGCTGTTAATGGCATATTGTTGTAGCCGCTATTGAGGTTTTCGAATTCAATACGACAGTCGCTCTCGAACTTTTGAATAAAATGGCAGTGCCAGTGTAAGCGCGAGCTAAAAGCCTGCAACGAGCGACGCCAGCCATTGCGGCTCCAGGACCGCAATACTGTGTGGTAAACCTGACGTAGGCTAATATTCCCCCAGGCCAGGTAGGGTGAAAGCCTTGAACATGCGTGCTCAGCGGTTAGCGGGCTTGAGAGCTTACGATAATAGTATTGCCCGCGGCCGGCATAGAAGTCGTTCAGTACTGCCCATGCGACTTGTTCGCCGCCAGCTTGAAAGTTTTCATCAAACTGCTGCCAATCAACGGGTAGGGAGGCATCAGGCGGGAGTTCTCTCAACCATTGTACGCGTGCTAAGTCGGTGTTGACGGCGCGGCTGCGCATTGTTTGTTGCCAATGTTTTTGCCAGTTTTTGCGATTAATAAGGCCACGCTGAACCGCACCTGTCGGAAACTCGTGCCACGTAATCTGTTTTTCCGAACACCAATTGCCAACCCGGATATCACGCTGAAAAGTGTAATTAAGACCGGTTTCCTGATGACTGTATAGCCCGGCAATTCGATACTTTTTATGCAGGCGCTCAAGGCAGTCAATGATATCTTCGCGTTGCACAGTTAACGCCATCTCAGGCTGTTGTTGGTTTAAATCACTGAGACTTTGATAAATAAAACGAAAATGTCGCAGGCTTAAATGGGGGTCGCTTTCCATTTCCGGCTCGAATATATACAGCATCAGCAGCGGGTGACCGCTATCTGCAGCGGCTTTTAGTGCCGCATGATCATGTAACCTTAAATCGCGTTTTAGCCAGACAATACTAACGGGCATGATCAATCACTCTGCTGCCCTGGTATTCATTCAGTTGAAGATAAGCTGGCTTTGTGTTTATCTGCTGCATAAGCTTTATCGCTATAGGAGGCGTTGTTATGTCGGACACTATAAAAGCATTACGTTTAAATGAGCCTTTTGGCTTAAACAATATCGAGGTGACTGAGCTGGACGATCCCGGACAGCCGGCTGCCGGTGAGGTTCGTGTGAGTATCAAAGCCAGCTCACTGAATTTTCACGACTATGCTGTTGCGACAGGGGCGATGGCACCGGAATCGGGACGTATTCCCATGTCTGATGGTGCTGGTATTGTTGAGGCCGTTGGCCCGGGTGTTGAAGAGTTTGAAGTCGGCGATACGGTGGTTTCAACATTTTTTCCCCGGTGGCTGACCGGACCGGCAAGCATAAGCGATTTCAACAATACGCCGGGTGACGGTATTGATGGCTATGCGCGCCAGGTCGTGGTAAGGCCAACTGAGTTTTTTACTCATCAGCCGAAAGGCTATACCCATGCAGAATCAGCAACTTTAACCACCGCCGGGCTGACAGCGTGGCGCGCATTAGTGGTTGAAGGACAGATTAAACCCGGCGACAGTGTACTAGTGTTGGGCAGTGGCGGTGTTTCGGTTTTTGCCTGCCAAATTGCAAAAAGTTTAGGTGCTACGGTGTATGCAACCTCGTCCTCAGATGCCAAGCTGGAACGCTATAAAAAGCTGGGTGCGAGCCATGTTTTCAATTACCAGGATGATGCCGACTGGGGTGACAGCGTGTACAAGGCGTCCGGTGGCCGAGGTGTTGATCATGTGATTGAAGTGGGCGGTCCCGGCACGCTGCCGCAGTCAATTAAGGCGGTGGCAACAGGCGGCCATATTGCGTTAATCGGTGTGCTTACCGGTAATCAGGGCGAAGTACCTACTGCGCAGCTGATGGCTAAACAAGCTCGATTACAGGGAATTATTGTCGGCAGTCGGCAGCATCAGCAGGACTTTATCCGCGCTCTTGAAGCCAGTGACATTAAGCCAGTTATCGATAAAGTGTTTGCCATGCAGGAGTTGAGCGAAGCTTTTCGTTATGAAGAATCAGGTCAGCACTTTGGCAAAATATGTTTAACTTTTTAAGGCCAGATAGTGTTTAGCCGAATAAAGAGTGCGTGGCTCAGGCGCGCGGCTGAGGCCGCACTCTATGTGCTCCTGCTGGCAGCTATTGTTATTGGGGTCGATTTATATCGTAGTGCTGATGTGCAAAAGGACGTAAAACTAAACAGTTCGTCGATGCGAACTCTGACGGGCGAACCGATAGATATCATAGAAATGAGCCGCAAAGAGCCGGTGCTGCTGTATTTTTGGGCTACCTGGTGTCCTTATTGCAGTGTGGTGTCACCGATGGTTTCGTCTCTTGCCGATGAGCATGCTGTGGTTTCGGTTGCATTTTCGTCTGGTCCGGATGCACAGGTAAAGGACTATCTTAGCGAGCATGACTACCGGTTTGTGACCGTTAATGATGAAACGGGTATTTTGGCAAAGCGGTGGGGGGTATCAGTAACGCCAACCATTGTGATTGTCCGTGATGGCGTAGTGCAGTCGGTTACTACCGGACTGACGACCAGCCCGGGAATGCGAGCCAGGCTAATGCTGGCCCGCTAATATCCGGCTATGGTTTTTGTAAAGGGGTCGATTAATAGCCCGAAACAACCAGGTTATTCTCGACGTCCTGAACACCGTCAACGCCTTCAGCTAATTGTTGAGCGGTCTCCGATTCAACGTCTGCAGTTACGGTACCTGACAGATAAACAGTGCCATCACGGGTATCAACACTAATTTTTGAACTATCTAACGCACCATTATCAAACAGCTCGGTTTTAACACGGGCTGTAATAGCCGCATCAGTAAAATAATCCTCAGCTTCTTCCATTTGTGCGCTGGCGGCGTCACCCATTTTATCAGCTGTTCGCTCGGCTGAACTCAAGGCTTCTTCTGTTTCACTGTCGGCTGATTCCTGGCTGCATCCCGCTACAGTAAAAAGGCATACAGTGGCTGCTATTGCAATGATTGGTTTTTTCATAATGATTCCTCCTAAGCGGTGGACGGCGTGATTATTGACCTAAGTCAATACTCAACAAGGTCGAGTCTCATACACTTAAAACATAGCTTAGATAAGGAGATTTAACCATGAGTTTATGGCAAGAGTTTTTTAACGACCCGGTAATATTCATTTCATTTGTGGGCTTGGCCATTGTGATCGGGCTGTGCGTTTTTTATGCTATTTTCTTTTACCGCAAAATGCTGCGGGCAGAAAAAAAGAGAAGTCACTAAAAACCAGGGTGCTCAAAGGCTTTTCGCCTGGCTTATTCGCCGGCTGTGATGTTTGGTGATAAAAAACAACAGCAGACCGGCGCTTGCCAGGGCGCAACCAACCCAACCGGTGGCCTGCCACTGCCAGGATGAACTGATGGCGAGGCCACCCAAAAAGGCACCGATACCGTTGGCAATATTAAAAGCTGCATGGTTCAAAGATGCCGCTAAGGTTTGTGCCTGTCCGGCTACGTCCATTAGCCGCACTTGCAAAGTGGGTACCAGGGCGGCCGTCGAGCCTAATAGAAAAACCATCGGCAACACGGTTACCAGCTGCCCGATACTAAAGGGGAATACAAACAAGACCAACGCAGACCAGGCTAAAGAACCGCCAATAGCCCACTTAATGTTAACATCGGTGGCCCACCCGCCAATTAAACTACCGCTTAGTGATCCAATACCATAAGCCAGTAGTGCAATAGGTATCCAGTAATCGGCAACCTCAGTTGCATACAGCAGGGTAGGTGCTAAGTAACTGAGAACGGCAAACATTCCGCCGAAACCGACACTGCCAATAGCCAGCGTTAACAATACCTGGGGGTTTTTTAAGGCTGTTAATTCGGTCCGTCGCCGTGTTGGTGGTTGCGTTTGCTCATTGGGAACAGCCCAGGCAATCAACAATGCAGCACTAAGGGCGGTTAAACCAACGCCCTGATACACCCAACGCCAATTTAATAATTGTCCAAACCAGGTAGCCAGAGGGTTACCGATTAAAATCGCTAAGGTTAGTCCCATCATAACCATGGTTACCGCTTTACCGCGATGTTCATTGCTGACCATTGCTGCAGCCAGCAAGCAGACGATGCCGCCATAGGCCCCGTGGGGTAATCCGGTCAGAAATCGTAACCATTGCAGTTCGTAAAAACTACTGGCGTGCGCACTGGCTATGTTGCCCAGCGCATAAATGCCCATCAATACCAGTAACAAGCGTTTTTTTGCGACCCGGGCAAAAGCAATGGTGATGAAAGGCGCACCGATGACAACACCCAGCGCATATAGGCTAATCAGGTGGCCGGTTTGCCGCGAGCTAGTATTAAACTCTTCGCCGACATTAGGTAGCAGACCCATCATCACGAACTCACCAATACCGATGGCGAAGGTACCGACTGCCATAGCAAAAATAGCCAGACTAACTTGAGTTTTTGTGTAGGGCATAGCTAACTAAAGGCTGTGTATTTGTGGCGGCAGAGTTTATCGTACACTGGGGCTTATCGCTATCGGTATCATGCTTTATGATAACGACTCGTTGTAATATTTATTGTAAGAAGGAAATTTTGATGACCAGCAAAACAACGGTTTATCCCATAGGTACTCCCGGCCAGCCTTGGCAGAAAAAAGAGAAAAAAGAATGGCTCGCTCAGCAAAGTAAAAAGCGATCTTACCAACAAGAGGTTGTCGAGAAGCTGCAGGCTTTATCTGATCACGTTGTGGTGGAGCAGTATGGCGAGCTGAATTATGAGTCTGGCAGCTACCCTCTGTTTGTGGTTAAGTCAAACAACTGGGACAACGATAAACCGGCAGTATTGGTGACAGGGGGCGTGCATGGCTATGAAACCAGTGGTGTGCAGGGCGCTTTGTTGTTTATCGAGCGGGAAATGGAAAACTACAGTCGTAACTTCAATGTGGTGGTGTTTCCCTGCCTCAGCCCCTGGGGCTACGAGACGATAAACCGCTGGAACCCGGAGGCTGTTGATCCTAATCGTTCATTTATTGCCGACAGCCCGGCGCCCGAGTGCGCGTTAGTTATGGACTATTTACAAAAAAATCCGATCGACTTTTTGGCCCACATTGATCTGCATGAAACCACCGATTCAGATAATACCGAATTCCGGCCCGCTAAGGCTGCGCGAGAGGGCGAAATTAATACCAACTGGAATATTCCTGACGGCTTTTATTTAGTCGGTGACTGTGAAAATTTGCAGCCTGAATTTCAGCAAGCTGTATTAGAAGAAGTGGCTCAAGTAACCCATATTGCTGAAGCTGATGAAGATGGTAAGCTTATTGGTGCTAAGATTGATCAGCAGGGCCTGATTAGTTTCCCGGTTAATAAACTTGGCTTATGTATCAGCCTGACTCAGGCTATGTATGTGACGACTACAGAAGTTTACCCGGATAGCCCCAAAGCATCAGCTGAGCAATGTAACCAAGCTCAGGTTGCTGCCGTTGTGGGGGCTCTTAAGTTCCTTCAGTAATTTTGTAAAAACTGGAAGATTTTTTTACATTTAGTTTCGGTTCGACATTCTCACTGCTGGTAGAGTAAAAAGGTAACCTACCAGCACGAGGGGTTTATGATTAACCGGATCATTGTGGTATTTTTTCTACTATTCACCCTTTCAGCCGTTGCCAGCGAAGGTAAGTGGCATTCCATTGTTATTGAGGACGGTCATGTTAAGGTACCTATTATTGTTGAAGGGGTAGAAGCCTTTGCCATAATTGACACAGGTACAACACGCAGTGCGCTGAATAAAGCTTTTGTAAAGCAGCAACAGTTTGACCGGGATGTTCTGAATTACGCCGAAATTACCGGATTGTTTGCCAGTCGCGACCGTAAAGTATTCAAAGACGTCAAACTGAACTTTAATAATAAAGATTACCAGCTGAATCTGATTGAAATCAGTTTCGGCCACGCCAGAAATGCCGTTTTACTGGGTGCTGACTTTTTAAGCGGCTATGTAATTGAAATTGACTACCCTAATCAGCGGATGCGTTTAGCAGAACGTGAGGCGTTTAATCTGCCCGTTAAGTCAAATATTGTAATGCGCAAACAACGTGGTAGCGGTCGTTTGATTGTTAACGTTGAGCTTAATGATGAAGATAAACGCTGGGTGATCTTAGATACCGGACACAGTGGTGGCATATTGTTGGAAAAAAGAGTGGCTACCCACAATCAGTGGTTTAGCCGTTACCCGAGTAAAGCCACTCTGGTCCGGGGTGTTAACTCGATGGGGTATCACAACAGCCTGAAGTTACCGTCTGTAGGACTCGGTAATCACCAGCTGGAGAACATTGCGGTAGATATTCCCGATAATAACTTTATTAATCATCTGACCAGCCAATACGAGAAATTTGGTTCGAGGATAAGAGGACACCGCGTAGAGGGGTTGCTTGGCTACGAGGTTCTCAAGCACTTTTCACTGCTTCTCGATTACAAAGGCGGCCAAGCTTACTTTAAGAGGTGACCCTGTGAAAATCGTCTTTTTGGGCGGAACAGAAACTGTAACAGGCTCGAAATACCTGATCGAAACGGCTACCACAAGACTGTTAGTCGATTGTGGTTTGTTTCAGGGCTATAAATGGCTACGCAAACGCAACTGGCAGCCAATACCTCTGGGGATAGAGGCTGTCGACGGTATTGTGCTGACCCATGCGCATTTAGACCATTCGGGTTATGTGCCGGTGCTATACCAGGCTGGCTACCGTGGGCCTGTGTTTGCGCAAGAAGCAACAGCTGACCTGTGTCATATTATGTGGCCTGACAGTGGCCGTCTGCAGCAGGAAGATGCTAAATTTTTGGGTAAACACGGCCTGAGTAAGCATGAAAAGCCGCAACCCCTCTATGATGAAAAGACCGCTTTAGCCAGCCTGAAACTTTTACAGCCGGTGGCATTTGAGCAGACCTTTGCGGTGGGAGATATCCACATTCGCTTACAAGCCGCCGGACACATTTTAGGTGCCGCCTCAGTGATTATTGAAGCTGAAGGCAGGAGGGTGGCCTTCTCCGGCGACATCGGCCGGCCCAATGATGTGATGATGAAGCCACCGGAGACATTGCCCGCCGTCGATTTGCTGTTGTTAGAGTCAACTTATGGCGATCGACGTCATCAACACGCGGACAGCGCTGAGCAGCAGCTGGCTGATGTGGTTAATGAATGCAGTGGCAGCGGAGGAGTATTGCTAATCCCCAGTTTTTCAGTCGGCCGTGCTCAACTGATGCAGCACCTACTGGTTAAATTAATGACTGAAAACCGCATACCCCGACAGCCAATTTTTCTGGATTCACCGATGGCGATTAATGTTTCCGAAATTTACCGGCGCCATCACACACTTCACAAATTGTCACAGCATGACTGTCAACGGGCATTTAATACGGTTATTTATACCCGCTCGGTCGATGAGTCAAAAGCTATCGCATCGCAAGCAGGGCCGCACATTATTATAGCCGGTAGCGGCATGGCAACCGGCGGGCGAATTTTGCACCATTTTAAGCGCTGGCTAAGTGACCATCGGGCAACAGTGCTGTTTAGCGGGCATCAGGCCGGCGGTACTCGCGGAGCCAAAATGCTGCAAGGAGTTGAATCCATTAAGGTCCACGGCCAGTGGTTGCCTGTTAAAGCCCGTATTCGCCAGCTGGATGGTTTATCGGGCCATGCGGATTACCAGGAGCTGACTGATTGGCTAAAGCAATCTCAGTTGCGGCAAGATACACCGATACAGTTGGTTCACGGCGAACCGGATGCGCTGGAAACATTTCGTGATTTCCTTCGCCAGAAGACGAACTTTGATGTCGACATCGCTGATTATCAGGCCATTTATCATCTGAATTAAGACGTTTCAGTAAGAAAATATTGTTCGCGAAAAAATTTTATTCTGTTAGTTTTACTGTGGTTTTACAGTCACTTCGATTCAAGGACGAATAATGCTAAATAAATGGATACTTATAACTGTTCTGGGCAGTTGCTCAATGTCGGCAGCCGCGCAATCATATAGCACCAGCTGGGATGACTACTACATGGGCGTACAGGCCAGTCAATTCAGGTTTGACCCCGAGCTTAACGATTATTCAGATGCCAGGCCTAATGTATTGAGCCTTAGCGTGGGGCAGCAGCTTAATCGAAACATTGCAGTTGAAGCGCGGCTGGGCTTCGGTGTTGCTGACGATGAGTTAATTTATACCGCGGGTAACAATGGTGCGATGGCGGCGGAAGCGGACACAGCCGTTGATTACGCTGTTAGTGTATTGGTTAAACCGCAAGCTAATTTAACCGACCAGCTAAGCTTGTATGCACTTGCAGGCTGGTCGCGGGCAGAACTAACGGTCGGCGATGAGTCTAGCGCCGACAGTGGCCTGAGTGTGGGGGCTGGTCTATCAGTGAACACAACCAGCGAACTGGCTTTTTATGTCGACTGGTTAAGTCTGATTGATGAAGATCCAGGCCGCCTGTCAAGCATCAATGTCGGCATGCTTTATCGTTTTTAACCGGCCGAAGGCCGACTGAAAAGCACCCAGTATCAACTGAGCGTTGGCCAGTCGGCTGCATCAACGTGATCGACGGCGGATATATCAGCTCCCCGCCAGCGATTGATAAAGTCATTCTCCGGATCATAAATCTTTGCCTGCTTGTCGATATTAAAGCGCCTGCCCCCCCGGGGGTCGGCCCCAACCCCGGCAATGTACTGCCAGTTTCCCCAGTTAGCCGCAACATCATAATCAACCAGTTGCTGCTCAAAATAAGCGGCCCCGTAACGCCAGTCGACGCTAAGCTCATGAACCAGGCAACTGGCAACGATCTGCCTGCCACGGTTTGACAAGTAGCCTGTGCTGTTAAGTTGCTTCATACAGGCATTAACCAGTGGATAGGGAGTTTTTCCTTCACACCAGTGCTTAAAACGAGAGGGATAAAAGCTAGTTTGCGGCTTCTGGCTGGCTAAGCCTTTAAAGGAAAAAACCTTCTCCTGATAGCGTTTCAGGTACCAGTAAAAGTACTCACGCCACAATAGCTCGAAAACAATCCAATAGGTGGATTCGTTTTCGCCATGTTGTTGCTCATAAGCGCGAACGGCATTGACAACTTGCTGGGGCGACAGATTACCGCGGGCGAGATAAGCGGAAAGCTTTGTTGAACTGGAAAAGTCCTCCAGTGCATTGCGGGTCTCTTTATAATGATGAGGGGCATGAGAAGCAAAATAGCTCTGCAAGTGCTGTTGAGCCGATTGTTCTCCTCCGTGCATCAGTGTATTCAGTGACCGATCAATCTGTGGTAAATTTTGATGGCTGGGCAACATTAGCGGATGATGGCTAAATTCCGGAGCAGCTGTGTGAGCAGCCGGTAATGTGTCTGACAAAGGTTCCAGCCGCTTTCGAAACTGACTAAAGGTTGTGGGTAACTGGTCAAGTTTTACCGGTAAGCGAGTTTCGTTGAATAAGGTAAAGTTACTGACCTGGTGAAAGTTCAAGAAGCGAAATCTATCCTGCAGTTTTTGCCAGCGTCGATTTTCGTAGATGCCGGCCTGTTGGGCGCTAAAGACTGCATCAAAACGATACTGACTGACTAAGGCGGTAAGTATTTCCAGCGGTTCACCCAGGTAGACTGCCAGCGAATGTCCCTGCTGGCTGAGGGTGGCTTGTAGCTGATCCAGCGACTGTAAAATAAAATTTAAGCGATGTTTGCCCAGCGCAGGAATACCATACCGTCCTCTGGATAAAGCGGTTTTATCAATGATATAACAGTAGCTAAGCTGCTGGCACTGCTGTTGCGCCAGGGTTAGCGCAGGATTATCGTTAACCCGTAGGTCATCAGAAAAACAATAAAGACCAGAAGAATAAGGTTTCATAGAACACCAGGACTTGTAGGCTGCGACTTAGGCTATACACTACGCTAGTTATTTCAATTTGGACGTTTTATTTATGACAACGTTAAAGCAAAAACTGATTCATATTCTGGGGGCCGCGGGCCTGCTTCCATTTTTGGGCTCCGCGCTGGCCGAGCTAATGGATGTGACACTGCCTTACAAAGTGCAGCCAGTTGACTTACTAATGACTTATGGCGCCATTATTCTGAGTTTTTTATCGGGGGTTTTGTGGGGCCGGGCCTTGCACCGTGCCGACAGTGAACCTACCAATGGTTTGCTGCTGCTAAGTAATGCTTTTGCCTTATTAGCCTGGGTAACTTTATTACTGGACAGCGTGTTCTGGACTCTGCTGATACAAATGCTGGGTTTTGCACTGGTGTTAATTAGCGAACGTAAGTTGGCCCGGGGCAGCACTATGACAACCCAACTGGGCTATTATCCAATGCGACTATCGTTGACTGTCGCGGTAATTGTTTGTCAGTTATTGGTTTTTGGAAATCATTTGTTCCTTTAAAAAATAAGGCCGCTTTTTGAAGCGGCCTTATCCAGTCTTATGGGTTTAAAGTAGACTATTCCATATCTTCCAGAATAGTGACTTCGCCTAAGTTAAGCTCACGAACTTTATCTTCAATTTGAGATAAATCACCAACGATAACCCACGTCATGGCATCGGGGCGTAATACTGTTTCGGCAGTGTCTTTTACACTGGCAAGGTCGATAGCCTGAACGCGCTGTGCATAAGCCTCAAGGTAACGCATGGTCTTACCCTTATTCAGGGTTTCGGTCACTGCGCCTAAAAGAGCACCTTTTGTCTCATAAGCTCCCGGCAGTTTTGCCGTTTTGTTGGCTTTAACTTTTGCCAGTTCGTCTTCAGTTGCCGGCTCACTGCCTTCGTACTGAGTAAACTCCTTAACGATTTCCTCGATCGACTCTTTGGTTTTGTCGGTTTGTACCGGCGCCAGAGCCATAAGTAAGCCCGGGCCTAAGTTGTCTAACCAAAGTGAACGGGCGCCGTAAGACCAGCCTTTGTCCTCACGCAGATTCATATTGAGGCGACTGGTAAAACTGCCACCGAGAATGGTGTTCATCACATCAATAGTATCGGCATTGGCAGCAGTCCCTGACGGAGCTAATTGTCCGGCAATAATTAATGACTGCGGTGTACCAGGCTTGTCGATTAAAAACACCCGGCCCTGCTTTTGTTCCTGTGGACGCTCGAGTTGTTTAGCCGGCTTTGGACTCTGCGGCGCATTCCAATTAGCAAACTGCTGCTCTAGCAGGGGTTTGATTTCGCCTTCGGTTGTATCGCCAACAATAACTAAACGGGCGTTATCAGGGCGCATCCAGGTGCTTACATGGTCGACCAGATCAGCACGAGTCAGCGCATTAATTGATTCAACAGTCCCTGATCCTGTGAACGGTTGACTGTAGGCATGCTGCTCGCCAAACATCAGTTTTGGCAGAACTCGTAGCGCCTGAGTTTGTGGGCGGGCCTGCTCTTTGCGAATGTTCTCCAGCCAGTTTGAGCGTTTCCGCTCAATTTCATCCTCGGGGAAGGTAGGGCGCTGCAAAACTTCGTTCATCAGCGCCAGACTTTCCGGCAGGTTAACGGTTAGCGTGTCCATACGAACCGTTGAAGTATCCAGTGAAGCAGTTGTTGACAGACTGGTACCCAGATTTTCTAGCCGGGCGGCAAGCTCCATCGGGCCGTAGTTATCGGTGCCTTCTTTTAACATCGACATAGCAAAACTGGCGGTACCCGGTTTAGCGTTTGCGTCCGCGGCATAACCCGCGTCAAAAGTCAGGTTAAACTCAATGGTCGGCGTATCGCTGCGCTCGGCCAGATAAACTTCCAGTCCGTTAGACAGGGTAAAGGTATTCAGCTCGGGAAGATCAAGTAATGGCAAGTCACCCACGTCCGGAAGAGAGTCACGGCTGGCGATGGCTTCATTTGCCTGATAATCCGGCTGCGGTTCAACATGCAGAATAAAATCACCATCAGATAGCCAGCGCTGACCGGCAGCGGTCAGATCCGCCGCGCTGGCGTTTTTCAGCCATTCCATTTCCTGACGATAAAAACCTGGATCGCCATGGTAGACCATACCGGACGCGAGCAAATCCGATTTACCGCCGAACCCGCCTACTTTTTCTGTTTGCCGGACAAACTGAGCGGTGGTACTGAATTTGGTCCGCTGTAGCTCTTCTGCAGTAGGGCCCTCGGTTAATAAACGATTTAATTCTTCATCAATGATCTGCTCTATTTCATCCAGCTCGACGCCGGATTTAGCATCAGCTGTGATAAAAAACTGCCCGGCCAAGTCACGACCGAACTGAAAACCACCAACCGAACTGGCAAGTTGCTCATCGTAAACCAGGCGCTCATATAATCGTGAATTTTTACCATTAGCTAAAATATCTGATAGTAAACTAAGGTACTCATGGTCCGCTGTACCAAGCTGTGCGGTATTCCATATACGGTAAATACGGGCTGCCGGCACATCATCCTGCATCACCGCGCGTTTTGTGCCTTCGCGTTTAGCAACCCAGGCTTCGAGTTTTTTGAGGGGTTTACCCGGATCGATATCGCCGAAATATTGTGCGACTTTTTCTTTTGCGGTAGCAACATCAATGTCGCCGGCTAAAACCAATACTGCGTTAGAAGCGCCATAATAATCTTTAAACCATTGATGAACATCGTCAAGTGAGGCGTTATTCAAATCATCCATAGAGCCGATTACCGACCATGAATAAGGGTGTCCTTCAGGAAAGGTTTGTTCAGCCAGATATCCCCAAACCCGGCCGTAAGGCTGGGCTTCGCCCTGCCGCTTTTCGTTTTGTACAACCCCCCGTTGTTCGTCAAGCTTGTCCTGAGTTACTGCACCCAGTAAATGGCCCATGCGGTCAGACTCCATCCACAAGGCGAGGTCTAGGGCCGGGGTAGGGACGTTTTCAAAATAATTAGTACGATCATTATTAGTCGTACCATTCATTTCTGTCGCGCCGGCCCGCTCAAACGGACCAAAGTATTCATCATCGTAGTTTTCGGTGCCGTTAAACATCAGGTGTTCGAATAAGTGAGCAAAACCTGTCTTACCGGGCTTTTCGTCTTTCGAGCCAACCGCGTACCAGACATTAACTGCGACAATCGGGGCTTTACGATCTTCGTGTACGACCACGGTTAACCCGTTGTCCAGAATAAATGTTTCGTAATCCACCGTAACATTCGGAAATTGCTGTTGCACTTGCCGGGTGTCTGTAGTTTCGCTACGGGCAGACTGTGTTGTTTCGCAGCCAGCTAACAGAGCTGTTGTTACTGCTACTGCGGTTAAAGTTTTTATCATTTTCATGGTGACTCATTTTCCTTAATATCATGTTTCTCGCTACCACTATAACCAGTGAACCTATACAACCCTATAAAATCCAGTTACAAAATTGTAACGAAATTAGACAAAGCAAATCGAGTCGCAGGGTTTTAATTGTGGTCACAATCAAGGATAATTGCGCGCGCTCATCCGCTACATGGAAAATACGAACCTGTGAGTAAAACGACAGTTATTGCAATTGCCGGTGCGTCAGCTTCTGGTAAAAGTTTATTTGCCTCGACCGTATATCAGGAACTGGTTGCTGAATTAGGCAGCGACGGTATCGCGATACTGGCCGAAGATGCATATTATCGTGACCAAAGTCATATGACCATGGATCAGCGGGTTCTGACTAACTACGATCAGCCCTCAGCTTTCGAACATGATTTACTGTTAAAGCACATCGAAGCTTTATGCGACGGTGAGGCTGTCGAAATGCCGCAGTACAGCCATACGACCCACACTCGCTTAAGCGACACGATAAAGGTGGCACCGGCAAAGGTGTTGATGGTAGAGGGTATCCTGCTGCTAACGGACCCCGCCTTACGAGAGGCTTTTGATATTGCCGTTTTTATGGATACCCCGTTGGATATCTGCTTGTTGCGCCGCATCAAACGCGATATCGAGGAACGCGGTCGCACACTGCAGTCGGTTACTGAGCAATACGAAAATTATGTACGGCCAGCTTTTTTTGATTACATATTTCCGTCTAAGCAATTCGCCGACTTAGTGGTTACCCGGGGTGGGCAAAATGAAATTGCCATCGATATTATAAAAACAAAAATTCGTCAGTTACTGGCGGAATAAGTTGGTCTTCTATGAATAGTCTGCTCGGCATTGCCATTATTTTTTTCGTCGCTTACCTGCTGTCAACCAATCGTAAACAGATTCGTTGGCGCACCGTTCTGGGTGCATTCGCCATTCAGATGATACTGGCTGGGTTTGTACTCTACGTACCGGTGGGCCGGGAAATGCTATTCAGTTTCGCCCAGGGTGTATCGACGGTTATTGGCTATACCCAGGCGGGCATAAACTTTTTGTTCGGCGGTCTTGCCTCGGAAGAGTTTGGGTTTGTTTTCGCAATCCAGGTACTTAGTGTCATTGTATTTTTCTCGTCACTGATAGCGGTACTCTATTATCTTGGCATAATGAAGTGGGTTATCCGTATTTTGGGCGGCGGGCTGCAAAAACTGTTAAAGACCAGCCGGCCTGAGTCGATGTCAGCCGCGGCCAATATTTTTGTCGGCCAGACCGAAGCGCCAATGATGGTCAGACCCTTTATCGGAACAATGACCCGCAGTGAGCTATTTGCTGTGATGGTGGGTGGCATGAGTTCGGTTTCAGGTTCGGTACTGGCCGGTTATGCCGGGGTTGGAGTCGAGCTGAAATACTTAATTGCAGCAAGCTTTATGGCTGCTCCCGCCGGCTTCTTAATGGCTAAGATGATGATTCCTGAAATCGAGGAGCCACGCAACGACATCGAAGAAATTCAGGTCGACGATAGCTCCGCCAATGTCATTGACGCAGCAGCAACCGGAGCTTCCAGCGGCTTACAGTTAGCCATGAATGTCGGAGCTATGCTGTTGGCATTTGTTGCCTTAATTGCATTAGTCAATGGCCTATTTGGAATGGTTGGCGGTTGGTTTGGCTATCCTGAACTGACCCTGCAGGAAATTTTTGGTTATGTTTTCCGGCCTGTGGCTTATGTTCTCGGGGTTAGCTGGGACGAAGCACAGATGGCCGGTAGCTTTATTGGTCAAAAGCTGGTGATTAACGAGTTTGTCGCTTTTTTAGATTTTGTTAATTACAAAGACCAGCTGAGTGAACATTCGCAGGTTATCATTACCTTTGTATTGTGTGGCTTTGCAAACTTTTCCTCCATTGCCATTTTGCTCGGCGGACTGGGCGGAATGGCCCCTAGCCGCCGGCATGATATCGCGCGGCTGGGGATGAGAGCATTACTTGCGGCGACAATGGCAAACATGATGAGTGCGGCCATTGCCGGCTTCTTTTTCTCGTTAAATTAAGTTACTGGCCGGGGTTAGAGCGTTTTTTACGCATAACCCCTTCTTGAATTGTCGAGGCCACCAGCAACCCATCACGGCTGAACAGTTGGCCGCGCACCAAACCACGGTTGCCGCTGGCCGAAGGGCTATCAATGGCGTACAGCAACCAGTCGTCCATACGAAACTCACGATGAAACCACATTGCGTGATCAATAGTGGCGACCTGCATATAGGGCTGCGCAAAACTCACGCCATGGGGCTGCAATGCAGTAGGCAGAAAATTAAAGTCGGAAGCGTAAGCTAAAAGGTACTTGTGTACTCTCAGGTCGTCCGGCATTTCCCCGTTGGCTTTAAGCCAGACATAGCGTGTTGGCTCGTCGCGCTCGGGCTTAAATGGATTATAGGCCGTTACAAAACGCATCTCGATGGGCTTTTCACAAATAAATTTATTGCGGATAGGAGCCGGAATCAGGTCCTGATTTTGTCGATAAATATCAATATCTGATATCAGCCCCTCAGGACCGGGTACTACTGGCATTTTATCCTGGTGGTCAAAGCCTGTTTCATCCTGTTGGAATGAAGCCGTCATATGAAAAATGGGTTTGCCGTTTTGAATCGCCTTAACCCGACGCGTCGAGATGCTGTTGCCGTCGCGAATAACTTCGACGTCATAAACAATGGGTTTACGGGCATCGCCCGGACGTAAAAAGTAGCTATGAAATGAATGAGCGCCGCGCTCCGGCGGTAAGGTTTCCTTAGCCGCTGATAATGCCTGCCCAATAACCTGGCCCCCAAATACCGCACCAAAACCCAGATCCTGACTGTTGCCGCGATAAAGTCCCTGCTCAATGGTTTCCAGTTTCAGTAAATTTAATAAGTTATCCAGTACCTGACTCATTGTCCTTTTTCCTTTGTTTCCGGATTGCTGGCCATAGTGTATCCAATTGATGGCAGGACGTCTTGATGTAGCCATGATAA
The DNA here is from genome assembly GCF_044797955.1 of Idiomarina seosinensis. Classification (GTDB taxonomy): domain Bacteria; phylum Pseudomonadota; class Gammaproteobacteria; order Enterobacterales; family Alteromonadaceae; genus Idiomarina; species Idiomarina seosinensis_A. The sequence continues at coordinate 1,527,367 of NZ_CP085211.1, read as the reverse complement.
ATAGACGAACAGCGATTGTTTGACTATATTTAAGTCAGTAAGCAGTGTGTTATGCTTTAAAAAACAATCAACGCTCAAGACGAATGGGAGAGTACTATGTCAGGCAAAAATAGTCTGGATACGTTAAGTACATTGGATGTTAAGGGCAAGACCTACCACTACTACAGTTTGCCTAAAGCGGCCAAGTCGTTGGGAAATATTGATAAACTGCCAGCCTCGATGAAAGTCTTGCTGGAGAATCTGCTTCGTAACGAAGACGGAGAAACGGTTACTCAGGATGACTTGCAGGCCATGGTTAACTGGCTGAAAGAAAAGAAAATTGATCGCGAAATACAGTATCGTCCGGCGCGCGTGTTAATGCAGGATTTTACCGGGGTGCCGGGCATTGTCGATTTAGCAGCCATGCGTGATGCCGTCGATAAAGCAGGTCATGATCCTGAAGTTATCAATCCATTGTCGCCGGTCGATCTGGTGATTGACCACTCGGTCATGGTCGATAAATACGCCACCCCTGAAGCGTTCAAACAAAATGTAAAAATTGAAATGGAACGCAATAATGAGCGCTACGAATTTTTGAAGTGGGGTCAGGGAGCTTTTAAGAACTTCCGCGTTGTACCACCGGGTACCGGCATCTGTCACCAGGTCAATCTTGAATATTTAGGTAAGAGTGTCTGGAGCCGCGAAGAAGACGGGCGCACCTACGCTTACCCCGATACATTAGTGGGAACCGATTCGCACACCACCATGATCAACGCTCTTGGCGTACTGGGATGGGGTGTCGGCGGCATCGAAGCAGAGGCTGCTATGTTGGGACAGCCAGTTTCTATGTTGATTCCAGAAGTGGTTGGCTTCCGTATGACCGGCAAATTGCCCGAAGGTGTAACGGCTACTGACTTGGTTTTGACCGTCACACAAATGCTGCGTAAAAAAGGCGTAGTGGGTAAATTTGTTGAGTTTTACGGCCCGGGTCTGGATAACCTGCCGCTGGCGGACCGCGCTACTATATCTAATATGGCTCCGGAATATGGCGCAACTTGTGGCTTTTTCCCGGTTGATGATGAAACCATAAATTATATGCGCCTATCCGGTCGTGACGAGCAGACACTGGCATTGGTCGAAAGCTACTGTAAAGAACAAGGTTTATGGCGTTCAAACGATAATGAACCCGAGTATACCGACTCCATGGAGCTTGATTTAAGTACGGTGACTGCATCGCTGGCGGGTCCAAAACGCCCTCAGGACCGGGTTGATATGGAACAACTGGGCAGCAACTTTGATTTAATTCTTGAAAATAACGGCAAAGCAACGGAAAAAGACAAAGAAATTCCGGTTGCCGGAAAAGATTACAGTCTCAGCCACGGTGATGTTGTGATTGCTGCGATTACCTCCTGTACCAACACGTCTAACCCGAGTGTATTGATGGCCGCGGGCTTAGTGGCTAAAAAAGCAATCGAAAAAGGATTGATGCGCAAGCCCTGGGTTAAGTCATCGTTTGCGCCTGGCTCGAAAGTTGTGACAGATTATCTGGATAAAGCAGGCTTCACCTCTTATCTGGAGGAGCTGGGCTTTCACCTGGTAGGCTATGGTTGCACCACTTGTATTGGTAACTCAGGTCCACTGGATGACGAAATTGGCGACGCTATTCAAGAAGGCGATTTAACGGTTTCTTCAGTACTATCAGGTAACCGTAACTTTGAGGGGCGTGTTCATCCGGATGTTAAAGCCAACTGGCTGGCGTCGCCACCGCTGGTTGTTGCTTATGCATTAGCCGGGACTACCCGCACCGATCTGAGTCAGGATCCGTTGGGTCAGGACAGCGAAGGAAACGATGTTTACTTAAAAGATATCTGGCCGAGCACAGCAGAGATCGCTGAAGCGGTTAAAACGGTTGATAATGAAATGTTCCGCAAAGAATATGCGGAAGTATTCGAAGGTGACGAAGAATGGCAGAACATAAACGTTGCTGAAGGTAATGTTTACGACTGGCGTGACGATTCTACTTACGTGAAAAACCCACCCTTCTTCGAAGGTATTGATAAACCGCTGGAAGAGCCGGGCAACATCGAAAATGCCAATGTACTGGCTGTTTTTGCTGATTCAATTACCACTGACCATATTTCGCCAGCAGGGGCAATAAAAGCAGATTCTCCGGCAGGTAAGTATCTGCAGGAAAACGGCGTTGCTGTGAAAGACTTTAACTCTTACGGTTCCCGCCGTGGTAACCACGAAGTTATGATGCGTGGTACCTTTGCCAACATCCGTATTAAAAACCAAATGCTTGACGATGTCGAAGGCGGATATACCCGCTACATCCCAACCGGTGAGCAAATGGCGATTTACGATGCGGCGATGAAGTATATGCAGGATGATACGCCACTTGTGGTCCTGGCTGGCAAAGAGTACGGAACTGGATCGAGCCGCGACTGGGCTGCCAAAGGTACTCGTCTGCTGGGCGTTAAAGCTGTTATCGCCGAAAGTTATGAAAGGATTCACCGCTCTAACCTGGTAGGTATGGGTGTTTTACCTCTGCAGTTTGAGGAAGGTAAAGGTGTCGAAGCGTATGACCTGACAGGTGAGGAAAAAATCTCGGTATTAGGGCTTGATGAAGAACTGAAGCCGGGACAGAGCCTGAACGTTGTTGCAACACGCAAAAACGGTGATGAAGTCGAGTTCCGGGTTAAATGCCGTATCGATACCGGCAATGAAATGCGCTACTACAAAAATGGCGGTATTCTGCATTATGTGTTGCGTGAAATGCTGAAGAAGTAATCTGATTTTGTTACTTAAACTCATAAAAAAGGCCTTCATTTGAAGGCCTTTTTTATTACCGCAAAACGTTTAAATTTTCAGGGCGCGACCGCCGTCCACCTTGATCGACTCGCCGGTCAAAAATGGATTGTCCCGCAGAAACTTAACCGTCTCGATCATCGGTTGCAGTCCGCCTTCTATATTCAGTGGTGTCTCAGCTAACACTTGACGCCGGTGTTCATCATCGTGTTCTGGCAAAAATAAGATAGGACCCGGCTGGATAGCGTTAACACGGATATCAGGGGCCAGACTTTTAGCAAAGCCCAGTGTCATGTTGGCCAAAGCGGCTTTTGCACCACAGTAGGCGATGTAGTCGGTAGAGGGGCGTTCAGTGTATATATCCGTGATATTGACCACTAACCCGTCGTTAGCACTGGCCAGCAGCTGCCGTAAGCCCTGGATTAGTTTATAGGGCGCAACGGCATGAACCTGGTAGACAGCGCTCAGGCTGTCATTGCTGTCGTCAACTACCTCGTTATCAAAAAAGGCTGACGCATTGTTAACCAACAAATCCAAATGTTGGGTTTGCTCCTTAACCTGACAAATAAGATCATCAATTGCCTGGTTATTGTTAAAGTCAGCCTGCAGACCTACAGCACCTTTTTGCTCCAGCTTTTCAACGCCGTGTTTAGAGCTATTGTAGTGAGCGAATACGGTATAACCCTGGTCAAGGAGTGTATCGGCTAATTGATAGCCAAATCGTCTGCCTGCGCCGGTAATTAAAGCCACTTTGGTCATCTTCTTTCACCTAATAATTCTGTTTCTAATGCGTTTAAATAATGAGGAACCTCGGGTTTTGCGCTAACACGACCTAAAATATCGATATCTATCGGTCGATCTTTGATGCTGCAGTCAGGATCTGAACGATCACGGCCCAGGGTTTCCTCTATTTCGTTAAAGTGCTGTTTAAGTTGTTGCTCAGAAAGGGACGTCTCCAGCGTAAAAAGGGCGTTTAAAAAAGGTTTGTTGGTTTTTATACCGACAGGTTGAGTAACAATATCGCGCGAGAATTCCAATTTATCGGAAAGCTTTGCCAAGTAATGTTTTGCTCTGGAGAAGTGAAGCTCCGGTTCTATATTTGAGCCTAAACTGCAAAGATACATCATATCCGGGCGGTGTCCTGTGGTTAGTAAAAAAGCACTTTCGAATCTTTAAACTCTACGTAATACGAGAAAAAAAAGTTTTTCAATTTTTGCCAGAGGGTCAATAAGTTGAAATCGTTATATCGGGCTGATAGCCTGAAATTTAAGATTGATGACACGAGTAGCCCGAACCATGGAAAAAGCTTTAATTGGTGCTAAGTTATTATCCTGCCTGTTGAGTTTAAGTTTTTTTATGGTTTTGGCGAACCCTGCCAGCGCACGGCAATTGCAGCTTATTGGGCCACAGAAAACGATAAAAGAAGGTTACTTTACAGTAACGGTAGAAGCATCTGCAAACAGCAATTTACAAGGTTTGCTCATAGAAGCCGCGCAGGATCCCAGTTTTAACCGGCAGGTCCGGACGTTTCCGGCGCTGGGTGATTTTAAGCAGCTGTCGTTAACCGGCTTTGGCAACGGTACGTATTTTTTGAGAGCAATATCGAAATCGGCTGAACAGCCGAGTAACGTCATTAAGGTAACCGTCAGTCATTACCCGTTATGGCAAGCACTCGGCCTGTTCAGCACAGGGTTACTGATTTTTATCCTACTGATTTTTATTATTATTCGTGCTCATAGGCAAGAACAGTACCGGCTGGCAGCCGGCAGACAGGAACACCAATGAGCGAATTTGCACTGGATCGTTGGCTGGGCTTAACCATTGTCGCTGTTTTTGGCGTTGGCTGGGTACTATTTGGTTACTGGCTGGGACGAAAAAACAAAACCCATGAGGACTTTGCCCTGGCCGGCCGCAATGTTGGCTTTGCTTTCGCTGCGGCCACGGCGATGGCAACCTGGGTAACCAGCAATACTACCCTGGTTGCGCCGCAACTGACCTACCAGTTCGGGTTATGGGGCATGATTGGCTACTCACTGGCGGCTTTAGGCTTATTGTTATTTGCGCCGATGGCAAAGCGAATCAAGTCATTATTACCCCAGGGCTACACCTCGGGCGACTTTATCCGGCTGCGATACGGACCGGTTGCCTGGTGGATTTTCTTATTTATTTCTTTAATTTATGCGTTTGCCTGGCTTATCAGTCTGGGAATGGCCGGTGGCATTTTGCTGGAATCTCTCAGCGGTCTGGATTATCACGTGGGAATGTCTGCCATTTTACTGATTTGTGTCGGTTACACTTTATTTGGTGGTATGCGGGCCGTTATTGCCACCGACTTTATTCAGGCTCTTATCATTATTCTGGGCGTTAGTGTGATTGCTTACTGGCTGATTGATAACATTGGTTTAGAAAGTATTCATCAAAATTTATCCGACAATAGCCCGAAATTACTGGATATGCTGTTTCCAGCGGCGCTGATGTTTTTATTCAATAATATCTTTTTTGGTCTGGGAGAAATTTTTCACTCCAATGTGTGGTGGTCGCGAGCTCTGTCATTTAAAAAGAACGTTGCCTTTAAAGCTTATATTACCGCCGGCTTAATGTGGCTGCCTATTCCTATCGTTACCGGGTTTATTGCTCTGGCTGCACCTAAATTGGGTATTTTCCCGCCCAGCCCGGACATGATAGGGCCGACAGTGGCAGCGGCAGTGCTTGGTAAAGCGGGAGCGGTTATTGTCTTTATTGTTATTTTTTCGGCACTGGCTTCCAGCCTGGATTCGTTGCTCGCTGCAACCTCTGATCTTGTGACCCAGGATCTGTTCCATAAGAAAATTAAGCCCGGCGCCAGTGATAAAACGCTGATGCGCTTTAATCGTTTTTGTATTTTGGCGCTTGGCATCGCAACCTGGTTGCTGTGTATGCCGCGAATAGCAACGCTGGGCGGGCTGTTAAATTTTGCCGGAGCTTTTGTAGCCAGCACAATATGGCCTATTGTGTTAGGGCTGTATTGGCGTAAATTAACGGGCAAATACGCCGCTTTGGCGATGGCCCTGGGTACCGCTGCCGGTCTGGCCAGTTATTTTATTATCGGCTTTTATGTAGCCGCTTTAACCGCCTGCGCTGTATCGGGTCTGATTTGTTGGTTGGGAATAGTGCGAAGCCAACACTTATTTGATTGGCAACAGCTAAGCGAGGATCAATAAGATGCAAATACCCGAGCTAATATTTTCACTATTGATAATGACAGCACTAATAGCAACGGTAATAACACCGGTTTTGTTAGTAGTGCTATTTGTAAAAGATTATTTTTCTAAGACGATATGGTAATTCTATGAACATAAAAGATGTGTCGTTTAAAAGGGAACGGCCCGATGTGTGTGGTGACGCACACCCAAAAGCATTGCTGCGGGCAATTCAGGAAGATGGCGACTATCTTCTTAAGTTAGCCAGTCAACACGTGGTTTCGTCTGACCAGTTCAGCGCCAATACCATGCTGCAATTATTTCGTCTGGCGGCAAAATACGAAGCCAATCCCAGCCGCTTTAGTACTTCTTTACAGGGCAAAATATTAATTTCGGCATTTTACGAGCCCAGTACCCGCACGCGCCTTTCTTTTGAAAGCGCCTGGCATCGGTTAGGAGGCGATATTATGTCGATAACTGATCGCTCGACCACCGGCATCGCAAAAGGAGAATGCTTAGCCGATGTCGCCGAGATGTTTAACAATTATGGCGATTGCGTGGTGTTGCGCGATAATAATGAAACGTCTCTGGAGGAGATGATTGACTCATTGAGAATACCCATTATTAATGCAGGTAACGGCAGTGATGAACATCCGACCCAGGCTCTGGCTGATTTATACGCCTTATTTAAGTGGCGGCCGGAACTGACTACCACCGAGGCACAAGACTCGGCGGTAAGTATCGGTATTATCGGCATTCCCGATAAAATGCGCACCGTCCGTAGCTTTATTAAATCATTATGCAAGTTCCCGGACGCGGTTAAAGAGCTGGTGATTATTCATGATGAATCTGTTGCTGAGCAGTTATTTGGCCGCGAGCAGCGGGAGCAGATTGAGCAGGCGGGTATTCGCATTCGCACCGCGGAAGATTTAGATTCGGTGCTGCCGGAGCTTGATGTTGTTTATATTAATGCGATTTCCTGGGAAGGCGAAACCTTTAATACCTATGGAAAATCTTTTAGTTTGTCAGCGGCTTCGCCGTTAAAGCCGGACGCGATTGTTTTGCACCCTCTTGCCCGTGGGGCAGAGCTGGATACTGATTTAGATCACACCCCTCATAATTGGTACTTTAGCCAGGCCCGGGGAGCGGTATTCTTACGAATGGCCTTACTGACTTGCATGGTACAGCGCGCTGAGCGCGTTATCGACGTTGTTTAATATAAGGAAAGTCATTAATGTGCGGAATTGCTGGAGTTTTTCATCATCAGGCTGAGCGCTCAATCGACGCTCAAACCTTGGTTAATATGGCGGCGATAATGCATCACCGCGGGCCTGATGGTTTTGGTTATCATATTAAGCCCGAGCAGGGAATTGGTTTTAGTCATGCACGGTTATCGATTATCGATTTGAATGAATTTCGGGGTAAACAGCCTTTTTTGTCTGATGATCAACGCTTAATGCTGACTCATAATGGTGAGTTTTATGATTTTAAGCGTATTCGCGCTGACTTAACGGCCCGCGGGGCGCGTTTCCGCAGCAAGAGTGACTCGGAAATTGTGCTGCATTTATTTGATCGGTATGGCCTGGAAAGTACCCTGCAGGAACTGCGTGGTGAATTTGCTTTCGGTCTGTTCGATGCCGCTGAAGATAGTTTATATTTGGTCCGTGACCGATTTGGAATAAAACCTCTGTACTGGACTGAAACCGAACACGGAGTGGTATTTGGCTCGGAGCTTAAGGTTTTGTTTGCCCACCCCGATGTTAAGCGAGAATTTTCGGCAGAAGGGCTTTATCACCAGCTCATTCAGGTAATGGTACCCGGCTCGACAGCGTTTTCCGGTATCCATCAGGTACAGCCGGGCCATGTAGTTAAAGTTACCCGTCGCGACGGAAAACTGTCGGTCAGTGAGCAAAAATACTGGGATGTTAACTTTCCCGATGAACACGATTACCCGGGCGATGATGTTGACGAAGAACACTATGTCGAAGGAGTAAGGGAAAAGCTGTTAGAGGCGGTACAACACCGTATGACAGCCGATGTACCGGTTGGTTGTTATTTATCAGGCGGCATCGATTCCTGCTCGATTCTTGGGCTTGCCTCAGCGTCTACTCAAACCTCTGTCAAAGCCTTTACTATCGGTTTTGATTCGGCTGATTACGATGAAACCCCGATAGCCAAAGAAATGGCCGAAGCGACTCAGGCCGACCATCACATCATGGCGTTAAAGGCGAATGATCTGTATGACCATTTCGTAAAGACCCTATGGCACACCGAGCGCACTATCTATAATACGTTAGGCGTTGCTAAGTACCTGATGAGCAAAGAAGTGCATGAAGCCGGCTATAAAGTGGTTATGACTGGTGAAGGTTCGGATGAGCTGTTCGCCGGTTATCCCGCATTTCGTAAGGATATGTTTTTTCACGGTCTGGATCATTTGCCAGAAATTGAGCGGCTTGAATGGCAACGTTTACTAGAAGAAAATAATAAGTTGTTTAAGGGGGCAATGCTGGCGCGTGAAGAATTTGTCAGTGATGCCTTTAATAAGAAGGTCGGCTTTACTCCTAGTTGTGTACAACCCTGGTTGTCATGCAGCTCGGTTGCGTTGCCGTTAATGGCGGCAGACATGCGCAAGCAGGTCGAGCAGTACGATCCCAGTAATGCGATAGCGGCAACCCTGGATGAAAGCATGCTGAAAGGACGCCATCCGTTAGACAGGGCTCAGTATGTCTGGATAAAAACCATGTTGGAAGGGCAGATACTGACCTGGGGCGGTGATCGGGTTGATATGGCCAATTCGATGGAAGCTCGCCCGGCATTTTTAGATCATCATCTGGCTGAATATGCGTTTTCGGTACCTCCGCATTTGCGGATCAAAGGTAATAAAGAAAAGTACGTATTGCGGGAAGCAATGAAGGGCTTGTTGCCGGAAACCCTGTACAAACGAGAGAAGTTTGCGTTTATGGCACCTCCGGCACATACCGATCCAGAAAAATGGAAAGCCGTTGAACAGTTAGCTGAGCAATTTTTGAACAAAAAAGCGGTCGAAGAGGCGGGCTTACTGGATTATGACATGGTGGTTAAAACCTTTGAACAACATCAGGATCCAGAGGTTAAAGGTGAAGAGCAGGTGCAACTGGACGCCGTTATCAATCATATGCTCGGGGTGCAGGTGCTGCATCATCACTTTATTGCCACGGACGTGCCGAAACAGGCTGCACAAAGAGCCAAAGAGCTGGACTGGCAAGCTTAACCAGCAACTAACGACCGGTTACCCAAACCGGTCGTTAGTTAGCTTCAACGTATTTAATATAATCGCCGTAGCCACGCTCTTTCATTTCGTCGCGGGGAATAAATTCCATCGCCGCGGAGTTCATACAATAACGCAAGCCGGTAGGCTGTGGACCGTCACTGAATACATGTCCTAAATGAGAATCGGCATGGCGGCTGCGGATTTCTGTACGGCTATAAAACCAGCTGTTATCTTCTTTCTCAACTACCGCATCAGAGCTGATTGGCCGCGTAAAACTTGGCCAGCCGCTGCCGGATTTGTACTTATCGGCCGAGGAAAACAGAGGCTCGCCGCTGACGATGTCTACGTAGATACCGGCCCGCTGATTGTCCCAGTAGCGATTATTAAAGGCTTCTTCGGTTTCATCTTCCTGAGTTACTGAGTACTGAAGTGATGTTAGCTGTTCTTTTAACTGCTCTTCAGAAGGTTTGTTAAAGTCGGCCCACGGGTCTTTACTATCGGTCTGCGCAACGCCGCCTGGATTACTATTGGTAAACTGCTGGTAGTCGATATCATCGGTATCGCCCCAGTGTTTCTCGACAAAATCGTAGCGGCCTGAGTTGTACGTATAAAGCTTGTAGCGCACAGGATTCTTGTCGTAATAATCCTGGTGATAGTCTTCGGCGACATAAAACTCAGTAAACTCTGTTATCGGAACAACGATTGGCTCTTTAAAGGGACCCTCTTCCTGCAACCACTGTCGGGACTGCTCCGCTACTTCACGTTGTCGGCTGTTATGCACAAAGATTTCTGGCCGATACTGTTGACCGCGGTCAACAAACTGACCCTGGTTATCTGTGGGGTCAATGATGCGCCAGAACTTTTGCAGCAAGCCAGCGTAGCTGATGATATCAGGGTCATAAAAGACCTGAGCAGCCTCAGTATGACCAGTCTGTCCGCCAGAGACTTCCTGGTAGCTGGGGTTTGGCTCGTCGCCACCGGCGTAGCCGGAGACAACTTCTCGTACACCGTTTAACTGTTCAAATGCTTCCTCTACACACCAGAAACATCCGCCTGCCAATGTCGCGACCCTTTCCCGGGGTTGCTTTTCTGTAGCCTGATTTTGTGCCATGCTTAAGTTACTTACTAAAAACAGACAAATGCTTAACATTGGTAATACGCGCATAGGACCTCCAAAACTTATTCAGCATTATGTTATAGAGGCGATTGGATGAAAAAGTTTTCTTTGGGCCTGCTTTTATTTGCTTTTCTGGATACAACGCCAGCTTTCGCCGAGCAACAGGCGAACTCTGAAAGGCCTGCTGATGCAAGCTGGCTGGAAGGCTTTCGGCTGGGTCTGGAAAACTCGGTAGAGGTATCGGCGCGCTGGGTGGATAGCTTTTTTGCCGAAGATCGACTGGAAAACTCTTATCACTCGTACGGTCGTCTGTCATTTGCTCCGCAATGGAGCGGCTATGATAATTTTGAATTAAAATCCCGTTTTCGGGCTCAGGTTAATTTGCCCCACGCTGAAGAACAATTTTCTGCTTTTATTGGCCGGGTTGATAACGATGAGTTTCTTGATGACGCTTCCGCTGGTAAGCCTTCGATTATTCGTTCACCGGGTACTGACGAGGAGTGGCTGGTCGGCCTCGGCTTCGACCCTGACATGAATGAAAAACATCGGTTCTCTTACAGTCTCGGGATACGCGGAGGTCTTGATTTTGACACCTACGTGCGGGCTCGTTACCGCACCGATATTGCTGCAGGACAGTCGCTTTTAACCCGCTTGCAAAGCTCGGTTTTCTGGCGCGATAGTGATGGTTTCGGAGCCTCACAAAGGATCGACCTGGAGGCTTCGTTGACCGACTTTGTTCTTTTACGTTGGTCCTCCCTGGGTACCATCGCTCAGGAAACAAAAGGCCTGCGCTGGAGTAGTACCTTAAGAACGTACAAACTGTATGACCAGCATAAAGCAATTGCAGTTGAAACCTGGATCGAAGGTCAGACAGACCATCAGGTGCCGGTCAATGATTATGGTCTGCGCTTACTCAACCGTCAGCGCTATCTGCGTGAGTGGCTCTTTGTCGAATCCTGGATAGGTTACCACTGGCCCCGCGAACAGCTCAATGAGCCGCGGCAGGGCCACTGGATGCTGGGCCTTGAATTTGAGGTTCATTTTGGAACCGATAACGCCTATTTACCCGAAGAGCGCCAGTCAAGGTCAATTAATAAAGGATCATGATCGGACGAACGGTACGGATTAGGCTGATAATACTGCGGGTCGCGGTAATCGTAGAGTCTGGGCTCATCAGCATTAAAGTTGATGTGTTGAACTCGCACTACATTTTTTGACAGTTCATTTGGAACCAGAATATGGTCCAGGGAACCAGCCTGGCTGTCGTAGACGTACGAGTAATCCCGGGCCGATGAAACATTCTGGTAGCCGTTCGCCGTCATGTATTGCATGGGTTCTTCCATATAGTAGGCATTAAAGTCGCCCAGCAAAATGGGGTTGGGCATTTGCTCCTGTTTTACCCAGGCAGTTAACCGTTCGGCCGATTCAACCCGCAACGCATTCCAGCAAGCCTGGCCGTCCCGCTGATTGGCGTTAACGCCGTCCTCGGGGCAACCGCCTTTTGACTTAAAGTGGTTAACAACCGCGGTAAACTGCTGTTTGGACTCTTTGTCAGTAAAGATTTGTGCCAGAGGTACGCGACTACCCCACTGGAAAGGGCCTTTTTCGATTGTTTTGGCGTGGTTTGCAGGCTTTAACCGATCTTTATTATAGATAATGGCGACACTGATTTGGTCATCACCAACACGCTCGGATTGCGGCTGAGAAATCGCATAGGGGATATCCTGAGCCTGGTTCAGCGCATCGACCAACTGCTGGATGGCACTGTTTTCGTCAAAACCATCGTTCTCGACTTCCATTAAACCAAACACATCGGCATTTAGCGCGTCTAATGCTGCCACAATTTTATCTTGCTGGCGTTTAAACTGCGCTACGGTTTTTGCGCCCCGTTCGGTCGGAAATCCGGCCCCCTGGCCATTACCGTTAAAGTAATTGAGTACGTTAAAGCTGGCAATCCGCAGCTGGCCTGCCCGTTTGGGCTGAATGGGTGTTATTTTAGAACGCTCTGATAACTGCAGCTCTGTTGTCGGCTGCAGGCGATAACTATCACTGTACTGTGACAAGATACCGGTTATTGGCGCTAGGCTTGCACCACTGCGCAAACTGTTGTTGGGACCATGAAAAAGGTTCTGGTAGGGCAGCGGCTGTGGACGTTGATTGCTGTTGTCATCAACCTGCAGCCGATTGAGTCGATTACTGGCAGCCAGCGCCCGGGCTGCGGAGCCTGGCTCGGCAATTTGCGAGGGCGTCCAGAGACGGCCGGCAGAAATGTCAAAAAAGCCATGGCGGGGGAACTGATAATGGCCTGATATCGTGAGAGGTTGTTGGCCGGATACTGTGACCCGCATACCTTCGACAGTTTCTGCCTGCTGCTGCGAAGAAAAAGGTAAGATCAAATCGACTGGTTCAGGAAGGTCGACCGTTCCGCATTCGTAAAAACGGCTGGTATCGGTTAACTGAGTCAGGTTATTTTCTTCGCTAACGGTACCCGTAACTTTAACGATAGTGCCTGCCGTGACAGACCGGATATTGTTGCTGGCCTGAATAAACAGGCCCTCGGACGTTAATGGATTGTCATCCTGGTGGTCATTCAGAGACTGCAGGAAAAAGCCTTTGAGCTTCTCGGGCTGACTCCAGTCAGCAGTAACAATACCGGTAACGGTGACAGTATCTTCTAATAAAGGTGACTGAGTGGCTTCTCCCTGTACACTACTGATCGTCGTCACATCGTCTGTTAATTCGCAATTTTGTGCCAGCGCGGAGCTGCTAAAAATAACCGCTGCGGCGATAGTACTGAGTTTTCTCATGAGTTGGGGTCCATGGTGTTGTAATTGCCGACTTCCAGCACTGGGGCAACGTCCAGCTTTTCGGCGTCCATCATAGTTGCAATGCGTTGCATGGAGGACAGCAGTAGCGATTGCTCCCATTGCTCCAGTGCCTGAAACTTTTCAATAAAATCTTCTTGTAATGGTTGCGGAGCCTTGTCGAGCAACGACTGACCCTGCTCACTGAGGTATAATAAGACGCGGCGTTTATCGGTGGCACTGCGCTGCCGGTGGATTAAACCGCGCAGTTCCATGCGCTCAATAACATTAGAAACAGTAGCCGGACTTAAGGTAATATTTTGCGCCACCTGGCTGGCCGTGATGCCATCACCGGCAACAATTTCGCGTAAAATCAATAACTGTGGCGCGGTCAGTCCGGCGTACTTATTTAATTGTTTCGAGTGCAGGTCGATCGCACGAATGACTTTACGCAGGGCAAGTAACAACTCATCGTACTTTTCCATTGTCCTGTCCTTATCTTAAAAGCGTCGGGGTGATAACTTAGTTCGTCTTATCTGAATGATCATACCCACTTTTGGATGATCAAAGTAGTGTGTTTCGTGGCTAATTACCCGCCGTCTTTGCTTGAATCGATAAGCTCGCAAGAACGGCTCCGTTAAGTTGTTTTCAGATAACAGAAGGTCTGCTTGTTGAGCCAGGCTTTGCGCCGTAGCGTCAATAGTAACCTTTTCGCGTAAATTAAAATCGTGATCAATGTGTAAATAATTACCGACTAAAAAAATATGCAGTAAACCATCAAGTTCCCAGGCTCGCTCTGGCACTAACAGAGTGTCCGGTAACGATTGGGGTTGATTGCCAGCATCTGTCCGGAAAACTTGTGGGTCGGTTTCAATCCGGTTAAGAAGACGATTAATGCGCTCAATCATAGTCATTGGCGGCCTGTCTTCTGTGTCGGTTGTTTGCTCAGGAGAACGCTTAAACCCATCGTAATAAAAGTCATCAGTAAATTGCCGGCCAGCGAATAAGCGTAATCTCTGCTGCTGCTCCTCATTAAAGACAGGTTGTCGCCAGGCAACGTGAAGAAGAGGCTCAGCCAGGGCTTTGCGCTGCAGTGTTGTGCGTGTTTCGGTTAGTACGTGAGTAGAGGCGGGCATTAGAAAAGGTGCTCTGGCATGGGCAATATTGCCGCCGGCGCCATTAACAATAACATCGGTTTGTTGCAGCTGGCTGAGCGTTTCAGGTTTTTCAAACGGACTGCCGGGTATTGGGATTAAGCTGTCTTCTTCGTTGTATTGGCAGCTTACCCTGAACTCCCAATCAGCCTCCGGTGACCAGGGCTGACATTGTTCCAGCCCTGCACGCAAAGCCAGTAAATCCGGAGCAAAATAGCGACTCAAAAGGTCCCGGCCCTGAAGACTCTCGATTGCCGTTATTTGCAGTGGAAACTGTTCGTTAATGTCCTGCTGTTGAGTGTGCCGGAATAACAGGACTTCTACTTCGAACCAGCGCCAGTAGTTTCGATCAGGCAGGTCGGCCTGAGCTGTTACAGGAAGCAGGGCACTGATGACTGCCGTTATTGCTGCGACTAGTTTTAGCGCTCGCGTCACTGTTCTTACTCCTGTGAAAACTCAGTTAATAAAGACTCTATCAGTTCCAGCCGGGTCTGGGTATCTTCCAGTGGCTGGCTGATACGCAAACGGCTGGGGCCATCAAGCTTATAGTGCTTAGGTGCCTGCTGAATAAGGCCAATAATGCTCTCCGGTTTGACTTTGGTTTCGTTGCCAAACTCAATCATACCGCCCTGATTACCCATATCAATTTTACGGATGCCTAGTAATTCGGCTCGATTTCGTAAACTGGTCTGGCGGATCAGATTTTTAGCCGCATCGGGTAATAAGCCAAACCGATCAATAAGTTCGACCTGGATATCCTCAAGCTGCTGCTCACTGTCACTACTGGCTATACGCTTGTATAAACTCAGTCGGTTATTAACGTCCGGAATGTAGTCGTCCGGTAGTAATGCCGGGATGCGCAGGTCGATTTCTGAGCGACTGCGGGTTAAACCTTCCAGAGAGGGTTGCTTGCCTTCTTTCAGGGCCTGTACTGCCTGTTCCAGCATGTCCATATATAAGGTAAAACCAATGCTTTCGATTTGTCCACTTTGCTCATCGCCAAGTAATTCACCAGCGCCGCGAATTTCTAAGTCATGGGTTGCCAGCATAAAGCCGGCGCCGAGATCTTCCAGCTGGGCTATGGCCTCCAGGCGCTTTGCAGCATCTTTTGTCATGCGTTTCGGGTGCGGCGTTAATAAATACGCGTAAGCCTGATGGTGTGAACGACCCACACGCCCACGAAGCTGATGCATCTGAGCCAGACCCAGGTGATCGGCGCGGTTCATGATGATGGTATTGGCACTGGGAACATCAATGCCGGTCTCAATAATCGTGGTACAAACCAGCACATTAAAGCGCTGATGGTAAAAGTCGGACATTATTCGCTCCAGGTCACGTTCGCGCATTTGTCCGTGAGCCAGGGTAATACGAGCTTCCGGAACCAGCACTTCCAGATCGCGGGCTACTTTGTCGATGGTTTCAACGTTGTTGTGCAAGAAGTAAACTTGGCCGCCGCGTAAAATCTCCCGTAAAATCGCTTCTCGCACTGTGGCATCGTCCGCCTCACGGACAAACGTTTTTACCGACAGTCGCTTGGCCGGAGGCGTCGCAATAATCGACAAGTCACGAATATTATTCATCGCCATATTCAGGGTGCGAGGAATGGGCGTTGCTGTCAGAGTTAAAATATCGACATCAGCCCGCATGCGCTTAATCGTTTCTTTTTGCCGCACACCAAAGCGATGCTCTTCGTCAACGATTAACAGGCCAAGATCATGACATTTGACATTTTCCTGCAGTAATTTGTGGGTGCCGATGATGATATCAACCTGACCAGATGCTAAGTCCTCGAGGATTTGCTTTGACTGCTTGGCGGTTTTAAAGCGCGACAAAACTTCTACTCGCACAGGCCAGTCAGCAAAACGGTCTTTAAAATTTTCATAATGCTGTTGTGCTAATAACGTCGTCGGCACCAGGACCATCACTTGTTTACCGTCATTGACGGCAATAAAAGCGCCGCGCATAGCCACTTCGGTTTTACCAAAGCCAACATCTCCACAAACCAGCCGGTCCATTGGCTGAGGTAGCTGCATGTCGGCTTTTAATGCACTGATGGCCTGCTGTTGATCAATGGTTTCTTCAAAGGGAAAACCACTGGCAAAGCGCTGATAATCGTCTTCGTTAATGCTAAATCCATAACCTGATTTGGCTTCCCGGTGAGCATAGACATCGAGTAACTCGGCAGCGACATCGCGGACTTTTTCAGCGGCCCGTTTTTTGGCTTTTTCCCAGCTGTCATTACCCAGCTTATGTAACGGCGCATGATTGTCTTCACCACCGCTATAGCGACTCAGCACATCAAGAGAAGAGATTGGTACGTAAAGTTTTGAGCCTCCGGCGTACTCAATGGTGACAAATTCGGTCGTCACTGAACCGGCATCCAGAGTTGTCAGGCCCTGATAACGGCCAACACCATGATCAATATGAACCACGGCCTGGTCAATTTGCAGCTCGGCCAAATTGCGGATTAGAGTATCGGGGCTGATTGTGGCTTTTTGATCGCGTCGCCGGCGCTGCGCGATTTTATTGCCGAGCAACTCGGTTTCGGTGATAAACCAAAGTTTGTCGGCATTTAGGTGAAACGAGTTGACGATCGGACTTACCAGCAGCCCGACCTCAGACTCAGATGCTAAAAACTCATCCAGGCTATTAACCAGCAGCGGGCGCCAGCCCAGCCGGCTAACGGTTTCACGGAGGGTTTCTTTTCGACCGGCGCTTTCCGCAGACAACAACACACGCTCGTTATTTGACAGCGCCTGGTCAATCAGTTTAGCCAACCCGGCAAAGGGCTCTTTTTGCTGATGGTTAGCGGCAATATCACTGACCAGCCCGGTATCAAACTGATGCGGGCCAGGAGCTGGCTTATCAGCAGGAATGGCCGTGCGGACCCGGCGCAGCTGTTTAAAGCCGGCATGCACTTCGTTAACCGGTAAATACAGCTCGTTAGGATGAAGTAAGGGGCGCGCTTTGTCGTAACGGCGTTGTTCGTAGCGGTGGTTAATATCCGTCCAGAGCCGTTCCAGGGCCCCTTGAATGTCACCGTGAGAGACCAAAACCGTATTATCGGGTAAGTAATCAAATAAGCTGGCAGTATGTTCAAAAAACAGCGGCAAATAATATTCGATGCCGCCGGGCAGCTGCGACTTACTGACTTGCTGGTACACTGAATCGCGTTCAGCAGTTATCTCGAAACGTTCGCGAAACTGGCTGCGAAATAACTCAATGCCCGTTTTGGTCAGCGGGAACTCGTGCGCAGGTAAAAGTCTGACCTGACTGACCGGCTGCTGAGAAAGTTGCGTCTCCGGATCGAACGGCCGGATGGTATCAAGCTCATCATCAAAAAAGTCCAGTCGATAAGGCTGTGAACTTCCCATTGGGAAGAGGTCCAGAATTGAGCCTCTGGAGCTAAATTCACCGTGCTCCATAACTTGATTAACCGGACGATAGCCGGCTTGTTCGAGTTGCTCACGCAGCGCGAGGCTATTGAGCTGTTGGCCAACGCTGAATTCCATTGCCTGACTTTGGACAAAGGTCTTTGGTGCCAACCGTTGCATCAAGGTATTCACACTTACAATTAGTGCGCCTCGTTTGGCGGCGGGTAAGCGCGCCAGCACACTCAGTCGTTCGGAGATTATATCCTGATGTGGTGAGAAACTGTCGTAGGGCAAGGTTTCCCAATCCGGGAACAGCGTAATATCGTCGTGATATTCAGTGTCTTCTCCGGCAAAATAACGAACTTCCTGTTCCAGCCGATGCGCTTGATTTGCGTCAGCAGTGACGATTAAAACCCGCCCCGGTGTTTGATCAATGAGCTTGGCTATGGCCAGGGCCTCTGAGCTGCCGCGCAAGTTAACCCAGCTGACATCGCGTTCAGCAGAATCAGGAAAGGGAGGCTTTAATACAGAAACTTTTGGCATGACCACTCAACTACCCAGACAGAAACAATGTGGGCATTATACTGATCTGGCAGCGATTTTGGATGCCTGGCAACGGATAAATCAGGTGTTTTCGTTGTTTTCGCTATTTTCACGTTTTCGTTGTTGTGCCCGGCGCTTTAACTGACGGCTTTGAGCATGCAGGCTGGCGCGGATCAGATGCTCTTGATCCTGTTCGCTTATTTGCGCGAATTCCAGCGTCATTTGATGACTGTCTGAGGTATCATCGTCACAGTTTTGAATACAGCGCAGATAACAAAAAATTGCTAGTGACTCCGCTTTCAAAAAAAGCTTCGCCTGAAATAGCTGGCCGGCAGCAAAGGTCTGCTCGCTTTCCACACGAATGCCGCCGCCGCCAAACTCGACACCATTAAAGCGGTGCTGTGGCTCATCTTCGTAACGCAATAAGTACCCCAACATAGTGATCATGCGCTGATTCATATGCTCTAAAAACATACCTAGCGTCGGACTGTTTTGTGACTCCAGCCGCAGCTTTTCCAGCAGGTCTTTATCGGCACCTGCCATATCTGAGGCCATTTTAAACAGCTCTGGCATTTGTTGTTCAAACTGCTCGTCATCCGGCACTGTGGCATCGCCACTTAATGGCAATAAATTAACCGAGAATAGTTCGTTAACGGTAAAGAAATCACCAATTTGTTGTGTTTGCATCACTGGGGAATTACTCATATTCCGCCCTTTTAGTTGTCAGCCCTAACGTAACTCATTATCCTTGCTGCTAATGATTACGCAAGATTAGATTTTGAGAGGGTAATGTTTCAACCGGTATCGCTTTTTATCGCCTTACGCTATGGGCGCGCCCAAAAAAGCTCGGCTTTTACCCGCTTTATCAATCGCTTTGCGTTATTTGGTATTGCTCTTGGCTTAATGGCACTAGTCGTTGTTATGTCCGTCATGAATGGTTTCGAAAACGAGTTGAAACAGCGGATTCTTGGCGCTGTTCCCCAGGTAAAATTGACATCTGAGCGGGCACTGGAGAGTTGGTCAGAGCGACAGGAGCAGTTACCCCGGCACCCACAAGTTAAGTCCGTGATGCCTTATGTCCAGACCCAGGCCTTATTACAGACTCCCGGAGAGATGGTTGTGGCTGTCGCCCGTGGCAGGCTTAGCCAGGTAAGCGCAGATGATCCTGCTGCGGGGCTGCCGGAGGTGCTAAGCCAGGCACTGCAGGTTGGCGACTGGCAGCAGTTAGGTGCCGGAGACTACCACCTTATTATTGGCCAGGGCGTTGCCGGCAGGCTTGGGGTAAGTATCGGCGATAAAATACGACTGATAACCTCAGAAGGCGCTGTTTATACCCCCTTTGGTATGGTTCCTGCGCAAAGACGTTTTACGGTTACCGGAATTTTCGCGTTGCAGTCAGAGCTGGACAATAACCTGGTGGTTGCCAACGCAGAAGATCTTAATCGCTTAACCCGTCGACCGGCACAATCGGTTGAGGGCTTTCAGCTGCAGCTAAATGACGCTTTTGCCGCGCCTGAGGTTGCCGCTTATTACCGGCAGCACAGCGACTATCAGGTAACCGACTGGCGGCAACAGTTTGGTCAGCTGTTTGATGCGGTTGCTATGGAAAAGCGCATGATGTGGCTGATGCTGGCATTAATCATTGCGGTGGCGGCTTTTAATACGCTGTCGGCACTTATCATGGTGATTAACGAAAAACGTAACGATATTGCGATTTTGCAAACCCTTGGCCTGACCCAGGCACAGATACGACGGGTGTTTTTACTGCAGGGCAGTTATAACGGCCTGGTGGGAACAGCTTCGGGTCTGCTGCTGGGGTTACTAGTCAGTTATTACCTGAACCCCCTGTTAACACTGTTTGGGGTCGACTTAATGGCGATTAATGCCACTGGCCTGCCGATTGTTGTCCAACCGGGTCAATTAGTTGTGGTTGCCGTTGCGTCACTATTGCTGTGTTTAGCAGCGACCATTTACCCTGCCATGCTGGCTGCTAAAACCCAACCCTCGGAGGCATTACGCTATGACTAACCCGCTATTAGCAGGGCAGAAAATCAGTAAGGTATTTGACGACGGTGGTGGTCAGACTGAGGTGTTGAATGCGGTGGACTTTAGCATTAACGCTGGTGAAATGGTCGCCATAGTCGGGGCCTCAGGTTCGGGCAAAAGTACCTTAATGCATATTTTGGCGGGGTTGGATCAGCCAAGCGCAGGAGAAGTCTGTTTTCAGGGCGAAGCACTGACCGGCTGGAGTGCCAGCCGGCTGGCACGCTGGCGTAATCAAAATCTCGGCTTTGTTTACCAGTTTCATCATTTATTACCCGAGTTTGATGCGTTAGAAAATGTCGCCATGCCGTTGCTGATTGCCGGCTACAGTAAAACCGATGCGCGGCAACAGGCGATGGAATTACTACAGCGGGTAGGGCTTGCCGAACGCATGCATCACCGCCCGGCACAACTGTCCGGCGGCGAGCGTCAGCGCGTTGCGGTGGCTCGTGCGTTTGCTAATCAGCCGCAACTGATTATTGCGGACGAGCCGACCGGTAATCTTGACGGCGAAGCAGCAGAGGCGGTTTATCAGCTGATGCTACAGCTGAATCAGGAACGGCGAACGGCCTTTATTGTTGTTACCCACGATGAGCGCTTAGCGGCTCAACTGCAGCGTGTCGAGCGCCTGCAGCGGGGCCAGTTACAGCTCAATGAGCAAGCAGGGAAGTAGGCCGTGTTAACCTGGAATATTGCCCGCAGGTTCAGAAAAAATAGCTCAGCACAGGGTTTTTTGTCCTTTATTTCGACCTCTTCAACCCTGGGTATCATCCTCGGTTGCGCGGTACTTATCGCCGCCTTGTCGATGATGAATGGTTTTCAGAATGCATTACAGGATAAGTTGCTGAAAGTTGTGCCACATGTTGAGTATCAGCGCGTTTCCGGAACTTTTGATAACTGGCAGCAAATTGCTGGCGTCGCGCAAGCCGATGAAGCGGTAGTGGCAGTCAGTCCGGTTATTCAGAAAACCGCAATGGCCCAGTCTGGCCGACAATTTAAAGGCGTTGTGCTGCAAGGTATCGAGCCGCAGATGTCGGCCTCGGGCATCAACGACTTTATTAGCGCGGCAGCAATGCGTGCCTTAAGCCAGTCACCAAGCGGAATCATTCTCGGCGCCGGGCTTGCAGAAACGCTGCAGTTAACTGTCGGAGAACAAGTGACCTTATTGCTGGCGCAACAGGGTGAAAGGGCATTCCAGTCGCCCCGGCGGCACACACTCACTATCGTCGGTTTATTTGAATTCGGAGGTGAGATCGACCATCAGAACGCCTATGTGTCATTGTCGACGGCTCGTCAGCTGGCAGGCATTGACAGCGGCGTTACCGGCATTCGGCTGACATTACGCGACGTGTTTGACGCACCCCAGGTTGCGCAACGCGTGGGTAATAAACTGCCTGATTTAGTCTATGTTAATCACTGGATGCGGACTCACGGTCATTTGTATCGTGATATTGAACTGGTACGGACGGTTATTTATTTGGTGCTGGTGTTAGTGATGGCAGTTGCCTGTTTTAATATTGTGTCCACTTTGGTGCTAACAGTAACAAAAAAACGTTCGCAGATTGCGATGCTGAAAACCATGGGTCTCGTTGACCAAAAAATCGTTATGATTTTTGTCTGGCAGGGTCTGCAGAATGGTTTAAGGGGCGCCTGTTGGGGGGCCTTGGCAGGTAGTTTGCTGGCGTTAAGCTTGCCTGACCTCATGTTTTGGCTGGAGCAGGCTCTGGCGTTACAGCTACTGAACGATGACGTGTACTTTGTTAGCAAAATTCCGTCACAGCTGCATTGGCAGGACGTCGTTTTAGTAACCTCAGTGGCGTTAGCAATGAGTTTGCTGGCTACCCTTTACCCTGCCTGGCGGGCGACACGGGTTGCTCCGGCCAAAGCGCTGCATGGCGGTCACTAAGCTTTTTCTTAAGAATGGCGGGATCCGGGGCGATTACGCCAGGCATTGACCACAGACTGTCTCCACAGTAAACGGATCAGCAAATAACTAATGATGCTGGCGATAGTACCCATGGCTAAGCAGCCGAGTAACAGTGACGGACCGATGGTCGAGACACTATCTACCAACCATTGCCAGCTCAATTCAAAGGTAAAAGGCTGCGGCGGGGCAGCCAGCATCCAGTTACCCAGGCGGTAGCAAAGATAAAACATCGGTGGCATAGTGATTGGGTTGGAAACCCAGACCAGACCAACGGATAATGGAAGATTGACCCGAAATGGAATAGCAGCAGCGGCTGCAACCAGCATCTGAAAAGGTATCGGGATAAACGCAGTAAATAAGCCAACGGCAAAAGCGCCGGAAGCCGAACGGCGGTTTAAATGCCAGAGATTGGCGTCGTGCAGCAGGCTGCCGAACAGGCGAATGGCCCGCGACTGCCTAATCTTGTTGTGATCAGGAACCAATTTTCTGATTACCCGTCTTGCCATGAAACTACCTGCTAAATTGAATTAACGCTTTCCGGGAGCAACGATGGATCGTTGTTTAATCATGTTTGTCTTAGGCGTCGGTTTGGGCCTGCGCACCGCAGCGGAAAGCCCTTATCTTAGCATGGGGCTGACGCTGCTTTTTGCACTGCTCGTTACTTTGCTGCCACCAACAGCTGTTCCGCGAGCACGGACAGTAGCGACATTAGTTACTTTTCTATTTTGCGGCATCACAGTCGCTACTGCAAATATTAATTGGCAACATCACCAGCAACAGCAGCTAACTCAATTCGAAAGCCTTCAGCCAATGACCGTAGTTGTGACCAGCCTGCCGGTCAAGTTTAACACCCATATCCGCTTTGTTGGTAAAGTTATCCGGGGGCACTCTCTTGATAAGGGTTTTTTAGGTGCGCCGCGACTAAGATTTAGCTGGTATGGCAAAGCGCCGCAACATTTGCAGCTTGGCCAGCTATGGCAACTTAACGTCAAGGTGAAACCGGCCAGGAATTATTGGAACTGGGGCAGTACCGATTATCTGTTGCGGCTTAGCCGGCAGGGTATTACTGCGTTGGCCACAGTTCAGTCCGGTCAGTTGCAACAGGCAGGCAAACCAGTCCGGGCCCGGATAGCGGAACGTTTAGCGCAACATCCAGATCAGCAAGGGGCCATCTTAGCTGCACTCAGTGTGGGTGTCAGGCATTTGATGAGTGCTGAACAACGACGGCATTGGCAATACAATGGGCTGACCCACGCACTGGCTATTTCGGGCTTGCACCTGAGCCTGGTTGCCTGGGCAGGGCTTTTGCTGGGACGGGTAATTGTCAGCCGGGTTTTAAGCTGGCGCTGTAAAGCCGGACAATTGGAACAACTGAGTGTACAGCGGCTGAGTTTTTTGTTTGCTTTGCTGGTGGCTTTCGGGTACGCCTGGTTGGCTGACTTTGCTATTGCCACTGTGCGTGCGCTCATTATGTTCACTGTACTGGGCTTACATCAGATTCTGGCCTTACGCATCAGTCCCTGGCAGTTAGTTTTACGGACCGTTGCGGTTTTATTGCTGATTGACCCGCTGGCCTGGCTGGATGTCGGTTTTTGGTTATCCGTCAGTGCGTTGTTGACAATTTTTACCACAATCTGGCGCTGGCAGCAGGCCGGCGGCGCGGGGCTTGTCAGTCTGGTGCGTTTGCAACTGATGTTCCTCATTATTATGGCCCCTTTATCGTTGCACTGGTTTGGCGGGATTTCGTTATTGGCACCCTTAGTCAATTTACTGGTGCTGCCTGTTATCAGTCTCTGGCTGCTGCCGCTGGCTCTAAGCGGCACGCTGGCAGAAATTTTTTATGCACATCAGTTTGCCGATAACCTGTGGTTTCTGGCGTCGCTGCCGCTGCAGGTAATCGCCCCGTTTTTGAAGTTTACTGCAGCGCTGGACTTTAACTGGTGGCAGCCGCAGATGGACATTCCGTTAACAACTTTGGTGCTGGTGATGGTGCTGACACTACTGCCGATTGGGCGTGTTTTTTACAAATGGGTACTGTTAGGCTCGTTGCCGTTGGTGAGCTATGCTTTTAGTGTCAGTCATCCGCGGGATCAGACTTTTTATCTGCATGTGTTGGACGTTGGCCAGTCCCAGGCGGTTGTCATCGAACGGGCCGGACGAGCCTGGCTAATTGATACGGCCATCGGTTATAACAGCGGTTATAGCCTTGCTGCGAGCGTTATTGAGCCGTTTTTGCAAGCACGACAGTTGCAGCTGGAAGCTGTCTGGGTCAGTCATAAAGACCGTGACCACAGTGGTGGGATGGAATATCTGGCGCAACGTTATCCCGACATTTTGTGGTTTGGCGCGTTGACATCGCAGCCTTGCCGGCAGGGTATGGAGGGTAGCTGGAATGGTATACAGTGGACGGTGCTCTGGCCTGAAGTCGGGCCTGAAGTCGGGCCTAAACCCGGGCCTTCGCAGCAGGCGGGTTCCCTAAGTTCCAACAACGCATCCTGCGTGCTTTATTTGCGCTATAAAAATTTTACCGTACTGCTGCCCGGCGATATCGAATTTTCTGCCGAGCGGGAAATTGCTGAAAGCCTTGGCTTTCCTGCCGTTGATTTACTGCTTGCACCCCACCACGGCAGCCGCACATCCAGTGGCTGGTTGTTACTGAAACAGGCGCAGCCTTCATTAATTTTAATCAGCAACGGGGACCACAAAGGCTATAACTTCCCTCATCAATCTACCACAAACCGCTATCGGCAAATGCAGCGGAGCTGGTTCAGTAGCAAGGACTACGGTCAGTTGAGTGTCGCCAGCAATGGTTATCAGTGGCGCCTGCTATTACCTTTTGAAGAAAAACGAGGGCGTCTAATCTATCGTGATGATGACTAGCCACTTGTGCTATAAAACGGGTAGAATGCTGGGATATTTAGCAACTTAACGAGATTGCATGGACTCTCAGAGCCAAAAAAAGAAAACCTTTAAACGTTTACTCGGTTATATAAAGCCGTACAAGTTAACCTTTGCCTTTGCGATACTCGGTATGATCGGTTTTTCTGCGATTGATACCTGGTTTTTTTCACAGATAGAAACCTTAATCGATGATGGCTTAGCTAAAGGCAATTCGACTATTTTGTTTTACGGTGGTTTGATTGTACCGATATTTTTTATCATACGCGGACTCTTTAACGTTGCCAGTAACTACTTTTTGAATTATGTCGGTTTTAAAGTGGTTACCCGCATGCGCCAGCAGCTGTTTGAACACCTGATGAAAGTGCCGGTCAAGTTTCATGATCAACACTCCACCGGCGAACTGATTTCGAAGATTACCTACGATACGCAACAAGTGGCAGAAGCCACCAGCCGCGCTGTATTAATTCTGGTAAAAGACGGCGCTTTTGTTATCGGTTTATTAGGGTTGATGTTCTATCAAAGCTGGCAGCTATCACTGGTATTTCTGGTGGTAGGACCTATCATTGCCAAAATCGTTGCGGTTGTTTCAAAACGTTTTCGTACTGTCAGCGGC
Source organism: Idiomarina seosinensis (assembly GCF_044797955.1). Taxonomy (GTDB): domain Bacteria; phylum Pseudomonadota; class Gammaproteobacteria; order Enterobacterales; family Alteromonadaceae; genus Idiomarina; species Idiomarina seosinensis_A. The sequence continues at coordinate 1,501,675 of NZ_CP085211.1, read as the reverse complement.
CGCATCCAGACTGCCATGGGCAATGTCACCACAACCGCAGAGCAAATGATAAATGGCCATAAAGTGGTCGTTATGCATGAAGGGCAAAAGGTGGAATCGAAACGTTTCGCCGAAATTAATAATAATACCCGTAACCAGAACATGAAACTGGTTAATACCCGTGCTATCAGTACCTCAGTTATTCAGTTTATTGCCTCTTTAAGCCTGGCGATGGTACTGATCCTGGCGAGTTTTCCGGAAATGCTGGAAGAGCTATCACCGGGTGCCTTTACTACCCTGTTAACGGCGATGATTATGTTGCTGAGGCCGCTCAAACAGCTAACGAATATCAACAGTGACTTTCAGCGCGGGATTGCCGCTGCCACCAGTGTCTTTGATATTTTAGACCAACCGGTTGAAGTTGATAAAGGCTCCTTACAAGTGGACCGGGTTAAGGGAGATCTGGTATTTGATCATGTGACATTTACTTATCAGCAGGGTGATGAGCCCGCACTTAAGAACATCAGTTTTAACTTACAACCGGGCAAGACCCTTGCTTTGGTAGGCCGTTCGGGCAGCGGTAAATCAACCATATCCAGCTTGTTAACGCGCTTTTATGATGTCAGCGACGGACAAATCTTGCTGGATGGCCATAACTTACAGGAATACAACCTGAAGTGCCTGCGCCGTCAATTTGCTCTGGTATCTCAACATGTCACTTTGTTTAATGACACCATCGCCAATAATATTGCTTATGGGGCGCCTGCGGATGTATCGCACGAGGATATTATGGAAGCGGCCGAGCAGGCTTATGTGACCGAGTTTACAGAAACCTTGCCTAATGGCTTAGATACTATCGTCGGTGAAAATGGCGTTATGTTGTCGGGAGGCCAGCGTCAGCGAATTGCTATTGCCCGGGCCTTATTGCAGGATGCGCCGATTTTAATTCTGGATGAAGCGACTTCAGCACTGGATACCGAGTCGGAAAGGCATATTCAACAAGCTTTGGGAGCTTTACGGAAAAACCGGACTTCATTGGTTATTGCACATCGACTGTCGACTATAGAAAATGCTGATGAAATTCTGGTACTGGACAACGGTGAGATCGTAGAACGGGGCGATCATCATAAGCTACTGGAGCAGCAAGGCCCTTACAGTCAGTTATATAATTTACAATTTAGTGGTGGTTAGTCGATGACCTGGCTTCAAAGCCTCTGGTATAAAAAACGTCTGCATCCGGCTTTGTACTTGTTGGTGCCATTGTCGCTGCTATTCTGGTTGCTGACCAATCTTCGCCGGTCGTTATACGTTTTTAAACTGCTGCCGCGTTACCGGGCTTCAGTACCGGTTATTGTGGTGGGTAACATCAGTGTCGGCGGTACCGGTAAAACACCGTTAACAATCGCTTTAGTTGATTATTTGCGAAAAGAAGGTCACCAACCCGGCATCGTCAGTCGGGGCTATGGTTCTACTGCTGAATACCCCCACGATGTGCAGACCGGTGACAGTGCGCAGAAAGTTGGCGACGAACCGTTAATGCTGCGGCGCAAAACGGGTTGCCCCGTAGTTATCGCACCAAAGCGCTCAGCAGCAGTGGAAAAATTATTGCAAACGCATTCAGATGTTAACCTGATTATCAGTGATGATGGCCTGCAACACTACGCGTTACAACGCGATATCGAGCTGATTTTAATTGATGCAGAGCGTGGCATAGGTAACGGATGGTTATTGCCGTGTGGGCCGCTACGGGAAGGCCCCTGGCGTTTAAAAGGTGCTGACTGGGTGATGTCTTTATATGCGCAGCACCCATTTGCACGCTATGTATGCGAAGTTAAGTCCAGAGGCTGGCGAAAAGTTGCTGATGATAGTTCGGTGAACGCCCCGGATGAAGAATGCTATGCCGTAGCCGCGATTGGTAATCCACACCGGTTTTTTAATAGTTTACGTGAGCAAAATCTAGAGCTCGACCAGTGTTTTGCGTTTCCTGACCATCATCAGTTCAGTCCCGGGGATTTCTCGCGGTTAACTGATAAGCCGGTGTTAATGACCGAAAAAGACGCAGCAAAATGTCGCGATTTTGCTGCTGGCGACTGGTACTATCAACCGATAGAAGCGCAACTTCCCGGTCAATTTACTGCCGCTTTGATTAAGCGGCTGGAACAATTACAAAAATGAGGAATAGTCGATGAGTATTGACAGCAGCACGTTAGAAATTATCGCTTGCCCGAGTTGTAAGGGAAAGCTGACTTACTGGCAGTCAAATAACGAACTAGTCTGTCGCGGCGAACAATTAGCCTATCCGGTCGAGGAAGGTATTCCAGTACTCATTGCCGATAAGGCCCGCACCGTTGATGCCACAGAGCTGGAGCAGGTGCCGTCATGAGCTTTACGGTAATCATTCCGGCCCGTTATCAGTCGTCGCGGTTACCGGGTAAGCCGCTGGCCGATATTGGCGGTAAACCCATGATCCAGCACGTTTTCGAGCGGGCTCTGCAAAGTGGTGCTGCCGAAGTTATTGTTGCCACCGATGATCCGCGTATCGAGAACGCTGTGACTCAGTTTGGCGGACGGGCAATGCTGACTTCAGACAAACATCAGTCAGGGACCGAACGCCTGGCAGAGGTTATCGGGCAGCTGGCTTTTGCCGAAGATGAAATTGTTGTTAATGTGCAGGGAGACGAACCCTTTATACCGCCGGAAATTATTCGTCAGGTAGCAGATAATCTGGCTAATCAGCGGCAGGCCGCCATGGCGACTTTGTCAGTTCCTATTGACGATGCCGAGCAGATGTTTAACCCCAACGTGGTTAAAGTAGTGCGTGATTCAGCGGGCTATGCCCTGTACTTTAGCCGCGCAGCGATTCCCTGGCACCGCGATACCTTTGCCGACGATGGCAAGGCGACAATCTTTGATAGTGACATCTACCAGCGACATATTGGTTTGTACGCCTACCGCTCCGGCTTTGTACGCCGCTATGTCGAATGGCCGGCGTCGCCACTGGAGCAAATTGAGTCATTAGAGCAGTTGCGCGTGTTATGGCACGGCGAGCGGATTCATGTGGCTGAAGCGATTAAAACACCTCAGCCCGGCATCGATACAGCAGACGACCTAAACAACGCCCGCCGTTTACTCGGCTAACCTGCGCCATGGCTGTTATCGCTATCAGTCGATAGCAGCCATTTTTGCGTACTCGTCCTCGAAAAAGAATTTATCCTCGCCAAAGGCTGGCTTTAAGTCGTTTAACCAGGTTGCGTTAGGGTCATATTGAGCGAAGAACGGCCGCTGTACCCAGTCAGGATTGCGCCCCTGGATAAAACGTAATGCGAAAACCTTCTCTCCGGCAACCTCGGTGACCCCCTGGATTTCTACTTTTCCGGGGCCGGCACTCATAGAAGGCCCCCTGACGGTACGGGCTACGCCGGAAACCTGCTGGTAGGCTTTACGGAAAATCTGCCAGGTTTGTTCAAGTGGTACTTCAAAATAACGCTTGGCACCGGTATCTCGCTCAATAAACATATAATAAGGGATCATTCCCATATTAACCTGTTTGTTCCACATTGTTGCCCAATCATCGGGATTATCATTAATATGCCGCAACAGCGGTGCCTGACAGCGAATCTGCACACCGGTACTGCGAAGTCGCCGAACCGCTTCCTGACAAACATCCGTGCGCAGCTCGTTAGGGTGGTTCAGGTGGGCCATGATGGAAACATGCTTACCGCCTTTGACCAGTTTTTCCAGCAGTCTGAGTAAGCCGTCGGCATCGGGGTCGGTAATAAAACGGTAGGGCCAGAAAGTCAAAGCCTTGGTACCCAGGCGAATGGTTTTGATGTGTTCGAATTCAGGTTGTAAAAGCTTCTCAAGATAGTGCTGCAACTTGTGCGTGCGCATCACCATCGGGTCACCGCCGGTAACCAACAAATCGGTCACTTCTTTATGCTGTGCCAGATAGCGATGCAGCTGGTCTGCATCATTAGAGTTAAAACGTGTTGCTTTACCCACGAACTGAGCCCAGCGGAAACAAAAAGTGCAATAAGCGTGGCAGTACTGACCCTGAGCAGGAAAAAATAAAACGGTCTCACGGTACTTATGTTGCATCCCCGGCAGGGGCTCACCGTCGACGTGAGGCACATTCATTTGCATTTGCCCGGCGGGGTGCGGGTTCATTTCCTGGCGTAATCGTGTGGCCAGATCAAAAACTTCATTGGTGGTATGCTTAGCTGACATTAAGTCAGCCATGCGCTGAAAAGCAGAGGGTTCAAGCATTTCTTTTTGTGGAAAGGTTAGCTGGAACAGCGGGTCATTGGGTACATTTTCCCAGTCGATAAGTTCGTTAAAAACGTACTCATTGACCCTGAAGGGCAGCACATTGGCAACGACTTTCATTTCAAAACGCATGTCTGAAGGAACTTTCTTCAGGGCTTCTATCTTGTCCAGCTGTCTGTGCTGATAAACTTTGAAGCGCCGCGGAGTGATGACGGGTTCCTGTACATTAACTACTTGCTGCATAAGCCTCTCTGTTTTTGACCACACCAAAAAGCCCTGTAGTATAAATAAAAAGAGGTGTTATTGCACGTAGCGCCGGGCATATAATTGAATGTACTCTAAATAACTGATTTGGATAACTATTGACGGAACGCAATGAGCCAAAAAATTCAGACTAAACTAAATGACAGTGCCCACATCTGTTCTCATGATAATGGCAAAAATACGCCTTGCGGGTATCATCAGAGCCGGGTTCATTGTCAGTTCGCAGCAATAAAAGACGACTTACTGCAGACCTCGCAGGACAGTTTTCATGGGTTTTTAAAAGAAGGGCCTTCGACTACCCAGTTAGCAAAATGGTTTTCTGAAACTAATTTACCCGCCGGTAGCTGGTATTTAGTCAAAGAGCAGCGCATGTGGCTAAAGCAGCGGTTAGTCGAACGATTTAATGAGCATAAGTCATCGCAACCTTTACAGGTAATGGTCGCGGGCGTAGCGAGTTATGTTCACGCATTGGGTCAATTATTACTTTACCTCGAAGCTTTGCAGGAGTCGCAGTCTAAAATTAATATCGTCGTTACTTTTGTTGACCGTTGTGATTTTCCGCTTAAGCAGATTGCTGGGTTTTTAGAGGCAATCAAGAGTAAAGCATTTTTCCGCTACAAATTTAAAATCGGTGATGAAAAGTTTACTTGCTGCAAGCAGCTTGACAAAGAAATTCGGGAAAAACGCGAGCAGCTTAAGCAAATTGAAGTGCTATACCGGTTCGGTGATCTGAGCGACGCGTCTTTATTCCCCAGCCGACAGTTTGACGTAATAACTGAGCACTTTATGACATCTTTACTGTATAAAAAATTCGATTCAATACGGCCGATTAGGGCAAATTACGCTTATTGGTTAAAGAATGATGGACGGCTGTTGAGCGCAGATGGTTTGCGGACTGACTCTGAACTTTATCAGGTGTTTACTGAGCTTAACCGCGACCTTGGCCTGATTGTTGACGCAGAGAAAAGTGTACCGGTCTGGGACCCCTACGGTCTGCAACAAGAAACCTTTCAGAATATCCTCGAAGGAAATAAGCAACGGCGAATTAGTGTAGAACTGGATAACACCTTATCGGAATTTGTAAAACAATGACCCAACGAACATTTCACGGAGACGAACTAAAAGGCAAAAACTTAAGCTTAAATGATCTCAGCGGCTGTGTTTTTGATGAGTGTGATTTGACCAATACAGCTTTTACTGAAGCTAATCTGCAGGGCGCTACCTTCAATAGGTGTCGCAGTGATAAAGATGGCTACACGAAGTTTTCAACAGCTAATTTAAGGCAGACATGTTGGCACGGCTGCCAGCTCGAAAATGCCGATTTAGACGATGCTGACGTAACTCAGGCGAGTATACGGAATTCCAGCTTTAAAGGAGCGACAGCACGTAATTCACACTGGGACGATTCACGCTTAGATGCGGTCGATTTTTCAAACGTTGACTTTGATTTAGCCAGTTTTCGAAACGTTAAAGTCATCCGCGTTAAGTTCCGTCCTGCGTTGACTACGGGCATTAGCCATTTCCTGCGTCTGTTAAAACAGCCGCGTACGAGCAAACGAACCATATTCACAGCCGGGACTGAGCTGTCGCCATTTATTGAGTATTGCTCGCGAGAATACCGCCTGTCTCAGTTGCTGCTCGAAATTGAGGAATTGTCGTGGTACAGAAAACTGCCAAGAGTTCTGTTTGCGGCATTTATCGGACTGATTTCTGATTTTGGCCACTCATTGTCACGCTGGCTGATATCATCTTTGTTGATAGTGAGTAGCTTTGGCATTTATTTCAGTCTTGCCAAGCCTGACGCTTTTTCCGATTTCGGCATTGCCTGGCACCACTCATTGTTACATTTTATTAATTTAGGAAGCTTTTCGCTGGCTACCAATGGTATTGCGCAGACGCTGCTTAATGTAATTGGCTATTTTATGCTGGGTATATTGATATCAATCATTACCAATCGATTTGTCAGTCGCTGGTAATAAAAAACGCCTCGTAGGAGGCGTTTTTTCGTCAAAGTGACTTTGATCACTTTTTAATCGGACTGAATTCACGTTCTGTGTAGCCAGTATACAGTTGGCGAGGTCGGCCGATTTTCTGGCTTTCTTCGCTCATCATTTCGTGCCAGTGCGATACCCAGCCGACTGTCCGTGACAGCGCGAAGATAACAGTAAACATGTTGGTCGGGATGCCAATGGCTTTTAACACGATACCGGAGTAGAAGTCGACGTTGGGGAACAACTTCTTCTCGACGAAGTAATCGTCTGACAGAGCGATACGCTCAAGTTCCATGGCTACGTCCAGCAGTGGGTCATCACGGTTAAGCTCTTTCAGTACTTCGTGACAAGACTCACGCATTACTGTGGCACGCGGGTCCATGTTTTTGTATACACGGTGACCAAAGCCCATTAAGCGGAAAGGATCGTTTTTATCTTTCGCTTTCTCAATGTACTTCGGAATATTCTCTACCGAACCAATTTCAGCCAGCATCCGCAAACATGCTTCGTTGGCACCGCCGTGCGCAGGCCCCCACAAAGACGCAACACCCGCTGCAATACATGCATAAGGGTTCGCACCGGAGGAGCCAGCCAACCGAACTGTCGAGGTCGAAGCATTCTGTTCATGGTCGGCATGTAAAATAAAGATACGGTCCATTGCCTTAGCAACGGCTGGGCTGATTTCATAGTCCTCGGCCGGTACTGAGAACATCATATTAAGGAAGTTTTCAGCATAACCCAGGTCATTACGTGGGTAGACGAAGGGTTGACCCATGCTAAATTTATAGGCCATTGCAGCGATCGTCGGTATTTTTGCGACTAAGCGGTAGGCGCTGCGTAAGCGTTGGTTTTCGTCATGGATATCCAGGTCATCGTGGTAAAAAGATGACAGGGCGCCAGTTACTGCGCAGAGCATCGCCATTGGGTGAGCATCGCGTCGGAAACCATTAAAAAAGTTATGCAGACCCTGATGCACCATCGTATGTTTGGTGATGGTTTCCTTAAAATCCTGATATTGCTTTTCATCCGGCGCTTCGCCATGCAGCAGCATGTAGCAGACTTCTAGATAATCTGCTTTGGTCGCCAGTTCACCGATCGGATAACCGCGGTGCAGTAGCATACCTTTTTCACCGTCGATGTAGGTAATAGCCGACTCACAAGAGCCTGTTGCCAGAAAGCCTGGATCAAAGGTGAAAAAACCATGTTTTCCTAGCGTGCGAACATCGACTACATCTTTACCGGCTGTCGGTGACAAAACCGGCAATTCGATTGATTGCCCCTCAATCTGTAATGTGGCTTTGCGATCAGCCATAAGGAAATCTCCTTGCTTGTACTTTTGAAAAGTGCGCTAATTTAACGCTAAATTGGTGTCAAATGTCAATTTATGTCAAACGGCGAGAATTATCTGGCATTAGTAATACGTCACTGAGCCTACAAGAGGATTAACATTTTTTTGCTAATTAGACTTTAGTCTTAGATTGCTGATGAATCCAATTTTAGCCTATTTTCGTTACTAGGTTTGTCGTTGTAATTGCACGGCATGCTCGATATACTCAACGCCGTCGAGGTGGCACTTGGGTTATCATAACAGCTTAGAGATGCGCCGGGCATTCTTTACATTTCTTTAGTGCTTTTTAAAAGGCAAGCTATCGTGAAAAAAGAAAGACCTGTAAACTTAGACTTATCAACAATAAAACTTCCTGCCGCTGCCAAAGCATCCATTTTGCACCGTATTTCTGGTGTGGTTATGCTCATTGCGCTGGCCTTTTTAACTTGGGCATTTGCAACCTCTCTGGAAGGTCCTCAGGGTTTTGCTCACGTTGAAAGCCTGATGACTGGCTTTATCGCCAAGTTCATTGGCTGGGGTATTTTGACAGCGTTAGGATTCCACTTAATTATCGGTATTCGTCACTGGGTGATGGATTTGGGTTACTGGGAAGAACTTGACTCAGGTCGCATCAGTGCGAACGTATTTATAGCTTTATCAGTTATCTGGGCTGTACTGGTAGGAGTGTGGTTATGGTAAAAGCGGCTGGAACACTTGGGCGTACGGGTTCGCATGATTATCTTTTGGTCCGTGCATCCTCAATAATTATCTTTTTATACACTTTGTTTATGGTTGGTTTTTTTGTCTCAACGGCAGATGTAACTTACCAAAACTGGAGTGGACTGTTCGCAAACGTTTGGATGCAGGTATTTACCTTGCTGACGTTGACCGCAGTACTTATCCACGGTTGGATTGGTATCTGGCAGGTTTTAACCGACTACGTTAAAGCGTCGGGTGTCAGAGCATTCATTCAATTCGTATTCAGCGTCGGGTTAATCGTCGTTTGGCTCACTGGCTTGTTTGTACTGTGGGGTGTTTAAGTGAACGTTAAAACTTTAGAATTTGATGCGGTGGTGATTGGTGCCGGCGGGGCCGGAATGCGGGCAGCACTGCAAATATCCCAGGAAGGACTCAGCTGCGCGTTGATGTCGAAAGTGTTTCCGACGCGCTCACATACGGTATCAGCTCAAGGCGGCATTACAGTTGCGCTGGGTAATGCTCACGAAGACAACTGGGAATGGCACATGTTCGATACGGTCAAGGGTTCCGATTACATCGGTGACCAGGACGCTATTGAATACATGTGTAAAGCAGGTCCTGAGGCCATTTTGGAAATGGAAAATCTGGGCTTACCTTTCTCACGGTTTGAAAACGGCAAAGTCTATCAACGTCCGTTCGGTGGTCAGTCAAAGAATTTCGGCGGCGAACAAGCAGCGCGTACTGCAGCTGCAGCGGACCGTACCGGTCACGCATTATTGCACTTGCTTTACCAGCAGAACGTTAAAAATAAAACGACGGTCTTTTCAGAGTGGTATGCACTGGACATCGTGAAAAATCAAGATGGTTCGGTTTGTGGTGTTACCACCATGGATATCGAAACCGGCGAAGTTTATTTCGTTAAAGCTAAGGCTGTGGTCCTGGCAACCGGTGGCGCGGGTCGTATTTACTCTTCAACGACCAACGCGCACATCAATACTGGCGACGGTGTTGGTATGGCATTACGCGCTGGTGTGCCGGTGCAGGATATGGAAATGTGGCAGTTCCACCCGACCGGGATTGCCGGCGCGGGCTCGCTGGTGACAGAAGGTTGTCGCGGTGAAGGGGGCTACCTGCTGAATAAAGATGGTGAGCGCTTTATGGAGCGTTATGCACCGAATGCCAAAGATTTGGCATCCCGTGATGTCGTATCTCGCGCAATGATGACCGAAATTCGTGAAGGCCGTGGTTGTGAAGGTCCTTGGGGTACACACATCAAGCTTAAGCTGGACCATCTGGGTAAAGAAACGCTGGAAAGTCGTTTGCCGGGTGTCTGTGACTTGTCACGCACATTTGCTCATGTCGATCCGGTTAAAGAACCGATTCCAGTTATCCCGACCTGTCACTACATGATGGGTGGTATCCCAACTGACATTCATGGGCAGGTTTTGACCGTTGACGATAAAGGTCAGACGTCACACGTTAAAGGTTTGTTCGCTTGTGGCGAAATTGCTTGTGTGTCTGTACATGGAGCGAATCGACTGGGTGGTAACTCGTTGCTGGATCTGGTGGTCTTTGGTCGTTCGACCGGAATGCACTTGGGTGAAAACCTGGCTGCAAATGTCGAAGCCCGTGAAGCGACAAGTGATGATGTCGATGCTGCTTTAAGTCGCTATAACCGCTGGGAAAATACCCAAAAAGGTGAAGATCCGGCGCAAATTAAGAAAGACTTGCAGCAGTGTATGCAGCTTAACTTCTCGGTTTTCCGCGAAGGCGATTCGATGAAAGAAGGTCTAAAAGAACTTCAGGAAATTCGCGACCGTCTGCAGAATGCGCGTCTTGATGATACATCCAAAGAGTTTAATACGCAGCGTGTGGAGTGTCTGGAGTTGGATAATTTGATGGAAACTGCATACTCAACTGCAGTTGCAGCAAGCTTCCGTACTGAGAGTCGTGGCGCCCACAGCCGTGCGGATTATCCGGATCGTGATGACGAAAACTGGCTTGTGCACACTATTTATCGTCCTGAGAACGAAGATATGGTGACTCGCGAAGTTAATCTGGAACCTAAATTGCGTGAAGCTTTCCCTCCGAAAGCTCGTACCTATTAAGTTGGAGGGTACTATGAAAAAATATACGTTTTCAATTTATCGCTACAATCCGGATGTAGACAACGCTCCACATATGAAAGAGTACAGCCTGGAGGTTGAAGATAATCAGGATTTAATGGTGCTGGAAGCGCTGATTAAATTGAAAGAAAAGGATCCAAGTCTGGCGTTTCGCCGCTCATGTCGGGAAGGTGTTTGTGGCTCCGATGGCATGAGCATTAATGGCAAAAACGGTCTGGCCTGCATCACGCATTTATCATCATTAAAATCCGACCGGATTGTTATCCGGCCATTACCGGGATTGCCGGTAATCCGTGATTTGATTGTTGATATGAGCCAGTTCTATAAGCAGTACGAGAAGATTAAACCCTTCTTAATTAACGACGAGAAAACACCGCCGGCGCGCGAACGCCTGCAGTCGCCGGAAGATCGTGCTAAGCTTGATGGATTATATGAGTGCATTTTATGTGCTTGTTGCTCAACGTCTTGCCCATCATTTTGGTGGAATCCGGATAAATTTGTTGGTCCGGCCGGCTTGTTGCACGCCTATCGGTTCTTAATTGATAGTCGCGACACAGCCACTGAAGAACGCCTCAGTGAGCTAGACGATGCCTTTAGCGTGTTTCGTTGCCACGGAATTATGAATTGTGTCAACGTTTGCCCGAAAGGCTTGAATCCAACTAAGGCGATAGGTCACATCAAGTCTATGCTACTGAGCCGTGCTGTTTAAATTACAGCGTAGTCCGGTAAAGAAATGAGTTGATGTTTTGAATAGCTGCCTTGAATCAGGGCGGCTATTCTTTCATAGTATGGTCAGAATTTAGTGTAAAGGAAACGCAATGCAAGAGGGTGTAATGCGTGAGTGGCTAGAGTCCTCGCATCTAGCCGGAGGTAACATTGCTTATATCGAACAAATGTTCGAAGTGTACCTCGATGACCCCACGGCCGTCAGTGACGAATGGCGGGAAATTTTTGATTCTCTGCCGAGTAACGACAGTGCCGTAGATATCAAGCTAAGTGAGGTCCGCGACGAGTTCAAATCGCTGGCGAAGAACAAATTCAAGCAATCGGCTGCCGGCAGTTCCCACGCAGACGAAAAGCAAGTTAAAGTCCTGCAGTTAATCAACGCGTACCGTTTTAGAGGGCATCAGCACGCCAGTCTTGATCCTCTTGGCATGTGGCAGCAAGAAAAGGTTCCCGAGCTATCACTTGATTTTCATGGTCTGAGCAAAGATGACCTGGACCGCGAATTTAATGTCGGTTCGCTGGCCACGGGCAGCGACACAATGAAGCTTAAAGACATCCATGAGGTGCTTGAATCCACCTATTGTAATCAGGTGGGTGCGGAATATATGCACATTGTGTCGACGGAAGAAAAACGGTGGATCCAGCAGCGCCTTGAGGGCGTAGCCGGCAAGCCGTCGTTCCAGCAGGACCAGCAAACCAAAATTTTGCGCGAACTCATTGCCGCCGATGGCCTGGAAAAATATTTAGGTTCAAAGTTTCCGGGCGCTAAGCGCTTTTCTCTGGAAGGTGGCGACAGCCTGGTGCCACTGCTCAAAGAACTCATTACCCGGTCGGGCGAACAGGGCGCGAAAGAAGTTGTCATCGGTATGGCTCACCGCGGACGTTTGAATGTGCTGGTCAATGTGTTGGGCAAAAAGCCACAGGACTTATTTGACGAGTTCGCTGGTAAGCATTCCAATAATAAAGGTTCCGGTGATGTAAAATATCATATGGGCTTTTCGTCTGACTTTGAAACACCGGGTGGCGATGTCCATCTGGCGCTTGCTTTTAATCCGTCTCACCTGGAAATCGTTAACCCGGTAGTGATGGGTTCAGTTCGCGCACGTATGGATCGTCTGGATGACCCGGAAGGGCAGAAAGTTCTGCCTATAACGATTCACGGCGACGCGGCGATAGCCGGCCAGGGCATAGTGCAAGAAACCTTCAATATGTCCAAGACCCGCGCTTATCAGGTGGGTGGTTCGGTGCGTATTGTTATTAATAATCAAGTTGGGTTCACCACTGCTAAACGTGAAGATGCCCGCTCGACACAGTACTGTACTGACATTGCAAAAATGGTTCAGGCGCCTATCTTCCACGTTAATGCGGATGATCCTGAAGCCGTCGTTTTTGTTACTCAGCTGGCACTTGATTATCGCAATAAATTTAAACGCGATGTACTGATTGACCTTGTGTGCTACCGCCGTCATGGTCACAACGAAGCCGATGAGCCCAGTGCAACGCAACCCTTGATGTACAGTAAAATTAAAAAGCATCCGGTTGCCCGCGAGATTTATTCCGACCGCCTTGCTGATAAGAATGTGGTCGAGAAAGACAAGGCAAAAAAATGGGTTGACGATTACCGTGATGCCCTTGACCGCGGCGAAGTCGTGGTTGATGAACATCGTCCGATGCGGCAGCATTCGGTTGACTGGTCACCCTATATCGGCAACGAGTGGGATGTTGATTACGATTACGAAATTAGTTCGGAAAAGCTGCGCGAACTGGGTGATAAAATCTCTTCTTACCCTGAGGATCATAAGCTGAATTCGCGAGTCGCTAAGGTTTATCAGGAACGTCAAAAAATGGCGAAAGGTGATAAATCCATGGACTGGGGCTTTGCTGAAACATTAGCTTATGCCAGCTTAGTCGAGCAAGGTATCCATATCCGGTTGACGGGTCAGGACTCTGGGCGGGGTACGTTTTTCCATCGGCATGCAGTATTGCATGATCAAGAAGATGCCAGTACTTATATGCCGCTTAACGACATCCATGATGATCAGGGCAAGATAGAAATTTATGACTCTGTCCTGTCTGAAGCCGCGGTGGTGGCATTTGAATATGGATACGCAACCGCAGAACCAAAAACTCTGGTCATGTGGGAAGCTCAGTTCGGTGATTTTGTGAATGGAGCTCAGGTTGTTATCGATCAATTCCTTAGTTCCGGTGAGCAGAAGTGGGGTCGCCTGTGTGGTCTGACATTATTGCTGCCGCACGGCTACGAAGGTCAGGGCCCTGAGCATTCGTCGGCGCGGTTGGAGCGATTCCTGCAACTGTCTGCCGATCACAACTGGTCGGTTTGTGTGCCGACTACCCCGGCGCAAGTATTCCACATGATCCGTCGCCAACAGTTACGTCCGGTTCGTCGCCCCTTAGTGGTCATGACGCCTAAATCACTGTTGCGCCATCCATTAGCGATTTCAGATATGGATGATCTGGCAAACGAATGCTTTCACAACGCCATCGGTGAGATAGATGATCTCAAACCGAAAAAAGTTAAACGCGTGATCATGTGTGCCGGTAAGGTCTATTATGACTTGTTACAGGAACGCCGTAAGCGCGAGCAGGATGACGTTGCGATTATTCGAATTGAACAGTTGTACCCGTTCCCGGCCGAAGAAGTGGCCGATATTATGAAAGACTATCAGCATGTCAAAGAGTTTGTCTGGTGTCAGGAAGAGCCACAGAACCAGGGCGCCTGGTATAGCAGCCAACACCACTTCTGGGCTGCTATTCCCTCGGGTGCTCAATTAACCTACTGCGGCCGTGATGCTTCCGCTTCACCTGCTGTTGGTTATTTATCTGAGCACAATAAACAGCAACAAAAACTCGTTGACGAAGCGCTAACTATTAAATAGGTGAAGATGAACCATGGCGATTGATATTAAAGTTCCTCAATTACCCGAATCCGTTGCTGATGCTACTATCGCAACATGGCACGTAAAGGCCGGCGATAAAGTATCGCGCGACCAAAATCTGGTTGATATCGAAACCGATAAGGTAGTGCTTGAAGTCACTGCAGAAGCCGATGGTGTGCTGGGCGAGATAATCGCAGAAGAGGGTACCACTGTCACAGCCGATGAAGTTATCGGCAAGCTTGAAAAAGGTGATGGCGAGAGCTCTTCAGATTCTGACAAAGAGTCTGACGACAGCGATTCGGAAGATAAAAAATCGGACGACAAGAAATCCAAGGATAAAGAATCTGAGGATGATGAATCTAAAGACGCTAAGGACAAGAAAGAGTCCGGGTCTAAACAAGGTTCAGGTGAAAAGCTGGATGTAAACGTTCCGCAGTTACCGGAATCTGTTTCTGATGCCACCATTTCTGCATGGCATGTCAAAGAAGGTGACGAAGTAAAGCGCGATCAGAACCTGGTTGATATCGAAACCGATAAAGTGGTGCTGGAAGTTGTAGCGCCTGCCGATGGCGTATTAGTAGAAATCAAACACGATGAAGGTGCTACCGTTGGTGCTGATGATGTCATTGGTGTCGTCGAATCCGGTGCTTCAGGCGGTTCTTCCTCAGGTTCGGATGAGTCAAAATCTGAACAGAAATCTGACGATAAAGATGATTCTAAGAGCTCTGATGATGATGGTGGCGACGGCGAAGTAGCAGGGCCAGCAGTACGTCGCTTATTAGGCGAACACGGTCTTAAACCCAGTGATGTAAAAGGCACAGGAAAGGGCGGCCGGGTTACTAAAGAAGATGTTGAAAAACATGTTAAGGGCAAATCAGAGAAATCAGACTCAGATAAATCAGCTGTGAGCAGTAAAGAACAAGCAAAACAGTCGGCAGCCTCCGGTGACCGTGATCAAAAACGTGTACCGATGACACGTCTTCGTAAGCGTATTGCAGAACGTTTGTTGCAGGCGAAAAATGATACGGCCATGTTAACGACCTTTAACGAGATCAACATGAAGCCAATCATGGATCTTCGTAAAAAGTATAAAGATCAATTTGAGGAGACCCACGGCACTCGTCTTGGCTTTATGGGCTTTTATGTCAAAGCAGTTACTGAAGCTCTAAAACGTTTTCCTGACGTTAATGCATCAATCGATGGTGATGACATTGTTTATCACAATTACTTTGATATCAGCATTGCTGTTTCGACGCCACGCGGTCTGGTAACTCCGGTATTGCGTGACACCGATAAGCTGTCGATTGCCGACATGGAAAATGGCATTCGCGACTTAGCCGTAAAAGGGCGCGATGGTAAACTGACACTGGATGAGATGCAGGGTGGTAACTTTACCATCACCAATGGCGGTGTATTCGGGTCATTGCTGTCAACGCCTATTCTTAACCCCCCTCAAAGTGCGATTCTGGGAATGCATAAGATCCAGGAGCGGGCGATGGTGGTTGATGGCAAAATTGAAATCTTGCCAATGATGTACTTAGCTCTTTCTTACGACCATCGCATTATTGATGGCAAACAGTCGGTTGGCTTTTTGGTTACCGTTAAAGAGCTGTTAGAAGATCCTCAACGTCTGATCCTGGATATCTAAAGACGCTGAGCAAAAAGCCGCATCGCTATTTTAGTGTTGCGGCTATTATTTATGCGCCGTTCACGTTAAAATTCGGCGCGGTATTCGGGTAGGCAGCAGGTAAGCTGCTTTGGTTGTTTCAACGAATCGGAAGAGCATCATGAATTTGCATGAGTATCAGGGTAAACAACTCTTTAAAGAGTATGGTTTGCCAGTATCTGAAGGTTTTGCCTGTGACACTGCTGATGAAGCAGTAGAAGCGGCAAAACGTATTGGCGGTGACGTTTGGGTTGTCAAATGTCAGGTTCACGCAGGCGGCCGTGGTAAAGCGGGCGGCGTTAAATTAGTTAAAAGTCTGGATGAAGTTCGCGATTTTGCAGAACATTGGTTAGGTAAAAACTTAGTGACTTTCCAGACCGACGAAAATGGTCAGCCGGTTGCTAAGATTTTGGTTGAAAGCTGCACCGACATTGCCGACGAATTATATCTTGGCGCTGTTGTTGACCGTGGTTCACGTAAAGTGGTCTTCATGGCGTCAACAGAAGGCGGTGTCGAAATCGAGAAAGTTGCAGAAGAGACTCCGGAAAAAATTCTGAAAGCTGAAATCGATCCAACGGTTGGTGCACAACCCTACCAGGGTCGCGAACTAGGCTTCAAACTGGGTTTAAGCCCGGATCAAGTAAAACAATTCACCAAGATCTTCTTAGGTCTGGCAAAAATGTTTGAAGATTACGATCTTGCCTTGCTCGAAATTAACCCGTTGGTCATTACTGACGAAGGTAAGCTGCATTGTCTTGATGCCAAAGTCGGTATCGACAGTAACGCTTTGTATCGCCAGCCTAAGATCCGTGAAATGCACGATCCCTCACAAGACGATGCGCGTGAAGCTGAAGCGGCCAAGTGGGAATTAAACTACGTGGCGTTGGACGGTAACATTGGCTGTATGGTTAATGGTGCAGGCTTGGCGATGGGTACTATGGACATCGTTAAACTGAGTGGTGGCGAACCAGCTAACTTCCTTGACGTTGGTGGTGGTGCGACCAAAGAGCGTGTTTCTGAAGCGTTCAAGATCATCTTGTCCGATAGTTCGGTGAAAGCCGTATTGGTTAATATCTTTGGTGGTATCGTCCGTTGTGACATGATTGCCGAAGGTATCATTGGTGCGGTAGAAGAAGTTGGCGTTAAAGTTCCGGTCGTTGTTCGTCTGGAAGGTAATAATGCCGAACTGGGTACAGACAAATTGAACGATAGTGGCCTGAACATTATCGCAGCAGAGAGCTTATCTGATGCTGCCGATAAAGTGGTTGCTGCGGCAGGAGGTCAATAATGAGCGTTTTGATCGATAAAAATACCAAAGTCATCTGCCAGGGCTTTACTGGTGGACAGGGTACATTCCACTCCGAGCAAGCGATTGCCTATGGCACGAAGATGGTCGGTGGTGTGACTCCGGGTAAAGGCGGTCAAGAGCACTTAGGCCTGCCCGTATTTAACACAGTAAAAGAAGCAGTGGAAGCGACTGGTGCAACGGCATCGGTTATTTATGTACCGGCTCCTTTCTGTAAAGATTCAATCATCGAAGCGGCGGATGCGGGCATCGAACTGATTGTCTGTATTACTGAAGGTATCCCTACGCTGGATATGCTTTATGTAAAAGAATACCTGACGCACAAAGGTGTGCGCATGATCGGTCCAAACTGTCCGGGTGTTATTACGCCGGACGAGTCAAAGATCGGAATCATGCCTGGTCACATTCACCAGAAAGGTAAAGTAGGTATCGTTTCTCGTTCAGGTACACTGACTTATGAAGCGGTTAAGCAGACTACCGATGCAGGATTCGGCCAGTCCACTTGTGTTGGTATTGGTGGCGACCCTATCCCTGGCTCTAACTTCATTGATATTCTGGAATTATTCGAAAAAGATCCGGAAACTGAAGCGATTGTCATGATTGGTGAAATTGGCGGAACTGCGGAAGAAGAAGCGGCAGAGTACATTAAAGATAATGTCACAAAACCGGTTGTTTCCTACATTGCAGGTGTTACTGCTCCTCCGGGTAAACGTATGGGCCACGCCGGCGCCATCATTGCCGGTGGTAAAGGTACCGCAGACGAGAAATTTGCTGCACTGGAAGCGGCAGGTGTTAAGACTGTGCGTAGTCTTGCAGATATCGGTAAAGCTCTGGCTGAAAAAACTGGCTGGTAAGCTGAGTCGTTAAAGAAATATCAAAACCCGGCCTTGCGCCGGGTTTTTTTATGCCGAAAAGCCGGTCGTCATTTGACAGATCCCGTTTAGCCGACAAGACTTAAAGATAAGTATCTTGTGTGCAGTAAACGGAGATTTTTATGAATGCAGAGCAATACTTAAACGAGTTTCTGATTAACCGCTTACCGGAAGGCACCACAGTGCCAGAGTTTTTTGAAGCAGCAGGCGATGAAGCTGAAGAGATGCGCGAGTTGGCTGATGACATCGTTGAATTACAAACTGATGCTGCTGTACCTGCAGATTCTACCCGCACGCAATCTTATGATGCACTAGCCGAAGAGCGCGCTAATATTGTCGCGAATATGAATGTGGTAGACAGCCGAACCGAGCGGGAGTCAAGAGAAAGACGTTTGGATGACATTCAACGCGAGATGGAAGCGGGCAGCCAGGTTGGTGGTGGCAAACAAGCCGAGCTGGGCGAAAAGATGAGTCAGCTGGAACGTATGATCGACCAGGTGATAGAGCGTATGTGAGCCGTTCGCGAACACAGAATAAGCGAATAACCCAGATAGTTAAGTGACAGTAAAAATCCAATCTAACAGGAGGAACTATGCACAAGAGTGACAAACCAGAGAAGTTAGCTGAGTTTACTGCTCCGGGCATGGATGATGAATCGGCGAAAAAAACCATCGCCATTCTCGATAACCGTATGGTTGCACTGATTGACTTGCAACTGACCTTAAAGCATATCCACTGGAATGTGGTTGGCCCTAATTTTATTGGTGTACACGAAATGCTGGACCCCCAGGTTGAAACAGTCAGGGAAATGACGGACACCATTGCCGAGCGCATTGCGACCCTGGGCGGTGTGCCGGTTGGTACTCCTCAGGCACTGACGGAACGTCGCTCCTGGGAGGATTATTCCATAGGCAAAGCGCTGGTGACTGAGCATCTTATGGCTTTAGATAAAGTCTATAACGGTGTTAATAAAGACCACAGAGAAGGTATCGAGCAGTTAGCTGAGTTAGACGCAGTGTCGGAAGATATGCTGACAGGCCAGCTTGCCGAGCTTGAGCAATTTCAGTGGTTCGTTCGTGCGCATCTTGAGTCTTCATCAGGTGAGCTAAGAACAAATTAGTCCGCGAAACCACTTATCAGAACGGTAGAGTGACAGAGGCCCAACAGTATAACGTTGGGCCTTTTTTATTTATTCGGCAGCCGGGTCTTGACGGTAGAACTGGCTCAGTAACCGGTAAACGTCGGGCATGTCAGCTTTCATATGAGTAGGAGCTTCAAAAAACGTTTCGCTGCAGACAGCGAAAAACTCAGCTGGACTGGTTAACGAGTAACTATCGACTGGTAGCTTTTTATGCTGGTGAGAAGCCTGCTGTAAACGGTCCCAGGCAGCGGAAAAAATATCATGCCACTCGCCGGGCTTCATATCAGGGTGCATCGGCGGCGCCCCGTTAGCACCATCTCGCAGCATATCCAGTTTGTGGGCAAATTCATGAATAACTACATTGCCCGGCTTGCCGTTGCGTGCAGTAGGTCCGGTTTGGGCTACGGACTGCCATGACAGAATCAGTGGACCACGCAGCCAGGCCTCGCCGCTTAAGCCCGGATTTTTTGTATGTACCACACCGTCAACCGTTTGATGGGGACGATTAGGAACAAAATCGCCCTCGTAAATAATCACAGTGTAGAAATGATCGTACCAATCCAGCCCAAGATGCAAAACGGGGACACAGGCCATCGTCGCTATTTTCAGGCACATTGCGTCGGAGAACTGAAAGTCAGCGCCGCCGGCAAAATCTTTGCGCACTAAAAAGCGAAAAGTCATATTCCGCAGCGCATCGCGCTCGGAGCCCTGATAGTTTTCGAGGACCGGCCAGTCGGCTACTGCGGACTCCCATTCGCTGTCAGTAAAGCCCATTTTTTTGATTTTTCGGTCTTCTAACCAGGTACGTAACCGTTTAAACATTGCCAGCTCGTGTTGTTAACAGAAGGATTCAGACGCTTGTTGCTGCCCATTATCAAGGACGGCGACGCAGTTGATACTGAGCCTCGTATAACAACTTTGAATAGCTAAAATGAGAATTTTCGCTGGTTGTTGCAACACCGGTTGAAACGGTCAATTTGAGTGAGTTCGGTGCTAGTGTCTGATTAATCACCCGGTCAATTTCCTGGTTAATACGATCGACGATCGAGGCCAGTTGAATTTCTTCTCTGTCGGCCTTGTTAATCATCATTACGCTGAATTCATCGCCAGAAAAACGACTAATAATGTCCGACTGGCGAAAGTTTTCGCGTAAAATATCGGCTATAGCAATTAAGGCAGTGTCGCCGGCTGTGTGTCCATATAACTCATTAAACTGCCGAAAGTCATCAATATCAATCAGTAATAAATAGATGGCCAGCTGGCTGCGTTCAGCCAGCGTCAGCATACTTCTGGAGCGCCGCTCAAAGGCCGAACGATTGAACAACTGAGTCAAATGATCGAGATCCTGATATTCATCGGCCTCCAGCTCTTCTTCAACCAAAGCCGCAAGCTGCTGCAGAACGATTTTCTCCTGGTCGCTGAAATGGCGGGGTTCACTATCAATTAAACATAATGTGCCAAGGCGCTCACCGCCAGGCATCTGTAATGGACATCCGGCATAAAACCGGATCGGTTTATCGGCATCTGTCACCAGCTCATTATTCCTGAACCGCGGGTGTTCACTGGCATTGTTAACCACAAACACTTCCTGAAAGCCTAACGCATGGGCGCAAAAAGAAAACTCCCGCGGCGTCTCCGGTAAATCAAAATCCGGATGCGATTTAAACCATTGGCGTTCCACATCAACAAAAGAGATAAGCGCAACAGGAACGTCGAACAATCGCTTGGCTAAGCGGGTGATACGATCAAATCGATACTCTTCCGGCGTATCAAGAATATCCAGCGTCTTCAGCGCTTTAACACGTTGTTGCTCCATAGTCTGATAATATTCTTCTATCCACACTTCGCACGGTTCGGCGGCCATTGGTTTAGCAATGGCAAATCCCTGCAGTATGTCGCAGCCAATCT
Source organism: Idiomarina seosinensis (assembly GCF_044797955.1). Lineage (GTDB taxonomy): Bacteria > Pseudomonadota > Gammaproteobacteria > Enterobacterales > Alteromonadaceae > Idiomarina > Idiomarina seosinensis_A. The sequence continues at coordinate 1,480,507 of NZ_CP085211.1, read as the reverse complement.
GGTCCAGGTAGCGTCGCATGGCATGGCTTTCTACTCCCTCAGCAACGGACTTTAAACCAAGGCTTTTGGCCAGGTTCACCACGCTTTTTATAACCGCCCTTGATTCTGCTGACTCATCACCGGTCATAACAAAGGATCGATCCACTTTCAGCTCCGAAAAGGGCAGCCGGGCCAGTTGGATAAGAGAAGAATAACCGACTCCAAAGTCATCAATGGCCAGACCGAAGCCTTTGATTCGTAGACGCGTCAGGATATCCAGCATTTCGGTCGGGTTTTCCATAGCTGCTGTTTCAGTAACTTCTAAGATAACCTGCTGTGGCGAGACTCCATGCTGCTCACAGCAGTCAGACAGTTCGTCGGGCAACAGCCGGTTCTGTAGATTAACCACAGAAATATTAACCGCTATGGTTAAGTTGTCTGGTTCCATTGTCAGTGTCATTGACTGGTCTGGATTGACTGTTCTACTTAGCCGGGCAAACCAACACATTGCCTGGTCAAAAACGAGTCGCGTCAGACTGTCAATTTGATGAGTGCGTTCAGCTAACTGGATAAAGTAATCTGGCCTGACCCCACCATGTTCCTCGTCATGCCAGCGAGCGAGTACCTCAAAACCCAGCAGCAGTTTAGTATGGCTGCTGATTTTTGGCTGAAAATGTGCATTAATGAGGCCGCTGTCCAGTGCCTGCTGTAAATCATCTTCACCCGGAAACCAGTGATCCTGCGCAGGAGCTATTTTTTCTTTTGCCGTTGGGCGACGGCGGCGATTGTGCTTGATAAAGTCGGTCAACACCTGGCGGGCTTCCGCAGTTCTGAATGGTTTATTCAGCACACCCGCGATTTCCATACCATGCTCCTGGGCGGATACTGCAGAGGAATTAACAACTCGCTTGCCGGCGCCGCTGATAATAATGAGCTTGGCGTTGTGGTTGATATCGGCCAGTCGCTCGATAAGTTGCACGCCATCAACATCGGGCATAATTAAGTCGACCATAATGAGGTCGGGCTCAAACAAGCTCAGTTGTTCATAAAAAGCCAGTGCCGTGTCGGTAAAGATGACGTGGAAACCGCATTGCTCAGCAATGGTTTTGAGCATTTCGCCTATCTGCTCATCGTCATCAATAATCAACAGCTTATGTGTATTCATTATAGCGCCTTGTGTTTTTGACTTTTAATTATCCACGTTATTATCTTTGCTCCGTACACGGATAGTAGTGACAACCAAAGCAAATTACCATAGGGTTGATTTAGATCGATGAACTCATTGAGTAATTACTGTATGCGGCGTTATCAAAACAGCCTGGAGAACATTCGAAAGTTTATCACAGCTACAGAGAAATATAGTGCTGAAGTGCACCTGTTAATTGGGCTGTTACTGGCTTCATTAATCACGGCGCTATTCAAACTTATTGCCGTAGCCGGAGGAGTTCCGCATGTATTTGAATATGGCTTCGTGTTACTCATCCTGCTTGCTGGCTTTATCCATGGCCCCCTGATTGGGGCGTTAGCCGGACTGATAGTCGGGGTTATGTTAAGTCCGGGAGCCGATACATCGGTAAACCCGGCAACGTCGGGTGATGATTACCTGTGGGTTGTACGAGTGGTTGTATTAACGCTACTGGGATTCGGAGTCGGCAGCCTGAAACGGCTGCTATTACAGTTGCATGAGGCACTTCATAGCGCAGAGAGACGAATGAGCGGTACTAACCTGCCGAACTTGACGGCAGCCGTTGAACATATTGATAAACTAATGAAAGTGTCAGACCGAGTACCGGAAAAATATCTTAACTTAGTGAATTTACGGCTGGAAAATATTGACAAGCTGCGGCAGGAGCTTGGCCGCAAAGCGACCGATGAGTTTTTAACGATGCTAGCGAAAAAATTCCAGAAACGGCTGGGATCTGACGCTTATGTTACTCAAACGGCAAGTAATGAGTTAACAGGTATTCATGCTTCTGAGTCTGCAGATGCTTTTAAGCAAATGCAAAAAGACATTGATGAGATGCTGCTTGAACCAGTGGCGGTGCAGGGAAAAGAAAGGAAGCTGCAGGCTGCTGCTGGCTTATACGGCGTAAGTAAAACGGCACAGCGCTCGACACCTGCTGAACAGTTGATACAAGAGCTTACAGCGACCACGCAACGGGCTGTCGACAGTCACCAGACATCGGTAGCCGTAAATGATAGCCAGGCCCATGACGCTGACGATATTGGTGCGTTTTCAGTCAAGCGCCAGTTACAGGAGGCACTCGCTAATCATGAATTCGTGCTGCGCTATCAGCCGCGTTTGAATACAGTCGATGGTTATTTCGCCTCTCTCGAGGTAATACCTCTTTGGGAACATCCGCGCCGGGGCACCATCGCTCTATCTGAAGCCATGCCGATTCTGGAAGAAGCTTCCATGGTCCAGTATTTTTCTCTGTGGCTGGCCCGAAAGGCGCTGGATGATGCCAAACGTTGGTTTAAGAAAGGTTATAAATTCCGCATTTCTCTGAACATTTCGCTAACCGATAAATTAGACTCACGGGTGCTTGCCTTTATTCTGCAGGAAGTTCGTACGCACGCAGTTGCACGCGGGTTTTTGAGTTTAGAAGTTTCCGAGGTGGCTTTAGTTGCCGCAGATAAAAAGTGCATGGATTATTTAACTCTCATTCAGCATCAGGGGTTGTCAATTATTGTTTCGGACTTTGGAGAAGGTAAGGCAACTATCCAGACGTTGTTCCGTATGCCGGTGGATGCTGTGAAATTTACCGAGGAATTAGTCAAAAAGGCTAGCCACCATAGTGATAAAAAGCGGGAGCTTTACAGCATCATTAAAATGGTCCGCGCAAAAGGTTTAACTACTGTTGCTTCGGGCATACATAATCGAGAGACGCTATTGATGCTCAAACAATTGGGTGTCGACGAACTGCAGGGGCCAGTGCTAAGTAAAGCCTTGCCCAAGGAAGAGATTCCCTGGGCACGAATTCGTTAAAATGCAGCGGATAAGTCCCGCAGGTCAACGCTTAATCTTCGCGCCTCAACATCCGGGTAATATGATTGATTAGCTGCTGTTTGCGGTAGGGCTTTGACAATATCGGGTACTTTGCGATATTGCCTGTTTCGCGATCAATTATTTTTTCTGCGAAGCCACTGGTCAGTAAAATACTGCCTTTAGGGTAACGGCTGGCAAATAAATGAGCCAGTTCAATACCCGACAGCTCACCGGGCATAACAATATCGCTAAACAAAAAATCGATGTTATCGTGTTGTTCCATAAGCTGAAGAGCTTCGGCTGCATGTTCTGCCTGCAACACTTTAAAGCCCTCAGACTTTAAATAATCAACTGCAAGTCGGCGAATAGAGGTTTCATCATCCACTACTAGAATTGTGAGATGCATTGGTGTTGAAAGTGTCGGCGCTTCGTCAATAGTATTTATCGCGGGAGCCGAGTCTACAAGCGGCAGATATAAGGTAAAAGTGGTGCCTTTGTTAACTTCAGAGGATACTGTGATATGGCCACCTGACTGTTTGACAAAGCCAAACACCATACTCAGACCAAGGCCCGTTCCGGAATTATCGCTGCGGCGTGAGAAGAAGGGTTCGAAGATGTGCTCGAGATCCTTTTCCGGTATTCCATGGCCGTTATCAGAGACTTTCAATAACATGTAACTGCCATGTTTCAGATCGGGGTTTAACTGCAGTTGCTTGTCATTAAGCTGCGAAACTTTAGCTTCAATGGTTAATTCGCCATGACCGCTCATTGCATGTTTGGCATTTGTGGCTAAGTTAAGTAAGGCGTTTTCCAGTTGAGCACAGTCAATAAAAATATAAGGCAGCTCTGGCTCGACGTTGATATTGAATTTATTTTCCCGGCCTATGGCTGTGCGTAGCAGGGGCTCAAGCTCTTTGAGCGTATTACCAATATCCACCGGCTCCGGGTCTAAAGCTTGGCGCCGGGCAAAAGAAAGTAAGCTGTTAGTCAGCGCTGAGCCTCGCTCAGCGGCATGCAGGATGGTGTTCGCCAGTTTTCTGTGAGCATCATCGGCAAGGTTTTCGCATAACAAATCTGCATTGCCCATGATGATGGTCAGCAGGTTATTAAAATCATGCGCAATGGAACCGGTCAAATGACTAATCGACTCCAGCCGCTGAACTTGTTGAAGCTGCTGTTCCATATTGTGTTCGCGGGTTACGTCACGTTCAACCGCAACCCAGTGCGTGTACCAGCCGGTTTTATCTGCTATCGGAACGATATCCAGCTCCAGCCAGATTTCACTGCCATCCTTAGTGTAATTTAAAATCTTCGCGCGGACAGACTGCCATTTTAATAAGGACGTGCGAATTTTATCCAGCTCGGCACTTTGAGTGCCGGGTCCTTGCAGGATACGGGGTGTCTTACCCAGGATCTCTTCAGCAGTAAAACCCGTTTTGCGTTCAAATGCTTCGTTAACGAATACCACTCGCGGGCCGGGTTCCTGCACCGGTTCGGCTTCGGTAATAATAATGATATCGTTCAGCCGTGAAACGGCTGTGCGCAGCAGCCTGAGTTCTTCTTTCTCGTGCTGCTGCCTGCTAATGTCAGAGCATGAGCCATACCAGATTTCAATCTCGCCCTCGGCGTTATATTTAGGCTTCGCCTGCGTCAACATCCAGCTATAGTTGTTCTGGTGGTCTTTAATTCGAAATTCCACTACGCAGGGCTCGCCGGTAGCAACCGACTTTTCCCAGGCCTGCACCGCTCGGTCGACATCCTCAGGGTGAACCAATGATTGCCAGTTTCCCTGAATGTACTCAGCGGTTTCCCCTGTTAAAGCAACTAACTGCGAACCTACGTAAGCGATACTACCGTCTGGTTTGCCAACCCACACCATCACGGGCAGAGCGTCTGATAGCTCCTTGAAATAATTTTTTTGCGCTACGGCATGTTTGCTTTTTGCTGCTGCTCGTTCGGCTCTTTTAATGTGATGAAGCAATAAATAGGTGCTGACTATCATAACAAAACTTAAGGTTCGATTAGCCAAGATAGCCCACTTGCTTAAATCAAACTGAACATCCGGTGATAAAAAAAAGCCAAACCAGTTAAATAGCAAAGCCGAGCAGGTAACAATAACAACCGTTTGCATTCTGACGACTGCGCTGGCGAATAGAATAATGGGGATGTACAAGTAGCCATGGGCAAAGCCGAGCTGGGTTAGACTATCGGTCACTAATACCAGCACCATAAGAAATGCCAGCACGGTGTTTCCTATCAGACTGTGAGGACATACGGCACCGAACATGGGTTCAAACTGACGCCTGCTCATATTGGTATCCTTATCGAGGGGCAAAAAATCGTACTGACCTGCGGTTCCGGTTTGTTTAAGTCTAGGACGCATTGCGGAATAACGAAACCACTCATTTTTATAACACCGCAGAACTCAGCTGCGTGGTGCTGGTTGTACCAGCTACTATTTCATGTCTACAATGCAAATAATCGCAGGCGACGGAATCATGTTATGGACTTTGCTTACAGTGAAAAAACCCAGGATTATTTGGCCCGGCTTGATGCGTTTATGGTGCAATATATCGAGCCTTATGAAAATCAATACCAGAAAGAAAATTACCGGCTTAACAGCACGCCTAACTGGCGCGAGTGGCAGGTTCCGCCGCGGGTTGCGGAGCTTAAACAGATGGCCCGTGAGCAGGGGCTCTGGAATCTTTTTTTACCCGATGAAAAAGCCGCAGCGGGGCTGTCGACCTTAGAATATGCGCCCCTTGCTGAGCGCATGGGTCATAGCTTGTTGGCGCCGGAGATATTTAATTGTAATGCCCCGGATACCGGTAATATGGAAGTACTGCATTATTTTGGTGACGATGCCCAGCAGGATCAATGGCTGCGCCCTTTACTGGAAGGGACAATACGCTCGGTATTTTGTATGACTGAACCTGATGTCGCTTCTTCAGATGCAACCAATATGCAAACCAGTATTGTGGCGCAAAACGATGAATGGGTGATTAACGGGCGCAAGTGGTGGAGCACCGGCCTGGGCCATCCACAGGCAGAGATTGCGATTGTGATGGGGCTAACCGATGACGATGCAGATAAGCACCTGCGGCATTCGATGGTGCTGGTCCCCCTGGATACGCCGGGCGTGAAGATCGAACGGATGCTTCCGGCTTTGGGCGAATACGATGCCCCTTATGGTCACGGCGAGGTGGTATTTGATAATGTCCGGGTACCCAAAGAAAATATTATCGTCGGCCCGGGCGCCGGCTTTAAAATTGCTCAGGGCCGGCTGGGCCCGGGCCGTATTCATCACTGTATGCGCGCTATCGGCGCCGCCGAGCGGGCGCTGGAACTCTTCATCGAGCGCGGTGTGTCACGTATTGCCTTTGGTCAGCCGTTGCTGAAGCTGGGGGGGAATACCGAACGTCTGGCTGATCTGCGGGTAGCGATCGATCAGGCGCGACTGATGACCCTGCATGCAGCCTGGAAAATTGACGAAGTGGGTGCGCGCAAGGCCATTAAAGAAATCTCTGCGATTAAACTGGTCGCGCCTAATGTGCTACAACAGGTTGTCGACGAAACCATGCAGTTATTCGGCGGTGCGTCGATGTGTCATGATACGCCATTGCCCGGGTTACTGGCGGTAGCACGATCGCTGCGTATTGCTGATGGGCCGGATGCTGTTCACCGGGCAACGATTGCAAAAACTGAGTTAAAACAGTGGCAGGAACGAAAAAATGACTAATGACCTGCTGGATCAGGCAACCAAGGTACGCGATGAGGAGGCGCTTCCGGCCGCCCAATTAGATCAGTGGCTGGCAGAAAATCTCGGTGACCATCTGCCTGAAGAGCGTGGTGAGCTGCAAATCACCCAGTACACCGGTGGCGCCTCTAACTGGACCTATCGGCTCGACTATAATGGCGTAACTCTGGTCCTCAGGCGGCCGCCGGCCGGGACAAAAGCGAAATCTGCCCACGATATGGGTCGTGAGTATCGCTTACAAAAAAAGTTACGTCCGCAATTTCCTTATGTGCCGCGGATGCTGGCTCATTGTACCGATGACACCGTCATTGGCACCGAGTTTTATGTCATGGAACATATCTCCGGGGTTATTCCGCGTCGCCGATTTCCAAAAGGCTTGCAGCTTAGTGCCGGGCAGGCGCAGCAGCTAAACATCAACGCTCTGGATAAACTGATCCAGCTGCACAAGGTCGATCTGGATACCACAGGTCTGCGCTCAATTGCTAAGGGTGCGGGCTATACGGACCGCCAGGTGAGTGGCTGGTGCGGGCGTTACCAAAAAGCCAAAACCTGGGATGTATTTGGCGCCGGTCCGGTAATGCGCTGGTTACAGGAAAACAAGCCGCTGCAGGAAACCATCTGCCTGACACACAACGATTTTCGGCTGGATAACCTGATTCTAAACCCTGACGAGCCGACTCAGATCATCGGTATATTAGACTGGGAACTTGCTACACTGGGTAATCCATTAATGGATTTAGGTAATGCGCTGGCTTACTGGATTCAAGCTGATGATGACCGTATTGCCCGCGCCACCAAGCGTCAGCCCAGTGACTATCCGGGAATGTTAAGCCGCCAGCAAATTATAGATTATTACTGTCAGCATACAGACACATCAATGGATGACTTTGTGTTTTACGAAGTTTTTGGCATGTTCCGTTTAGCGGTTATCGCTCAGCAAATTTATTATCGTTATCACCATAAACAAACCAACAACAAAGCATTCAAGAACTTCTGGTTTTTAGTTAATTATTTATTGTGGCGCTGCCGGCGTCGCATTGCTCAAACGAAATAACACCAATAAGAGAGCACAACATGTCTCAACAACGTAACACCATTCTAATTACCGGCGCCAGTTCGGGACTGGGGCAGGGAATGGCGCGGGAGTTTGCCGCTCAGGGCAAAAACTTATGTTTATGCGCGCGTCGGCTGGATCGTTTGCAGGAATTAAAACAAGAACTGGAAATTAAGCACCCAAAAATTACAGTCAACATAAAAACCCTGGATGTGAATGAAGACGACGAGGTATTTCGGGTGTTCCGCGAATTCAAACAAGAACTTGGCGAAATCGACCGGTTTATTATAAATGCGGGGATGGGTAAAGGGGCTGCTATCGGTACCGGTTACTTTAAAGCCAATAAGGCAACGGCACAGACAAACTTTGTCGCAGCGCTGGCGCAGTGCGAAGCTGCAATGGAAATTTTACGCGAGCAGAAAGCCGGACACTTGGTTACCATTTCGTCGATGAGCGCTTTTCGTGGTTTGCCGCGGGCAATGACGGTTTATGCTGCGACCAAAGCAGGACTGGCGTCGCTGACCGAGGGGATCCGTGCCGACTTACTAAAAACCTATGGTAATAACAGTCCGATTAAGGTTTCTACTATTTTTCCGGGCTATATCCGCTCAGAAATTAATGAAAAAGTTAAGAACACACCATTTATGGTTGATACCCAAACCGGTTGCCGACTGCTGGCAAAAGCTATCAACAAGGAGCCTGTGACCGCTTATGTTCCGCGCTGGCCCTGGGCCGTTATGGCATTTTTGATGAAACGGTTGCCGCTCAAGTGGGTGCTTAAGCTAAGCTAACAGCCCTCGCGGGGCTGTTTTTCAATATCGACAGCTAAGGTGACACTTTGCCCCTGCTGATTGCGATACAAAAATACCGGTTCAGCAAGGTTCATTTCCATCCGCTCGCCATCGTGAATAAGATGCAGTGTCTGATCCTGTAAGTGCAGTTTAAGACAGTTGGCTGAACGGGTAGTCAGCATCCGTTGCCAGTCTTCGGTGTCAGGCTGAACTAACCAAAGTTCATGGCCTTGCCACTGCGTTTTTTCGCCCCGGGCACAAAAGTAATGGCGGACTTCGGCGGAGCGATCAGCGGTTTGTACCATTTGCTTTAGGGTACAGTCATCCTCGGAGGGCAATCGGGGCTGCATGGCGGTGTATTGATAAACAATAATACTAACAACGATGACAGCAAAGGTAATGCCGCTGGCGGCAAGTAACCAGGCAGCCTTTTTTAACAGTTTCATGGTCATCCTAACTTTTATGGTTTACCAAAACACGCTATCGTAATGGTACGACTAAAGAATAATAACAACAAGGAGGCTTTATGTGGCAACGTGTGTTGGCCATTATACTCATCATCATCGGGCTACTAATGGCAGTCCTGGGCGTCGTCAGTGAGCAGGATACCACGATTAGGTTAGTCGGCGCGCTGCTGTTGCTAGTGGGCATTGTCTGGTTATATCGGCAACCATCAGCCAAAAAAAGCCACAGTGGCGACATACCTCCGTTACGCTGGTATCAATCTCCCATTGTCTGGATCCCTATCATCGGTATTATTTTGTTTTTAATTAGCTTGGCACTTTAGGATCGGGCATCAATGAACTTATCAAAACGAATTGTTATTTTAGCCGGCGCGGTCGGTCTGTTTTTTTATACTGCAAATCAGGACCAGCTGGTTGCTGCAATCGCTGATTATCAACTGGGTTGGTATAAACTGGGTGTACCGATTGCCTGGGGCCTGGTGTTGGGTGGCATTGTTGCGCTATTGAAAGTACGCAAGCTACTTTCCTGGCTCGGCCCCATTACCCTGGTTGCTCAGGGGTTGACGACAATGGGTCTAATCGGTGCTATTGCGGTATTTGCCCGCCATCAAATTTTGCCACTGACCTGGCCGGCATTGCAAATTGCAGCCATTGGCGTAGGTCTGTATTTATTTTGTATCGGCTATGCCCGTCTGCTCGGCGATGTAGATGCGCGTACCAGTAAAGAGTAAGGACTTATAATTTCTGTATGACGGGTACAAAGACAATCAGCTTAAACGCCGATATCGGTGAAAGTTTCGGGGCCTGGGTGATGGGTGCTGATGAGTTAATTATGCCACACATTGATTGTGCTAATGTGGCCTGTGGCTTTCATGCCGCAGACCCGTTAACTATGTCCCGTACCCTGCAGTTGGCGAAAGAGCACAAGGTCAGTGTTGGTGCGCATCCGTCGTATCCGGACCTGGTTGGTTTCGGCCGACGGCACATGGCCTGTAGCGCCGAGGAAGTAACGGCGATGGTTCAGTATCAGGTGGGGGCGTTACAGGCTCTTGCTGCAGGTCGGCAAATGAGCGTCGATTATGTCAAGCCGCACGGTGCTTTGTATAACGATATGCTCAGTGACGGCAACACCTTTGATGCTATTTGTGAAGCGATAAAAGCGTTACAGCGAGACGACCAAGTGCCATTAATGATTATGGCAACGCCGCATAATCAGGCTTGGCGTAAACGCGCGGAAGAGCATGGAGTAACCTTGATCTTCGAGGGTTTTGCCGACCGGGCTTACGATGACAACGGACACCTGAGGTCACGTCAGTATAGTGATGCGGTATTCCAAAACGATGAGCAAATTATTGAGCAGGCACAGCGTTTTAACAACGGCGAGAAAATTAAAAGTGTGAACGGCGAATTACTGGATATCCAGATTGATTCTTTGTGTGTTCATGGCGATAACCCTCAGGCAATTTCGACGATTAAACACATCCGCTCCTTGCTGACTAAGAACCCGGAAAGCAATAATCAATGACCAGCGCGAAGGTTTTTCCCCGCATCGTAAATGCCGGTGCAGACGCGCTAATAGTCTATTTTTCAGACACTATCAGTGAAAAAGATAACCAGCGTGTTATCGCACTTAAGCAGCGGTTACAACAGAGTGACCTGGCGTTGTTGGACCTGGTACCTGCGTATTCGTCACTGATGATTTATTATGATGTATTGCAAACCGATGAAGCGACTCTACGACGGGCTCTGCAACCGTATCTTGCTGAAGAAAAAGGCTTACCAGGACAAAGCCAACATCAGACATTTACCATCGACGTTTATTATGACGAATCTGTGGGTCCGGATATTCAACACGTAATGAAAGAAAAGCAGCTAAACCGTGATCAGTTGATCTCACTGCATACCCAGTCTAAATTCCGGGTCTATGCGCTGGGCTTTGCGCCCGGTTTTGCTTATCTTGGCAGTCTTCCGGATAAGCTGATCATGCCACGTTTGCGGCGTCCGCGTGAACGCGTCCCGACCGGCAGTGTGGCTATTGCCGAACAACAAACCGCTATTTACCCACTACCCTCACCGGGTGGCTGGAATATTATTGGCCGAACCGCTAAGCCGTTGTATGAGCCTGAAAAAGGCATTATTAGCGCTCTTGAGGTGGGTGATAGCGTACAATTTCGTGCGATCAGTAAAGCAGAGTTTATCGATCAGGGCGGCCGGCTGGAGCAACTGGATGATTGAAGTGCTTGATCCGGGTCTGCAGATGACCCTGCAGGATTTTGGCCGCTTTGGTTATTTAAGTAAAGGCTTAACCCGCGGTGGCCCAGCCGATGAGCATGCTTTTTTATGGGCTAATAAGTTATTGGGTAACCGGTTTGACGCGGCACAGCTGGAAATAACCCTGGGTGGAGCCCGGCTTAAATTTCAGCAAGACTGCAGTTTTGTGGTGACCGGCGCAGAGGTCGGTTTGCAGCTTGACGAGGCCCCTTTACAAACCTGGCAGACCTATACTGCAAAAAGTGGTCAGGTTTTAAGCCTGAGCCACGCAAAATATGGGCTTCGTGCCTATCTGGCCGTTCCGGGTGGTTTTACTCACCCGACACAATGGGGCAGTGTGGCAACGGTTAGCCGCGAGCGGGTCGGAGGACCAGAGAGCGATGGTCAGGTAATAGCGGCCGGGCAACAACTCAATGGCGGCGATGTAGCCAGGTTAGTTAACCGACGCGTTGGCTGGCGCTACCGGCCGGATTACGCTAAAACACCAACGCTTGGCTTAATTCCCGGCAATCAGTACGATGAATTTTCTACTACGGCCAGAGAAAACTTTTGCTTTCATGATTTTACCGTTGATAACAGCAGTAACCGCATGGGAGTTCGGCTGACCGGCCACTGTCTAAATTTCAATGGTAGTGGTATTGTTTCAGAGGGAATTAATATTGGCTCTGTACAGGTACCACCGAATGGTGAGCCCATTATTATGTTATGCGATCGTCAAACCTTGGGTGGCTATCCTAAGCTGGGAACCATCAGCCCACTGGACGTGAGCCGGTTGGCACAGTGTCGGCCAGGCGAGAAAGTGCGGTTTAGTCGAGTCAGTATTGACAAGGTACAACAACAACTTGCCCGTTATTACCGCTTTTTTGAGGTCCAGCTTGCTTGTCATAAGGCACGGAAACTGCGATCATAGCGTGTTATTTATACCCTAATTTTAGCTTGTAGTTGGAGAAAGCAGTCTCATGGCAGATACCGAACACCGGCCGAGTAATTTTATCCGTCAAATCATTGATAAAGATTTGGCCTCTGGCAAGCATACCCAGGTTCATACGCGCTTTCCGCCGGAGCCTAATGGCTTTTTGCATATTGGCCACGCTAAGTCCATTGTCCTTAACTTTGGTATCGCTGAAGACTACCAGGGAAGCTGCAATCTGCGTTTTGACGACACTAACCCTTTAAAAGAGAAAGTGGATTATGTCGAGTCGATTAAAAAAGATGTTGCCTGGTTAGGTTATGAGTGGGGCGGTGAACCTAAATATTCGTCAAATTATTTTGATCAGCTGCACGCTTATGCTGTCGAGCTGATTGAAAAAGGCCTGGCGTACGTTGATTTCTCCGATAAAGACAGCATGCGCGAAATGCGCGGCACGTTAAAAGAACCGGGTGTTAACAGCCCATACCGTGATACGCCGGTAGCAGAGAATCTTGAGTTATTTCGTCGCATGACAGCGGGGGAGTTTAAGGAGGGCGAATGCTCTTTACGGGCAAAAATTGACATGAGTTCGCCCTTTATGTGTATGCGTGATCCGGTGATTTATCGCGTCCGCTTTGCCCACCACCACCAGACCGGTGATAAGTGGTGCGTGTACCCGATGTACGATTTTACTCATTGTATCTCCGATGCGCTGGAAGGCATTACTCATTCATTATGTACTCTTGAGTTTCAGGATAATCGACGTCTGTATGATTGGGTGCTGGATAACATCAGTATCGACTGTCATCCTCAGCAAATCGAATTTTCCCGTTTAAACCTGCAGTATGCGGTGATGAGCAAGCGTATTATTAATACGCTGGTTGAGGAAGGCAAAGTGACAGGCTGGGATGACCCGCGGGTACCCAGTATTGCCGGTTTACGTCGGCGAGGTTATACACCTGCATCGGTCCGAGAGTTCTGTCGCCGTATCGGCGTTACCAAAATGGATAATCAGGTCGAGATGAGTATGCTCGAAGCCTGTATTCGTGACGATCTGAATGAAAATGCGCCACGGGCAATGGCAGTTATGGATCCAATTAAGCTGGTGATAGAAAACTACCCTGAGCAGCACAGCGAGACACTGGATGCGCCGAATCATCCCAATAATCCGGTGATGGGTTCACGCCAGATTACTTTTAGTAAAGAGCTTTATATTGAGCGCGAAGATTTTCGTGAATCGGCCAATAAAAAATTCAAGCGCCTGGTGCTGGATAAAGAAGTGCGGCTGCGCAACGCTTATGTCGTTCGTGCAGAGCGGGTAGAAAAAGACGCCGATGGGCAGGTAACAACGGTTTATTGTACATACGATAAAGACACCCTGGGTAAAGATCCCGCTGATGGCCGAAAGGTAAAAGGTGTGATTCACTGGGTCTGCGCTGAAACTGCGCAACAAGCCGAATTCAGAGTGTACGACCGGTTGTTTCAGGTGCCAAATCCTGCTGCAGAAGAGGATTTGTTTTCAACACTGAATCCCGAATCTCTTATTATTAAGCAAGGTTTTGTCGAAGCGAATTTAGTCCAGGCCCGCGTTCAGCAGGCGTTTCAGTTTGAGCGCCTGGGTTATTACTGTCTTGATCAGGATGCCGAGGCAGAAGGGCGCTTAATCTTTAATCAGACCGTCGGTTTGCGGGATAGCTGGGCAAAGATTGAGCAACAGCAAAGCGTTAATCAATAACATAGTTATCTAATAGCTTCGCGCCGTATAGGCGCGAAGGCGTATAGAAGCCGCCTTTAGTTGAGTTCTTAAGAGTAAAAATAGCCAGCTCGACGGCGCCTTCTGCGGTAACGGAATAGCCATTTTTAACTTTTACCCGCAGTTCTTTGCGATCGCCCCGGGTGTTACTGACTTCACCCCAGACAAACGTTGGATTGTCGTTGCGCTCCTGCTCATCAGGGCCTGCAGACTGGGCATCAACTTTTTCTTTTAACTTACGCTGAACCCATTGCCAGTTAAAAATCCAACGCACCCAGTTTAACCGTTTAAGTCGCTTGATCAGACGTGGGCTGGCCGGTATGTAGACCTCAATATTAGGTATCTCGGTGGTGTAATAGGCAGTCGAGACGTCGCCCCAGGGTATTGTCATTGCCATTTTTTTACCCTGGCCGAAATCAATCTGCTGACTTTTCCAGGCTAAAGGTACTTGCTCGATAGTACCATCGATGCGCGCAGCACCGCCTTGTCCAAGTCGTTCAATGCTGGTTTTCGCAGTTCCGCGGCTCATTCGTGAACCAGAGTCAAAGCCAAGCTTTAAATAGGTTGCATCGGGCATCTGGGCATTCAGGCGAGCGGCCACACAATCTGTCGGGATCACATCAAAGCCAACACCAGGACACAGGACGACATTGTTTTTCTGTGCTTTGTCGTTTAACTGATGCGCATACTCAAAGATATCAATCTCACCGGTAATATCCAGATAATGGGTATGGCTGGTAATACAGGCATTCATGAGTGGGGCTGCAGTGTGGCTGAAAGGTCCTGCGCAATTGATAACCAGATCGATGTCAGTGAGCTGTTCAGTTATCTGTTCTGCATTATCAAGTGAAAACTCTCGTGCCGGTAATTCAAGCTGCTCCGCCAGACTGTTTAGCTTATTGGCATTACGACCTGCCAGAAACGGTGAATAACCGCGTTTTTTGGCTTGCTTAGAAATCAATGTCCCAGAGTAGCCATAAGCGCCGTAGATCATCCACCGTAAAGCCATTTAACTTGCCTCTGCTGCCAGTTTGTACTCGCAATTACTGCCGCGTTGGCACTCACCGTATAAATAAAGACTGTGATTAGTCAGTTTTATTTTGTTTTGGCTGGCGATACGTACCTGACGATCCTCAATAATCTCGTCTTCAAACTCAAACACATGCCCGCAGGTTAAGCACACCAGGTGGTCATGGTGATCTTTAGCGCTAAGTTCAAAGACCGAGCGACCGCCTTCAAAATGATGGCGGGTAATGATACCGGCATCATCAAACTGGTTTAATACCCGGTAAACCGTTGCCAGGCCAATTTCATCTCTTTGCTCTAGCAATATTTTATAAACGTCTTCGGCACTAATATGTTGGTTGTTAGGGCGTTTCAAAATATCCAGAATTTTCATTCGTGGAGAAGTTACCTTCAGCCCCGCTTTTTTTAGCTGTTCGTCATTAGTCGCCATAATATCAGTCGCCAATTTGTTACTTAAAATATCGGTAAAGTGTTGTCAGCATACCCTGAATAACTAGCTGTTTGCCAGCTCAGCAAGGGACATTTCCTCATAGACCTGCTGACACCACTGCTTTACGCGTTCTTTGGTCAGCTCTGGCTGCCGATCCTCATCAATCCCCAGGCCGACAAAATGGCTATCATCGACTAACCCTTTTGAGGCTTCAAATTGATAGCTTTCAGTTGGCCAGTGGCCCACGATAACGGCCCCGCGCGGTTCGACAATATCGCGGATCATTCCCATGGCATCAAGGAAGTATTCCGCATAGTCTTCCTGGTCGCCACAGCCAAAAATAGCCACCAGCTTATTATTAAAGTCGATTTCTTCAAGTTCCGGGAAAAAATCATCCCAGTCGCACTGTGCTTCACCATAATACCAGGTCGGGATGCCCAATAAGAGAAGGTCGTAGCCGGCAATGTCTTCTTTGCTCGACTTGGCGATGTCTTTTACATCGACCAGTTTTTTACCTAATTCCTTCTGGATCATCTGCGCGACAGCTTCAGTGTTTCCGGTATCACTACCAAAGAAAATTCCAACGGTTGCCATATATCAACTTTCACCTGATTTGATAAGGTTAAAGACTGCTGGCATCAGTTCAGTATTGTCTGCCAGCGCGATTTTTAAAACCGCCTCGACTAATTCACCGCGGCTACAGTCATATTGCTCGGCAAGTGCCGTTAACTGTTGGTGAAGTTGTTGATCGGTTTTTAATTCTATCCGTTTTTTGCCCAGCTGGCGGTCTCGTTGCAGCTGTCGCCTCTTGTTAATTCGAAGCTGCTCGTTGCGGGGCAACGGGTTAGTCCGTGGGCGCCCGCGGCCGGGCTGTTCGACAAATAAGTCGATGGTTACTTTATCGTTGTTTTCTTTTGCCATGAGCTTGTTAGAGTCCGGCTTCCCAATAAACCTGAATAATGCCCTTGGCAATAAAACCAAAACAACCAAGAAACAGCACCAGCCAAACAATAAAGCGACCAAACTTAGGAACGGCGGACTTTTTTAGTACATCGCGAATAGCCAGACCAATGAGCAAAAACAAGATGCCCAGTGTTACGTTAGTTACCAGTATCTCGATTTCTTCATAGTATTCAGCCAACATGATTTATGTACACCTTAGGCTGGTTAAAGTCGTACAAAGTTTACCATAAAGGCTGCTCACTGACGAGTTTAACCGTTCAGAAACTGACTGACTAAGCGGTTAAAAACGCGTGGTTTTTCCGCATGCAACCAATGACCGGTGTTTTCAATTATTTTCACGTCAACATCATTAAAACGTTGCTTGATCGCCTCACGATGGCACTCCTGTAAATAATCAGAGTCGCCGCCTTTGATAAATAATACTGGGCCTGAATAGTGACCCTCGCTAACAGCACTGGCAAGCGCCGAATAGTTATCCTGCAAACCCTTTAAATTAAGTCTCCATTCATAACCATCATCTTCTTTGCGCAGATTCTTTAATAAAAACTGCCGTATGCCCGCGGTTTCTATTGTCGCCTGTAAAGCTTCATCAGCCTCTTTACGACTGTTTATCCGGCTTAGGTCAATGTTACATAATGCGGATAAAATGCTGTCATGAGATTTATCATAAGCGACCGGTGCAATATCAGCAAAGACCGCGCTGAGTACCCGGTCACTGAAATCCATTGCTGTTTGCATGGCGATTTTCCCGCCCATGGAGTGACCCACCAGATGAAATTCTTTGAGCCCTAAATGGTCGCAGGTTGCAATAATATCTTTCGCCATCAAATCGTAATTCATTTGCTCGCTGTGAGGTGAGTCACCATGATTACGAGCGTCGGGCATCACGCAATAAAAATCCTCTTGCAGGTCACGAGCTAAACTTTTCAGATTATCTTTATCACCGAATAAACCATGAATCAGGATTACAGCAGGTCGTTCAGACTGACCTAAGGTTTGATGTTCTAATACGAGAGGCTCTGCCATCGGACAACCTTTAGTGGTAAACTTTAACTCTATTTTCAAGAGTTTGTGCTGAGCATGCAAGTGCATTTAACGACGAGGTCAAAAAGCTAAATGAAACGGATAGAAGTTGAAGACGACTTATACGCCTATATCGCCAGCCACACGCAGCAGATTGGCGAAAGTGCATCGGACATTTTGCGCCGCTTGCTGGGCCTGGAACCCTTGCCAAAACATGCAGGTGATGAGCAAAAGCAGGGCCGTGATCCAGTTTTTAACCGGCTTAATCAACAGGACGTGAATGTACAAAAAAGTGTCGTTGCCCGGTTTTTGTACATACTGAGTATGCTGTATCGTTCACACCCTGAGCAATTTGATAAGGTTCTTGCGCTGCGCGGCCGGGATCGGCAATATTTTGGCCGCAGCCAGGATGAACTGTTAACCAGCGGCAACAGCACAAACCCTAAAGCTATCCCGGGTTCACCGTATTGGGTAGTCACTAATAACAACACTACGAAAAAGAAATCCATGTTAACTCAGGTAGCGGAAAAGCTTGGCTATAATGCAACGGATGCGGAAAAAATAAGGGACTTTTTATAATGGCACTTCATCAACGAGCTGGCCAGTCAGCACAGCCCGACGATCTTATCAATATTGCCCAACTGACCAGCGCGTACTACGTGTATGAGCCGGATCCACGTAATGCCCGGCAAAAAGTTAGCTTTGGTACCTCAGGACACCGGGGTAGTGCGTTGAAGAGAAGTTTTAACGAAGCGCATATCTTAGCGATAGCGCAGGCTATTTGCGCTTATCGGCAGGAGCAGGGCATTGAAGGGCCGATTTTGGTCGGCAAAGATACGCATGCGTTATCAGAAGCTGCGTACCTGACAGCTCTTGATGTGTTTTTAGGCAATGGCCTTCAAGTTCATGTGCAGACCGAACATGGCTACACTCCAACGCCGGCCATTTCGCAAGCCATCATTCAATACAATCGTCAGCATCAACAACAATGTGACGGTGTAGTGATTACTCCGTCCCATAATCCGCCCGAAGACGGCGGGTTTAAATATAACCCTCCACACGGGGGGCCGGCCGATAATGACGCTACTAAAGTCATACAGAAATACGCTAATGCCTTGTTATCCTCAGGTTTAGCCGGGGTTAATACGTGCGAGTCCGAGGATGTGCTGGAACATCCCAAGCTGATATTTTGTGACTGGCGCCACGACTATATTGAAGGGCTATCGTCGGTAGTCGATATGCAGGCCATCCAGGCGGCTAACCTGAAGATTGGTATTGACGCCATGGGGGGCGCCGGAGCTTTGTATTGGCAGGAAATTGCCGAGCGTTATCAATTAACGCTGGATATCCATAATGCCCATGTGGATCCGGCTTTTGCCTTTATGCATCTGGATAAAGACGGCAGAATTCGCATGGATTGCTCCTCTGCGCAGGCCATGGCAGGGTTGCTTGGTTATCAGAAACAGTACGATTTAGCGGCCGGCAATGATCCGGACTACGATCGCCACGGTATCGTCACACCGACCCATGGTTTAATGAATCCTAACCATTATCTTGCGGTTGCCATTGATTATCTGTGTAAAAACCGTCCCTGGGGAGCCGATACAGCAATAGGCAAAACGCTGGTTTCCAGCGCCATAATTGATAAAGTCGTAGCAGATAATGGTCGCCAACTGCTGGAAATGCCCGTTGGCTTTAAGTGGTTTGCCGCCGGTCTTGCCGAAGGGCGGATTGGCTTTGCTGGCGAGGAAAGCGCCGGGGCTACCCTGCTGGATAAACAGGGCGAGACCTGGACGACCGATAAAGACGGTATGGTTATGGTTCTGTTGGCCGCTGAAATACTGGCTAAAACGGGTAGCAACCCCAGTCAGTATTACGACAGCTTATGTGGCCAACACGGGACCTCTTATTATGGACGTGTCGATAGTCCATCGACTGCCGCTCAGAATAAAGCCTTTGCTGATATTCGCGCTTACAAAATAAAACTCAGTGAGTTTGCCGGAGAAGCAGTTGAGCAAATCAGTACCAAGGCAGCAGGCAATGATGCTCAATTTGGCGGCATCAAGGTGACGACGGCTAACGGATGGTTTGCTGCGCGGCCGTCAGGTACAGAGCCAGTTTATAAAATTTATGCTGAGAGCTTTAACAGTAAAGAGCATTTAGAGCAGATCATTAGCGAAGCTCAACAATGGGTTTCTGAACTGCTCAGCAAAGACTGATTAACGTTTGAGCACGGCGCTGCCACTAATGGCCGCGTCGTCCTCTTTCTCCTCATCGTCAGGCAGTTCCTCTGCCATTGATGTAAGTAATTCATCCGATATCTGCGCCGGCGCAAGCACCGCAAAATTACTGTGCAGCTGCTCTTCAGCCTTAGCGCGCCGGGTAATGCGGTACAGTGAATAAAGACCGACAAAAGCCGTCAGCACACCCAGTAGCAGAAAGAAAAAGTGGATCGCGCCGAACTGCATTAACGCAGCCACCGAAGGGGCTCCAATGATAGAGCCTGCGCCACTGATTTTTATAATGGCGCCTGTTGCGCCAACCATCTGATCTTTTTCGAGGTAATCGTTGGTGTGGGCCATGCCCAGAGAATACAGCGGCAGAATAAAAGCGCCCAAAATGCCTACGGCCAGGTAAATTAGATTGACATTGCCCGAGCCGAGCTGCGACAGGATAAAAGCGGCAACGGCACCACCCATAGCACAAATGGTAATCACTAAACGCCGATCAATACGGTCTGACAACAGACCAAAAGGAGCCTGAGAAATCAGCCCGCCCAGGATAAAAGACGACATAAAGAAAGTGACCTGTACCACACTCAGACCGATGTACGAAGCATACATCGGTCCAATACCATAAAACATGGCATAGCACGCCTGCATGATAAACAAACTGACCACTCCTAAGGGGACGGTTTTTAATAGCAGACGGATTGGCACTTTTTTATTATCGTGAGTCGTTGGTTCAACCGTGACACTAACCAAAATAGGGATCAGCGCGAGATTAATGAGTAAAGCGACAATAGCAAAAGGAACGAAGCCGGCAGGGTCAGCAACCCCCAGCAATAACTGGCCACCGATTAAGCCGGAATAAATAATGACCAGATAGATAGATAATAAAATACCCCGGCTGCGATTGTCGGCCATGGTATTAAGCCAGCTTTCAGCAATAACGAAAACACCGGAAATGGCAAAGCCGGTTACAAAGCGCATGACAAACCAGACGACTGGGTCGACCCAGATCGATTGCACTAATACGCTAAAAGCGGCCAGTGCCGCAAGGCCGCCGAAAGAGCGAATATATCCTACCCGGCGAATGTCTTTAGGAGCCCGGGTAGAGCCAAATAAAAAGCCAATAAAATAAGCCGACATGATAAAGCCGGTGACCAAAGTGCCGAAATCTTCGATTGTAGCCCGTAAACTTAATAGGGTGCTGGTCATGCCCACACACATGCCTATTAAGCCAATACTGGTGAGTAATGAACTGATGCTCCGAAGTTGTTTTTTAAGCATGGCCGGCCCTGGTCGCTAAACAATGCCAATATGTTAACGGCAAGGCCGCTTTTTGACTAGCCAAACTTGGCTACCCGAATAACTTTAACTTTGTTTGGGATTCCCACAGGCTTATCCACAAGTTGTCACTTGCTGATCGGTAGCTGGCTGTTTACTATGCAGTCTCTATCAATACCTATGGGTAATGACATGCGCAACATAAAACGCGGTTCAGCCACTCTTACGCTACTCTGGTTCTGTCTGCTGGCAGGCAGCGGCTGGGTTATGCCCGGCCAGGCAAAAGTGGTAGAAAATTTGTTCAGCGCTGAAGTTGAGGTGTCGTCACAATCCCGTACTGAACGTCAGCAAGCTATTCGACAAGCTTTTCAGCAAGTGGTGATTAAATTAACCGGCCTGCCATCGGTCACAGATAATCAGGCTATTCGCACTGCCCAGCGGCAGGTTAACGACTATCTGCTGCAATACGGCTATAAAACCTCTGCGGCAGGTTTGCGGCTGACAGCGCGCTTTGATGAGCGCAAAGTTAAACGCCTGTTAGCGGATAATAACCTTCCGTATTGGGGCAGACGCCGACCCGAACTACTGCTTTGGGTCGCTCGCGAAAATGAAGAAGGGCGGCGGCAATTAGTGGGCAGTCGTGACGAATCGGTTTTCACTCAGCAACTGAGATTCTTTGCCGGTCAGGCCGGCATTCCGATACAGCTGCCGTTGCAGGATTTGAACGATGCGATGACTGTATCTGCTACAGATGTCTGGGGACGTTTTCTGGCCCCTGTCCGCCAGGCCGGGCAGCGCTACGACGCCGATGGTTTTGTCATCGCCCGCATCAGTTACAACGCCGACCCGGAAGCCGAACAGGAACTGGCGGTCTGGACTCTGAATTGGTCCGCCTACATTGATCAGCAGCGGCTCAGCGGAGAGGTGTCTGCAGCAAGTCAAGACTGGCTTGCTGAACCCTTTGTGCAGCAGTTACAACAACAATTAGCGGCTGCTTTCAGTGTTACCCGCTCGGCAGAAAAAAACCTGATAGCGCTGCCGATCACGATTAAACGCTTAAGTGATTGGCGCGATATCATAGCGCTGGAGAGTTTTCTTGAGTCAATAGTATCGGTTAACTCAGTTACCCTGACTCGCTATTCGACCGAACAGTCTGAGTTTTTAATTGAAGTGCAGGGCAGTGCCGATCATTTATTGCAGAGCATTCAGTTGGACGGTCGGCTGCAACTGGAACAAGTCAGTCCGTTTATTAATCCTGACGAAGAGCAGACGCCCAGTTACATCTGGGTGTCGCAGTAGTGGAGTCAGATTTTGAATAATGGTCAACCGCAGCAGCTGCCCTTACAGGTTCAATTGCCGGATGATGAGCTGTTTGCTACCTTTTTTTCGGCTGACAACGGACAAGTGATTGACTGGCTTACGACGGTTGCCATCAGCGAGCGATTACCGCCTCAAACCAGCCGTTATAGCTGGCTATCCGGTCCCGCAGCCAGCGGTAAAAGTCATCTGTTACACGCGACGGTTGCAGCGGCTAACGAGCAGTTTAAAAAAGTGATGTACCTGCCAATGAAAGAGCTGCAGCAGGTTGCGCGACCAGCGGCTGTGCTGGAGGGGCTGGAACAATTTGATGTACTCTGTGTTGATGATGTGGACCAGGTATTGGATAACAAGGCCTGGTGCTTTGAATTGTTTGCCCTGATTAATCGCATTACCGATGCCCAGCAGTGCCGTTTGATAATGACCGCTTCACAGGCAGCTGCACAAAGTGAGGTGCACCTGGCGGACCTTAAGTCGCGCCTGCAATGGGCGACAGCTTATCAACTGTCACCGCTGGCCGATACCGAAAAGGCCCAGGCACTGACTTTAAGAGCCAGTTGGCGCGGCCTGCAACTGCCGCCCGATGTGGCGCAGTTTATGTTACATCGATTAGGGCGTAACATGAGGCAATTGCTGCGCTGTTTAAATAAGCTTGATACCGCATCAATGGCGCAACAGCGTCGCCTTACCATCCCTTTTGTTAAACAGACTCTGTCAATTTAATCTTGGCGCTTCTGTTTTTTTAATCCCAGCCCCTGTGCCCGTCCCTGAAATCTTGCGTAGCCCGTCGCACCAACAAAGGCACCGGATGCCAGAACAAGTTCCAGAACAGCATAGCTAAATTCTTGTGGATGGGTATAAATAGCTGTCAGCCCGTGTAAAAAGTAAAACATTAAAATAAAGTTAAACCAGGCGTGGGTATAAGGTTTTCCTTTGACCAGGCCAACTAATGGCAAAAGTAGTGGTACTACCCAGAATAATAGCGCCAGCGAGGTTGGCAAACCAATGGTTTGTTCGTTTTGCAATACCGAGTGCCAGAGAATAATAAATATCAGCAACGGCCAATAACACACTTGTGTTAAGACTCGGTAAAAGCGGGGATTTTTCGGCATCATTGCGGCAGTTCCTTAATTAGCAATCAATGGTACTGTCAGCACAGGCTTTAGCCACCTGACAAACTCGTCGCCCCAACGCGATGGCGGTCTGTTTTTCATTATCTGAGAGCCCCGCTTCTTGTAGATGGCTCGCGCCGTAAGGCGAGCCACCAGCATCTTTACCATGCAAGCTGGGTTGCGAGTAGGGGACGCCCGTTAACAACATCCCATGATGCAATAAGGGAAGCGCTAATGACAGCAGAGTACTTTCCTGTCCGCCATGCAGGGACGAGGTGCTGGTAAAAACAGCTGCAGGCTTATTGATTAAGGTTCCTTTTAGCCAATCCGAAGAAGTTGATTCCCAAAATTTTTGCAAGGCCGACGCCATATGCCCAAAACGTGTCGGACTACCAAGGATTAGCCCATCACATTGATGTAAATCATCAGTACTTACCACCAGATCGCGAGCACTGGCGGCATCTGCGTCACTCTCGACTGTTCTCAGCATTGCTTCGCCACCGGCAGCAGTGATACCTTCAGCTATTGCGTCGGCAAGCTGCCGGGTGGCGCCGCCGCGACTAAAATAAAGCACTAAAATGGTGGTCCGGGGGTTACCGCCGGAGGCTGATGATTCGTTCATATGATTGACTCTTTACTGAATTTGGTCAAAGGTAGGTCATGTTACCGCAATAAGGCCTTTTTACGCAAAAATAGAGAACAACAGATGCACAATAAAGCCGTTAAACGTTTTTTTACCACTGGAGCCGGACTGGCAGCGCTTAGCCTGCTGACAGCGTGTTCGCCGGCAGCCGATGTAAAGACAACGACAGAGCAATCCGTTAATTGGCATGAGTCAAACACAACGGTAATTAACTATTTTGCCGAATGGTGCGCGCCTTGTTTGCGTGAACTGCCTGAACTGAATGAGTTTTACCATCAACAGGTGACCAATGATGCAACGGTCGACTTAATCGGTGTTAGCTTTGACCCCATGACTAATGAGCAGATCCACGGGTTGGTCGCAAAGCACGGTATTGAATTTCCGCTTGCCCTGGCAGAACCGGTCCCTAACTTTCCTTTTGCACGACCCAAGATGCTGCCAGCCACCTACATAGTGCACCCTGACGGTGATGTGACCGGGCCACTTATGGGCGAACAAACCGTTGAGTCATTAAGCGAGGCTATCAGAAACTAGGGCAGTTACATTAAGTTTTGAGCCTGTTCAAGCTGCGCCCGTAGCTGATCGATCCGTGCATTCAGGCGTTTGCGGGTGACGTCTGCCTCGGTATGGTTATGAGCGCTGTGCAGTTGCTCGATAGCAAGTTCAAAATTACCGCGCAGGGCCAGAGTCTCGGCCCGTGTTTCGTACATGGCGGCGCGCATAGCACTGCGTTCGTAAGCTGAGGTTAATAACTCAAGAGCCAGCACATGCTCATTATTTTCCAGCAAAAAGTGACGTAGTAAGTCAATAGCAAGCTGTACTTCACCCGACTGCAGAGCCGTATTGGCGTAATTCAGAGTTATCACCGATTCATTTGGTGCCAGAGTGTAAGCCTGACGTAACAACTGCAGGGCATCATCATAACGCTCTTGAGCCAGTAAAATATCGGTCTGAACATCGATATAAAAGCGGTTCCGGGGTTCGGCTTTTAACAACGGTGCCAAGTGGCGCTCGGCCTCCTTTGGCTGGCTGCTGTCCAGAGCTCGAATAGCCAGGGCATACTGGCCATAACGTTGCATGATAGGATCAGTCGAGCGGGCCAGTTGTTGCAGCTGTGAGTCAGTCGAGCGGCGAGTGTAACGCGCATCAACCCGGGCTTTGGCCAGATGAAAGTTAATGCTGGGCCCGACATCAGTTGTTCGCATGGCTTCGGCACGGGCGCGGGTATCGGCAATCCGTGATTCCGGTAACGGGTGAGTCATTAACATTTCCGGCGGTTTGCTGACGTAGCGGTACTTCTCTGCCAGCCGACCAAAAAAGCTGGGCGCGCCGGCCGGATCATAGCCGGCCGAAGCCAGAACACCCATGCCGATGCGATCAGCTTCCTGCTCGTACAGGCGGGTGTAATTAATTTGCGATTGCCCGGCCATGCCCATGGTGGCGTAAAGGCCTGCAGCGCCTGCTTCAGCATTGGCCATCCCCAGCAATATTGAGCCGACCAGGCCAGCTATGGTCATTGGCATGCTGCGTTGTTGCTCCTGCATACGACGGACAATGTGGCGTTGGGTAATATGGGCGACTTCGTGACCAATTACCGCAGCCAGTTCCGATTCGTTGCGGGCCTCCTGGATCAGCCCTGTATGCACTCCTACGTGGCCACCAAAGAATGCAAACGCGTTAATTTCGGGATTATTAATCCAGAAAAAATTAAACGGATAGCGTACATTATCAGCGTTACGCACTAAGCTTTGGCCGAGCTCATCTAAATAACTATCCAGCACCGGATCGCCGATAACTGGCGCCTGAGCCCGCACCTGGCGCATATAATAGTCACCGATTAGACGCTCGCGCTCGACTGTCATAAAGCCCGCTCCGGTAGTCCCCATTTGCGGTAAACGAGAATGGTCCTGAGCCACAGCAAATGCGCTGGTCGTGACAATCAGTGCGGTGAAAACTAAACTCAATAATGATTTGATGATGCTTGGCATGTACTGCTCTGTGTTTAACCTAATCGCTCGAACTAGGATAAAATAAATGACTAATAGTTCCTTTTTTACTGTATTGGGTTATGGAAAGATTGCAAGGGCTGATACTATCGCCATCTGCACATTAAGGTGAATACTCTATGCTGGATTACTTGAAACAATGGTATAACCGCAAATTTTCGGATCCGAATGCGGTTACTTTATTTTTACTGTTGGTCTTCACTGTGGCCATTGTCGTGTTTTTTGGCGGTTTGCTGGCCCCCATCCTGGCGGCACTGGCTCTAGCTTACTTGCTCGACTGGCCAGTCAGCCGGCTCATGTCGATAGGTTTATCGCGCTTACTGGCGACCGTTATCACCTTCACATTATTTTTAGCCTTTGCCGTACTGGCGGCATTTACTCTGATTCCCATAGTCTGGCAGCAAAGTACCACATTAATTATCGAGCTGCCCGAAATGCTGGCGAACCTGCAGGTCTGGCTGCGTAAGTTGCCGGAAGTACTGCCTAATATTATTGATCAAAAACAGGTTAACGAGCTTATGCAGGGCCTGCGCGGACGCGCGGTTGGCTTTGGCGAGCAGCTGTTGACCCTTTCGCTTAACTCATTAGTGAATGTCGTATCGGTGATGGTTTACTTGATTGTTGTGCCGCTGCTGGTCTTTTTTATGCTGAAAGATCGCGACCAGCTGCTGTTGCACTTTAGCCGTTTGCTGCCTTCAAACCGTCAGTTAATAAGCCAGGTCGGGCAGGAGATGAACCTGCAAATCATGAACTATATTCGTGGTAAGTCGATCGAAGTCATGGTTGTTGCCGTTGTCAGCTTTTTAACTTTTTTCGCTTTTGAACTGCGTTATGCGGTGTTGCTTTCAATTTTAGTCGGACTATCAGTCCTGATTCCCTATGTCGGTGCCGCCGTTGTTACTGTACCGGTGCTATTAGTAGCACTGTTTCAGTATGGTCCCACTGCCACTTTTGCCTGGGTTGCAGCGGCTTATTTTCTGATTCAGATACTGGACGGCAACCTGCTGGTTCCGGTTTTATTTTCTGAAGCAGTGAGCTTAAATCCAGTCTATATTATTGCCGCCGTGGTCATTTTTGGCGGAATATGGGGTTTTTGGGGCGTCTTTTTCGCTATCCCGCTGGCCAGCCTGGTAAAAGCTGTATTAACAGCCTGGTCCAGCGGTGTAGAAGAGCAGCGCGCGGCCAATTAGTTATCGGCAGACAAGGCGTCCAGTACCACTTGATGGTGTTCTTTGGTTTTAAATTTATCAAAGACGCGGCTGATGGTGCCGTCTTGCTCAACTAAAAAGCTGATGCGGTGGATACCATCGTATTCTTTGCCCATGAACTTTTTAGGTCCCCAGACGCCAAACTGATCGGCCACTTGGTGGTCCTCATCACTTAGCAGGGTAAAGTTGAGTTCGTCGCGTTCGGTAAATTTTGCCAGTCGCTTAGGCGCGTCGGGGCTGATGCCAACAGAAACGACGTTGTGTTTGGCCAGTTGGTCATGGGCATCGCGTAAATTTTGCGCCTGAACGGTGCAGCCGGGGGTCATGGCTTTGGGGTAAAAGTATACCAATACCCGGTTTTGCTTAAGCAGGTCGGCCAGAGCAACGGGTTGTTCATTGGCATCTTTTAGCTCAAACATTGGCGCTTTATCGCCAACTTTTAGTTGTTGCATGAGTATCTCCTTAAACGAATGTGGCGAGTCTTAGGATACCTGACTGGTGGTAAGATTAAAAATTAACAGCGCATTGCCGGCTTCCGCTTTACCGGTCTTGTCTTTATTATGGCCTGCCATTACCATTGGTGCCTGAAAATTTTTATCTGGAGTAGGTATGCTAAAAGGTAGTATTGTCGCCTTGGTCACGCCCTTTACAAAATACGGTAACATTGACTACAGCGAGCTGGAATATTTAGTAGAGCGTCATTGTGAAGCAGGGACCGATGCTATCGTCGCCGTTGGCACCACCGGTGAGTCGACCACATTAAGCCATGAAGAACATATTGATGTGGTTAGCGCTATCGTCGAACTGAGTAAAAACCGGATTGGCGTTATCGGCGGTAACGGCTCTAACTCTACCGCCGAAGCCGTTCAATTAACGGAAAAAATGAGCCATCTGGGCGTTGACGGTTTTCTGAATGTGACGCCGTACTACAATAAGCCCTCAGCAAGTGGCCTGATAGAACATTATCGCGCCTGTGCTGCTGCTAGTGATAAGCCACAAATTCTTTATAATGTCCCCGGCAGAACCGCTCTTGATATGACGCCGGCAATGATTGAACAGTTGGCAACGATTGAGCACATTGTCGGCATTAAAGAAGCCACGGGGGACGTCAGTCGGGTGGCTGAATTACGTCAGCGATGTGGTGATGATTTTATCTTGTTAAGCGGTGACGATCCTACTGCTAATGCGTTTATGTTAGCCGGTGGTGACGGCGTAATCAGCGTTACCGCTAATGTGGTTCCGGCGCAGATAAAGGCATTGGTCGAGGCCGCTACAGCAGGTGATACAGAGCGCGCGAATCAGCTGGATCAGCCGTTACAGGGGTTGCATCAGGCAATGTTTATCGAATCCAACCCGATACCTGTAAAGTGGGCCTTAGCGCTGATGGGCTGGTGCAGTGCAAATTATCGCTTACCATTGACTCCACCCGGCGATCAAAGTCAAGCTGAACTAGAAGCCGTGCTGGCTAAACTCGATTTATTAAAAACTCAGGAGTCGTAATGAAACAAACACGCGTTGCTATCTTAATCGGCGCTTCTTTAAGCTTAGCTGCCTGCAGTTCCGGACCGAAAGGACAGGCCAGTGGGGATTTTGACTACGCCGATATGGAGCAAGGCACCGAGCTGTCGACTCCTGACAATTTGGAGCAGCCGCGACAGCGGTCTGACTTCCGTATTCCATCTCCTGACTCTTTGCAGGGGCCGGTTGGCCGTGAAGTGAATGTCAGTGCGCCACGGTTAATCCGACCGGTTGCGCTGGGCAGCCGGATACTGGAAAACGAGACCGAATCAAGGGTCTACTTTGATGTGGTTGACGGCATGGGTGGCTCAGTAGAAAATTTTGTCTGGCGCGCCGCAGAAAATGTTTTGCAGCGCCGGAAAATTTCCTGGCAGCAGGTTAATTCGACAACCTGGCTTACGGAAACAATTTCCCGGGCTGAAGAAATCGATGCCGAAGACAGCAGCTTCTGGGATTTTAGTGAGCAGAGTACACAAAAAATAGAGCAGCAGTTCCGTTATCGGTTAACTCAGCAACCTGCTGAACACGGCCGCACTACAGCGCTGACCATCGATTTGCAGGAAGCAGAGCAAAGCGTAAATCAGTCAGCAACAGAAATGCCGCAACTGCTGCAAAATAATATTGAAGTTGCGTTGCTTAATGCCATTATTTCTGAGGTTAACCGTCAGCAGCAACAGTCGGTAATGAATCAGGGTAACCAGGTTGTGCCGGTCGAACTTGGTACCAATAACAAGCAGCAAGCTGCGCTGATTATTGACATGAGTTTTGAAAACACCTGGCCGCTGGTGGGTCTGGCACTGGAGCAAATCGGATTATCTGTAGACGACTTAAACCGCGAAGCTGGTACCTATTTTGTTGACTACTCTGCTCCAGATACAGGTTTCTTCTTTATCGGCGGAGATGACTACGAAGCGCTAAATATTGCAGAAGGCGAGTACGAAGTGCGGTTAGAAGAGTATAATGAAGCAACTTCGCTGACCGCTGTTCGTGACGGCGATTTTGTCGACGAGCAGTGGTTAGAAGCTATTCAGTCGGCATTGGCAGATGCTCTGCAAGAGCAGAATCAACGTTAATATAGGGTCTTGACCGGTTATGGAAAAACGTAGTGAATTGTACCGAGGTAAAGCAAAAACCGTTTATCACACTGACGACCCCAGTCGCCTGATACTGGAGTTTCGTAATGATACCTCAGCTTTTGACGGTGAAAAGGTTGAACAACTGGATAATAAAGGCCAGGTTAACAACCGTTTCAATCACTTTATTATGTCGCAGCTGGAGCAGGCAGGTATTCCGACACAGTTGGATAACCTGCTTAATGACAATGAGTCATTGGTTAAAAAGCTGGATATGATCCCGGTTGAATGCGTTGTCCGCAACGTAGCAGCCGGCTCGTTAGTGCGGCGTTTAGGGGTCGAAGAAGGACTGGCTTTAAACCCACCTACTTTTGAGTTTTTTCTAAAAGACGATGCATTACACGACCCGATGGTCAATGAATATCACATCCAGGCTTTTGGCTGGGCTACAAAAGAGCAAATCGAACAGATGAAAACGCTGACCTTCAAGGTCAACGCAGTCCTTAAGCAACTGTTTGAACAAGCCGGTCTAATTTTGGTTGATTATAAACTTGAATTCGGTGTGTTTGATGGGCAAGTCATGCTCGGCGACGAATTTACCCCCGATGGCTGCCGTCTCTGGGATGCCGAAACGCGCGAAAAACTGGATAAAGATCGGTTCCGGCAAGGGCTCGGCGGTGTAGTTGAAGCCTATCAGGAGGTTGCGCGTCGGTTAGGTGTACAGTTGTCTTAATCTCTTTCATCGTCAGCCCTGTGGGCGGCTGACGATTGATTTTCACTGTCCTTTTTGCGCGGCCAGTTAAACTTACTGGTGTATTTAAGCAGCATCAAATTACTGATAATAACGCCGAATATCAGCAGTATAATCAACCATACCGAACCCTGGCTCATACTGCTGACTCCCGGCATATATTCAAAACGTACTGTTGATGAATTGTCTTAATGTGTTCCAACACAGTTTGTTGACCCTCAATATCCAGCTGAGCTATCAGCGCGGCAAGCTTTTCCACCGTCAGTTGTTCCAGTGCCGGACCGGAAAGCGGCTGATAACTTAAATGCCAGGGCTCTTCCGCCACACCGTTTTGATAACGCGCATAGGGGAAGAAAAAACCGTAGCGTCCGGCATGGTGTTTTAGCCAGCGCCACAACGTGTAGCAGGGGCCATCGGCATGGGTATATTCTGGCGGCACTAAGTGCAACTGTCGGTTGCTGTCCGTAAACGGGGCTGGATCGTAGACGTCCAGGTCAGTACCCCAGTGATGGCGGCTGGCACCCGGTAAAGCAGACCAGTGCAGAATTGCCCATAACTTTTCTTCGCCAGTCAAACGGGCAATATCCATTGCCTGCCCGGCATGGTCACGCAGGATTAGCTGCCCTTGCCATTTACGATTCCAGATACTGAGCTGGCGCTCAAGGGAGCGAAAGCCGGAGGCAATGGCCAGGCTGACACCATCCTCGGCTGCATCGTTTTGCATGCGTTGATAGGCAGTCGCCACATCGGCCTGCAACCGATGCTGTTCGTTGTCTAATAAAACCAGGTGGCTATCGGTTTGGCCACTGAGTTGATCAAAATTAAGCCCCATAGAATTAACCGGACTGCTGCATCAGCAGATGCTCCAGAGTCGACTCATAAACCTCGGCCAGTAAATCCAGGTCGCTGACTTTAACGCACTCATTGGTCTTATGAATAGTGGCATTAACGGGTCCCAGCTCGACCACCTGAGCGCCGGTGGGCGCAATAAACCGTCCGTCCGAGGTTCCACCGGCAGTCGATAAGCTTGGTGCATAGTGACATACCTGCTGCACCGCCTTGGTTACTGCGCTGACCAGGGTGCCCGGTTCGGTCAAAAAGGGTGGTCCGTTAAAGGTCCAGTTAAGGCGGAAATCCAGGCCATGTTGCTCGAGTAACGTGGTTACCCGCTGCTGCAGCTGTTGTGCAGTAACTTCCGTCGAGAAGCGAAAATTAAATAAAACATCTAAGCGCCCGGGGATGACGTTACCGGCGCCGGTACCGGCGTGCAGGTTAGAAATCTGAAAGGTTGTTGGCGGAAAATACTGATTGCCTTGATCCCATTGTTCTGAAGCCAGCTGATGTAATGCTGCGGCGGCCAGGTGAACTGGATTGCTGGCTAAGTGCGGATAAGCCACATGCCCCTGAACACCAAGTACTGACAACTCTCCAGTGAGGCTGCCACGGCGGCCATTTTTAACAACATCGGCCAGTGATTCGGTACTGGAGGGCTCACCAACAATGCACCACTCAATGTTTTCGTCGCGCTGTTGTAAGGTTTTAATGACACGCTTGGTACCATTGATAAAGGGTCCTTCTTCATCGCTGGTAATCAAAAAGGCGAGATCAAAAGGTAACTGCGGATTACGGGTCAGAAAGCGCTCGATGGCCACTACCATAGCGGCCAGGCTGCCTTTCATGTCGGCCGCACCGCGGCCGTACAAAAAACCATTTTTTACGGTAGGTTCAAAAGGCGGCGTGTCCCAGTCCGTAGGATCACCCGGCGGGACAACATCGGTATGGCCGGCAAAACAAAATACGGGTTTGCCTTGTCCACGCCGAGCCCACAAGTTGGTCGTATCCTCAAAGATCATCGGTTCTAAGTTAAAGCCTAAAACGGCTAAGCGCTCTGCCAATAGCTGCTGACAGCCCTCGTCGGCGGGAGTAATCGAGGGTCGCGCTATAAGTTGTTTGGCTAAGCTGAGGGTGGCTGATGAGCTCATTTAAACGTACCTTTGCTGCCAGGTCGCTGCATTAAAACCCAGATGAAACCCGTACTGATCTTCTACTAGCGGGCGCTTGAACAAGGTTGGCGTTGCGATGATTAGTTGCGCTACAGCGGTGGGGTCGGTAGCCTTTTTTTGCTCATCAGTAAGCTGGCGCCAACTGGCGCTTCGTTTATTAATCAATGCGTCGGTACCCAACTGCTCGATCCAGGCAAGAACCTCTTCCGTCTTCAGCGGCTGCTGGCGGACGTCACGAAACTGATAATCCATTTGTTGTGCATCCAGCCAGGCCAGAGATTTTTTTACTGTATCGCAATTTTTAATACCATAAACATTAATCATCAGTTTTCCTCTTTGTGCTGAAAAAGTCGTGATTCGCCGCTACTAACCGCTCCCTGCTCAGGCCACTGCCAGCCGCCCAAATCCGGATCTGCTTGTAATAATACCATTAGATGGCGTTGCTGACGTGGCTCTGCACGCAATAATGTCTGGTTAATAGTTAATAACCTATCACCTGCAACGACTGCCTGGCCCAGGCGAATGCAGCGACTTAACGCCGGGTGGTGGGTAAACTGTCGCCCCTGTCCTAAGATTAAGGTGATTACTGCCTTGCTGCTGTGCTCGATTTGAATAAAATCGCCACTACTACTGATGGCGGTGACGACACCGGCCATTGGTGCAACGGCATGGTTGCCGCTAACCTCAATTACTGGGCCAACGCCGAATAATTGGTTAGAGGCTATGGCTGAAGAGTGTCCGGTATTGGTTATCACCCGGCCGCTCACAGGAGCGGTAATTGGAAATAAATTATCGTACACTGAAGTGCGCTCTAAGATGAACAAAAGAGTATCTTGGCAAACCTCAAGTCAGCCTGCAACTGTATCCACATTATCTGTGGATATCTTTGTGAATGAAGGGCATGTAACCTGGTAACTTGTTGATATTTATATAAAAATTTTGATGATTAGTAAACGTACAATTGATAACTAATTGGTTATAATAGCAGCAGTAATTAATTCAGGAGATGCCATGCGTCGAAGTTTTCTACAGGTTCTGAAAGACGGCCGGTCTTATGCTAAAGAATGGCCTCATCATTCGGTCACAGCGGCGTTCACCGAGTCACGTGTTATTCCGGTTACCCGCAAGGGTGAGCAGTGGACACCTGCTATTGCGGTACTAAATGCTGTG
Source organism: Idiomarina seosinensis (assembly GCF_044797955.1). Taxonomy (GTDB): domain Bacteria; phylum Pseudomonadota; class Gammaproteobacteria; order Enterobacterales; family Alteromonadaceae; genus Idiomarina; species Idiomarina seosinensis_A. Next base: position 1,446,787 of record NZ_CP085211.1, on the reverse strand, counting down.
CTGTATTACCAATTTATGCCACCAGCGCAGTTGGCGCAGGGTATTTTGCTGTCGCTCATTATGTTGTCGTTACCATTACAGGGGCTTTACTGGCTTGGCTGGCGGGCAAAACAGCCGTTATCTCCGCGATTAAAAAGCTGGTACAAAGAATTGCAAAACAAACTTAAAGGCAGTGGTGAGTATTGCCAGCCAAAAGGTAAGCGAGGACCCGACTATCACGACCTGGCTGTGATTATTCGTCGTGCGCTGGACACCTTACCGCCCCATGAGCACTAACCCTTATCCAGATAAGTGGCATCATTAAAGGTGATTAGCCAGTCGGGCTTGTAGACCACCATTAAAGTGACCGCCATACCGTTCAGTAAAGCCTCCGGAAACATTACCAGCGGAGTAATCAAGGCATAATTATGCCACACAGCATCCCAGCTAAGGTAACCGGTCCCCCAGGCCCACAAGCTATGAGTTAAGTGAGTAAAGCCAATGGCTAAGGCGCCGGTTAAAAAAGCATTCACAAATAGGTAAACAAAAGGGTGGTGCGGTAAGCGGTGGTAAATAACGGCATATGCCAGATACGTTGCGGTAGCCGGCACAACACCGTGAGTAAGGTAGAGGCTTGAGATTGCTGACCAGGGGTAACCGGCAAAGCTCTGATTAATCAGTACAATAATTGCTGAGGCTATTAACGCCCGACGATAACCGAGCATTAACGTCAGTGCGGTAATTCCCAGGAAATGAATGCTTAGCCCCTGATCTAACCGCGCTGACATCAGCCAGACAAAACTGAGTATGGCAATACCGCCTAAACTTAAGTGCTGTAGCAGGCGGCTGTGGTAAAACAGCCTCCAGTTGGTTTGCCGAATAGCCAGCAACAGCACCGCAGCAGCAGTAGCATGAATAACCCACGCCATAACATCACCTCAGTCGTATGAGAAGGTACTCCAGATCGGGGCGTGATCCGACGGTTTTTCGATGCCCCTGAGCTGATAATCGATACCACTTTCTACGCAGTTTGAAGCTAAAGGTTCAGTAGCTAAAATTAAATCAATCCGCAAGCCGCGGTTATCATCAAAGCCGCGGGAGCGATAGTCAAACCAGCTGTATTCACTGGTGTCTTCCGGATGCATTAAACGATAGGTATCGGTCAGTCCCCAGTTCATTAAATGATTAAGCCAGTCGCGCTCTTCAGGTAGAAAACTGCACTTGCCCGTGCGTAGCCAGCGCTTCGCATTTTGTTCGCCAATGCCAATGTCCAAATCCTGGTGAGAAACGTTCACATCCCCCATAACAACCACCGGCTGCGATGGATCCAGCGCGGTTTCTACGTACTCCTGCAGATCGGCGTAGTATTTTTGCTTGGCAGGAAACTTTATCGGGTGGTCACGGCTTTCTCCTTGCGGGAAATAACCATTTAGAACGCGTATTTTTTGTCCGTTGCTTAATGGATAGTCACCCATAATCATCCGCCGCTGAGCGCTGTCATCATCGTTGGGAAAGCCAAACTGCGGGTTCTCAAGCGGCTTTTTACTTAACAAAGCAACACCGTAGTGGCCTTTTTGTCCATGAAAAATTACGTGATAGCCCATGGCCTCGACGTCTGCACGAGGAAACATATCGTCGTGTACTTTGGTTTCCTGTAGACCAATGACGTCCGGTTGATGTTTGTCAATCAGTGCCTGGAGCTGATGCAGCCTTGCTCGAATTCCATTGATATTAAAAGAGATAAATTTCATAAAAGCATCATTAATTAGCGGTTGTTAGTGTCTGGAATGATATCAGAACGCGGGCAGGGGTGCGATACAGGAAGGGTGCGCGGCGGCGACAAAAATCGTATACTTCTGCGCAAAATAATTAATAATAAAGGTGCATTGTGTTGCAATTGCTCAACGAGCTGGGTTTGTTTGTCCGACCTCATCTGTATCAAATTGCCATGATGATTGTCGCCACATTACTGGTCATCTTCGGTAACGATGTCAATCAGATGATCCGGCGACAGATTAGTGGTCTCCATTTTTTATTGCGCGCCCTCATTTTTGTGTTGGTGTGTGCGTTTGGTTATGGCTACCTGTTGGTTTGGTTTAGTCCGCTACTGGCCGATGGATTAGCTCAGATCCCGTTACAGTGGGTGGCGCCTGCAGTTGTCGCCATTCTGTTAACGCTTGGATTGCTTGCTGAGCGTAAAAAACAACTTTAATAGGCTATCTATGAAGAAATCCTTATTATCCATCAAGGCCGGCGCCAGGGCATATCAACAGATAAAACAACAGGGCCTTAAGCCCGACGATATTGATTTATTATTGGGCGCGTCCGGTGGGCCGAAATGGTTTGTCTTACAGGGACTGGATCGCTATTTATTTGGTGAGTTTTTTAAGCATAAACAGCAACCGCTGGACACCCTGGGCACGTCGGCAGGGGCCTGGCGTTTTGCCTCGTTAGGGCAGCAGGACCCGGTGGCTGCCAGTGATCTCTTTGCAAAGTTGTACAGCACTCAAACCTACAGTGATAAGCCTGACCGCCGGGAAATAACCGAGCAGGCTCGGTTATTGCTGGACCGCTATGTGCCACAAGACGGTGTTACGTCCATTTTACAGCAAAGCCGGGTAAGGCATCATTTCATTGTTGCCCGATGCTTGCGAAGTACCGCGTCTGAGGGACCTCGTCAGATGTTTGGGTTGCTCTCATCTGCATTGGCGAATGCGGCTAACCGGCGCGCTTTGGGACGTTATTACGAACGTGTGCTGTTCCATCATCCACAGTCGAATTTGCAGTTTTGCCGGCACTGGAATGATTTACCTACCCGTTTTGTGCCGCTCAGCGACACTAATTTCCAGCCGGCATTACTGGCAACGGGGTCTATTCCTATGGTGCTGGAAGGGGTAAAAGATATTCCCGGCGCGCCTCCCGGGATTTACCGCGATGGCGGCATAACCGACTATCACTTTGATGTTGATTTGTCAGCTGTCGATGGGCTGGTGCTGTATCCCCACTTTCATCACGAAGTTATCCCCGGCTGGTTTGATAAACGCTTAAAAAAACGCCGTACAAACGGCAGTGACTGGCCTAATGTGATATTTATCGGGCCTTCCAGAGAATTTGTGCAGTCCTTACCTTACGCGAAAATTCCTGACCGCACCGATTTTCAGAAAATGCCTGCGGCAGAGCGAATCCGTTACTGGCAACAGGCAATCGATGCAGGTCAGCGATTGGGTGACGAATTACAGCAGTTAATTGAGAATGGCAGGCTTGCTGATCGGGTGCAACGGTGGGATTAATCAGACGACGAAGGATGAAAGCTAAAGCTGGCATCACACAGTTGTTCAAACCGTTCTGCTGATAATTTTCGGGCGCCGTTTATTTCACGGGCTGTTAACTTAGGGCTGAGATCCTTAATTAACTGGCTGGCGGCGCTCTCACCGGCTTTTTCTGCCAACGTCAGCCAGCAGCAGGCGTGGAATAAACTGTAAGGTAGATATTCCCCCTGCAAAAACATCTTACCCAAATAAAGCATGGCCTTGGGATGGCCGAGTAAAGCGGCCTGACGGAAGTGTTTGGCTGCCTGAAATGGCTGCTCGTTTATTAACTCAGCAGCTTTTACATAATGGTGCCGGGCGTAGCGCTGCCAATACTCAGGACCACGAACTTTAACAGTGGGGCCTGGTTGGTTCTGTCGCAATTGTTGGCTGGCAACCGCAATAAGGCGATCAACTTGTTGTAGTAATTGTGTCTGCCACTGATTTACATCGGTCGTCATGGATTTATGCCATTTACTGTATGTAATGGATTATTATTGTTAATCTATTTATGGAGTGTACCTTAACCGACTAGAGCAGCAAACAGCTAATGACATCCAGCTTAACTTATCCTCAGCCCGACACCATCAATAATAGCAATCTGGAAGAACTTATTAATGCCGGTACCGGTTTAACGCTGTTTATCTGGCAGGATACTGACGACTGGCCGGTAGAATACGTATCGGACAATGTTGAGTCGGTTTTTGGTTACAGTAAAACGGATTTCTTAAATCAGCATATTCAGTTTAAGCAGTTGATCCATGCCGATGATATTGAACGGGTGCATCAGGAAGTCGAGTTACTTAAATCGGGAAAAACCGGGTTTCGATTAACGCATAAAGATTATCGGGTGCGGCATAAAAAGGGTCATTATCTTTGGGTAAGTGATACGACCGTGGTTCGATACGACGCCGACAATAAGGTGCGGCTGTTGTTGGGCTACCTGATTAATATAACTGAACGTAAGCAGCTGGAACTTAGCCTGGAAACCGAACGCAAGCGCCTGAGCTTGTTGCTGGATGCAACCCGGCTGGGAACTTGGGAGTGGAACCCACAACAGGGAACCTGTGAATTTAATCAACGCTGGGCCAACATCTTTGGTTATCAGCTGGATGAATTACCCGCAACAAGCGAAGCCTGGTCCAGCCGGCTGCACCCGGAAGATTCTGAGCGTGTCTGGCAAGCGATACAGGATCACTGGGACGGAAAAATCGGCTTTTACGAGAGTGAATACAGAATGCTGCACCGCAGTGGTCGCTGGATTTATGTGCTCGATCGCGGTCGTATTATCGAGCGCGATGATCAAGGGAAGGTTACCCGCTACGCAGGCACTATTACTGATGTGACCGAGCAAAAGCAGGCAGAGCTGGATGCACGTCGCGTGGCTCATGCAAAAAATGTGTTTTTAGCCAATATGTCCCATGAAATTCGTACACCCTTGCATGGCATACTGGGCCTGGCCTCGGTACTGGAGAATACCGATGTTACAACCTATCAGCGGCAACTGCTGACAACGATTAAAAATAGCGGTGATTATCTACTTAATACATTAAATGATTTACTTGATTTGACCCGCGCCGAGGAAGGGCAGTTAAGGATAAAATTAGGCACGCACAGCATCTCTTATATTTTAGAGCATGTGCGATCGCTGTTTATACAGCGTATTAAAGAAAAAAACTTAGAGTTTGAGTTACTAATTGTCGGTGAACTGCCAAAACAAACCATTATGGATCACTCTCGGGTTATTCAAATTATCAGTAATCTGATAAGTAATGCCATAAAATTTACCGAACAAGGTCAAATCAGATTACGCGCCGAGTGGTTGCCGGAAAACCAGCGCCAGGGTGAGTTGCAAATTCAAATTTCCGATAGTGGAACGGGGATACGCGATACGCGGCGCATCTGGCAGTTGTTTGAACAAGAGGACGATGGCTTAACTAAGTCACAAAATGGCACCGGCCTGGGCCTGGCGATTGTGCGTAATCTGGTGCAGCTACTCAGTGGTACTATCCAGGTTGACAGTCAGCTGGGCGAGGGATCATGTTTTACCGTTTGTTTACCGATGGCGGTTCATCAGGGCAGCTCCTTAAGTGAAGAAGAAATCGCCGACTTACCACTACCCGAATTACCGCGAATGCGTATTCTGGTTGTTGATGATAACCGCATAAACCAGATGATAGTCCACGAAATGCTGAAAAAACTTGGCCAGAGAGTAGAGAGTGCTCACAGCGGACAGCAAGCGATTGAAAAACTAAAAAATGAGCCTTTTGACGTGGTATTTATGGATTTACACATGCCCGGTCAGGATGGTATCCAGACCACTCATGAGATTAGAAAACTGGCGATTACCCAGCCTTTCATTGTGGCTTTAACAGCCAATGCGTTTGCCGAAACCCGTCAACAGGCTATGAAGTCAGGGATGAATGATTACATTACCAAACCCTTCGTAAAAGAGGACTTAGCGATGGTATTAAACCGAACTGATGTTGTTAACCAAAGGAACTCCCATGGCATTTAAAAGTAGCAATAGTTACATTGTTTCACAGTCTCTCGCCGCTGCGGTAGACGCTGCCGTTACGCTACAAAAGCCGCTTTTATTGAAAGGGGAACCAGGAACCGGAAAAACCAGGCTGGCTGAAGAGCTAGCCACTTCATTGGGTACCCGGTTAATTCAGTGGTCGATAAAATCAACCACTAAGGCCCAGCAAGGCTTGTACGAATACGATGCCGTGTCGCGACTACGTGACAGTCAGCTGGGTAGCGAAAAAGTGCATGATATCAGCAACTATATTAAGCCTGGTAAGTTGTGGCAGGCCTTTGAGGCAGAGCAAAGACCAGTCTTGTTGATTGATGAAATCGACAAAGCTGATATCGAATTTCCTAATGATTTATTGCATGAACTGGACCAGATGGCATTTCATGTTTATGAAACCGGGGAACAGATACAGGCCAGGCAACGACCTATTGTTATTATCACTTCGAACAATGAGAAGGCCTTGCCGGATGCTTTTTTACGGCGTTGTTTTTTCCATTTTATTCAGTTTCCGGATGAGCAGACTTTAGCGCAAATTGCTCAGGTGCATTTTCCCGATTTACAGTCGCAGTTACTGCAGGAGGCATTAGAAATGTTTCTTCAAATACGCGATATACCGGCCTTAAAGAAAAAGCCATCGACCTCTGAACTGCTGGACTGGCTGAGATTACTGTTGGCAGAAGATATGACGGTAGAGCAACTGCGGCATTCACGCCAGCAAAACAGTGCAATACCTTTAACGGGCGCATTACTAAAACATGAGCAGGATGTCGAACTGGTTGACAGGGTTCGCCGTGTTAATTGAGTTTTTTCAGATCCTGCGAAAACATGGGCTTAAAACAACCATTACGGAGTGGCTGGATTTGCTGCAGGCAATGCAGCAACGGGTGATTTTTGCCGATGTTGACACTTTCTACCATATCAGCCGCTTAATCCTGGTAAAAGACGAAAGCTTTTATGATCGTTTTGATCGCGCTTTTACTGAGTATGTTGAGCGTATCGCCAACACCGATATTAGTGAAAAAATCCCTGCTGAATGGCTGCAAAATGCTCTGCAGCGCGAATTCAGCGAGGACGATAAAGCAAAAGTAAAGCAGCTTGGTAGTTTAGACGATCTTCTGAAAAGCTTTCATGAGCGATTAAAGGAGCAACAAAAGCGTCATCAGGGTGGCTCAAAATGGATAGGTACTGGCGGCACCTCGCCTTTTGGCGCTTATGGCTACCACCCCGGTGGTATTCGTATCGGTCAACAGGCGAACCGTAATCGCAGTGCTGCCAAAGTTTGGGACAAGCGCGAATTCCGTGATTTAGACCAGGATGCCAATCTTGAAGAACGCAACTATCAAGTGGCGCTAAGAAATCTACGGCAGTTTGCCCGACATGGGGCTGCTACCGAGCTGGATATCGACAGTACCTTAACTGCAACAGCACGGCGGGGTGGGCTGCTGGATCTACAGTGGCAGGCAGAGCGGCATAATGCGATAAAAATAGTGTTGTTACTGGATGTCGGTGGCTCAATGGATGATCACATTTACCAGGTGCAACAGCTATTTACTGCCCTTAAAGGGGAGTTCCGGCAGCTGGAACTGTATTATTTTCATAACTGCCCTTATGAGGGCCTTTGGCGTGATAATCAACGAAGGCGCAGTGCTCAAGTCCCGACCCGGCAGGTACTGCAGAGCTATGGCGAGGATTATAAGTTAATAATTGTCGGCGATGCGACCATGGGGCCGTATGAAATTGCCTATCCCGGCGGCAGTGTTGAACACTGGAACGAAGAACCAGGCGGACTCTGGTTACAGCGGCTGGTAAGCCATTTTACGGATGCAGTCTGGCTGAATCCACAGCCAAAAAGTCGTTGGCGTTATTACACCTCAATTCAGATGATAGCGGAGATTATGGATGAACGAATGCAGCCATTGACAGTGAACGGCTTGCAGAAGGCTATTGAAATGATCAAGTGACGAAGAAGTCCGGGCCCTGGCTCAGTAACGTCGCTCGATAATCCAGCGCTTAACTTTTTGTTCCAGCAGAGCCAGCGGTATGGCCCCCTGTTCAAGAACGACCTGATGAAAAGCTTCGCTGTCAAATCGTTCACCCAGTTTTCGTTCAGCTTCGCGCCGCAGTTCAGCAATTTTTAGCTGACCCACTTTGTAAGCCAACGCTTGTCCGGGCTGTGCCATCAAACGCTTTGTTTCGGATTCAGCATGAGCCTTTGTGACAGGCGCGTTTTGCTGCATATAATCGAGTACCTGCTGGTGGCTCCAGCCTTTTCCATGGATACCGGTGTCGGTTACCAGCTGAACAGAACGCCAGAGCTCGGCTGCCAGAGCCTGAAAAGATGAGTCAGAACCCTGGTACAATCCCATTTCATCCCCTAAAGATTCGGCGTAAAGACCCCAGCCTTTGCGATAGACCGGCTCGCGCGCAAATTGACGAAATAGGGGCAAGTCCTCCGGCATATTCTCACGGCTGTCGTAATTGAAACGGGGATCATAGGTCATCTCCTCAAAAAAAGCCGATAAATCGCCTTCAAAATTCATTTGCTTCATAAGTTTACTCATTTGCGCGCGAAGCCGGTGCACTTCGGACTTACCGATTCGGTGAATTTCAGCGGCAGTCAGACGGGTCGACGTATTGGCTTCAATCAGGTACTGATACCAGGCTTTACCGTCGGGCAACTGTTCCAGGCCAAAGGTCTCGGTGCGGCTATGGGGCAAGTATTCGTCGGCCAAATAATGCGCAAGCTGTTGGTAAGCCGGAATAACCGTATCCTCTAGCAACTTTCGGTAGCGCTGAGTGATTTGTTGCTGTTGCCCGGAGTCCAGTGATTCCGGCAGCTGCTCAATCGGTTGCCAGAAAACACTGTTTTCGACTTGCTCTACAATCTGTGCTTTGACTTGTGATATGACCTGTTCGGTTAAAACCCGGGGGTATACAACTCCTTGCTCAACACCCGTTTGCATATTTTGCTGTGCCTGGTTAAAAATTACTGGAATTTGTTCCAGTCGGTTTGCCCAGTTCTGGTAGTCGCTGTAAGTTTCAAACGGCTGCACCGAGGCTCCCGAACCTAACGCTGCAAAGCGGGTTGCGAAATTCTGAAACGGGTCAATGGGCAATAAATGTGAGGGAAACCGAAAAGAACGGACTGCCATTTCGCGCCGACGTTTAAAGATTTTATAGTCGATTAAGGCAGAATCAGGCAGTGAAACTGGATCAATAGCATTAATGCGATCCAGGTATTTTTGCTCGAACCGACGTTTTTTCTCGCGATACTCAGAGGCTAAAAAGTTTGGCAGCTGATCATTATACTGTTGCTTCTCAAGGGAGGTTGCAAACAATGGGTCGAACTGCATTAGCTCTTCAAAAAACTCGTCATAAATTGTTTCAAGCTGCTGGCTGGGCGAGGTTTGTATAATTTTTGCCTGGCCATCAGCGCCATCGGCATTACCGCGAGGGGCATCACCACAAGCTGTTATTAACGTAGTAATGACAATTGCCAGTAGTGTTTCTTTTCTCATTATTTATACTCCAGGCGGTTTCGGCCGTTTGATTTTGCCTGATAAAGCGCTTGATCTGCAGCAACCAGTAAACTGCTGTGATCCGGGTAGTGCTCGCTGCAGGATACGCCGATACTCACGGTCAGTTGATGCTCATCCAGTAGCCGTGAAAAGTCGTGATGCTGGACGCCATTACGGACACGGTCAGCGACTTCGATAGCTTCTTCCAGGCTGGTGTCCGGCAATAAAACGGCAAATTCTTCTCCGCCCCAGCGTGCTGCGTAATCAACATCGCGTAATAAAGTAACCAGTAGCCGGGATAATTCAATCAGTACCTGATCGCCGACGGTATGTAAAAAACGGTCATTCACCTGTTTAAAGAAATCAACATCGATAATTGCCAGCGACAAGTGCTTATCACTACGCTGACTACGTTTAAGTTCCAGACGTAAGCGTTCGTCAAAGGCACGTCGATTGCCCAGGCCGGTTAAGGGGTCCTGGCGTACCAGGGTTTCTAGTTCGGCGGTTTTTTCCTGCACCATACGGTCAAGTTGTCGCCGACTGCGGTTTAAGAACCTAAGCCGGGCCCGAACTACAATAAAGGCAATCAGCACCGCAGCTAAAAGCAACAGCGCCCAGGTGGTCGGTTTCTGCCAAAAATGCTCAGAGCGAGAGAAAGCAAACTGAGCAGGCTCGCTCCAGGCTCCGCCCGGGTACGATGCACGAACCTGAAAAACATAATCTCTGGCCGGTAGGGCGGTATACTCAGTCCTTGTTAGCGAGTCCTTGTCGATCCAGTCGTTATCGAAACCGCGCATCCTAACCTGATAGCGGATGTGATCGGACATCAGATAACCCAGCCCGGCGTACTCAAATGCTACGCGCTGGGTATCGGATGCAACTTCTTCGCCGTAACTGAGTGTACGGTCATCGGCCTTAACGGATGCGATAACCACTGGCGGGGGGCTGGAAGAAAGGTCACGCCGATGCTGAGGGTTGATGACCGACACGCCGCTGGCGGTCGCCAGCCAAAGGTGACCATTACTGCTGCGGTACAAAGAGGGACCGCCGCTGTTAACTTGCGAGCTGCTCATACCATCGACTTCGGTGTACCGTTGATATGGTAGCAGGGTGTTGGGATCGTTCAGGGTTTGTGTGAAGGCGTCATGGTCGATAAATATTGCGCCACGGTTAGAGCCAAGCCAAAGGTTGGCATCGCCGTCAAACGCAACGGATAAAAAGTTATCAAAAGGCAGTCCGTTATCGCGATTAAAAATTTGCCATTCATCTGTTCCCATTCTGTGGACCACCAGTCCACGGTCGGTTGCTACCCATAAGTGGCCCTGTTTCTCGACAATCTGAAAAGCCAGCTCAGCGCCGCTAAGTGACCTCAGGTTAATCTCTTCTGTTTGATACCTGATGTCATCACCGGCATCGGTTAAGGTTATTTTAACTACACCGCTGACCGAGCCGGCCCATAACTGATGCTCAGAATCAAAAAATAGCGCGGTCGTATAGTTATTTAACAAACCATCGTCGACGGTCAATTGCTTTATCCCGTAGGGCGATATGTGAGTAAGGCCATCCGGACCGCCGAGTACCAGCCCATATCGGCTGGACGAGGCAATTTTTCTAACTTCGTTATCGGGCAGTTTATCGCCCTGATGATAATGTCGGGTGACTTGTTTACCATTCCAGGCAAAGGCACCGCCAGTGTAGGTGCCGATAATGAGTTCACCATCATGGCGCTGGAACGACAAAACCGACTGACCTTCCAGCTCAGTACCTTCACCTACAATAAAGTTGCCCTCGCTGTTGATGCGGGTAACACCGTTACTGGTGCCTACATAGATATTGCCCTGATACTCCATAACAGCGCGGACATAATTACCGACCAGGCCGTGGGCTTTGGTAAATTTTGCAAACAGCGCGTCACGAAACTGCACTAGCCCGCCATGAGTGGAGACCCAGATGCTGCCTTCATGATCGTGCATAATGTCTAAAACATGGTTGTTAGGCAGGCCACTGTTGGTATCCAGCGACTGCGTTTCGCCATTACGAATTCGCCATACGCCCCGGCGGTATGTGCCAATCCAAAGGTGACCTTCAGGAGAGTAATGCAGGGCGCTGATACTGGCGTTAAAATCAGGCTGGAAGCGCTTGAACCCGAAATTTTCGGTTTGTTGGTAAATGCCCTCCTGAGTACCCACTAAAATTTGACCCGTAGGAGCCATGACGAGTGTGCGAACACGCCCATTAGGTACTGATTTAATCAAAGAGAACCCTGTGGCATTGGCCGCTTTTACTGCCAGGCCTTCGCTGGTCGCTGCCCACAGGTTCCCCTGTTTATCGAGCAGACTCTGGAAGACCGCGTTTGAGGGCAAGCCATTGTCGGTAGTGAAAACGCTGCTGCGCTGATCGTTTTCGTAAAACAGCAAGCCCTGCTCACTACTGGACACCCAAAGATTACATTGCGAGTCAACGTTCAGATTATTAATAAAAGGCGGGGCTGGTTGCAGCTCCTGCCATTGGCCATCGTCGTGACGGCTGATGCCGCCACGGGCACCGCCAACGTAAAGGCTGCCGTTACAGTGGTTAACATCGACTGTAAAAATGCCAATATCGGGCAGCCCGGTAACCCTTATATCGTCATAAATTTCAAATTCGCGGCCATTAAAACGACTGGGTCCCTGCCAGGTACCCAGCCACAAATAGCCCTGTGAGTCCTGGGCCATGGCATTAACAGAGTTATGAGGCAGGCCGTGACGGGTAGTCCATACTTCACTAATTAAGTGCTCAAGAGAACCGTTACCCTGCAGTTGTGGCAAATCCATACTCTGTGCCGGAGCCGACGACAGGCCAAAAGGTAACATAATACCAATTAGCAAATAGCGGATGAACAATGACATGACAGTGGGTTCGCCTAAGCTGTTAAAAACACGTTATTATATTAGGAGGTTGTTACGATTGATGCAATTACTGTAAGTTAGGATCCAAATAGGCTGGCTACGAGTAATCAAGTGAACTTACACAATGGAGTCTTGTCATGGTAAAAGCATACGCAGCAAAGTCGGAAACGTCCGGTCTGGCACAACATACGATCGAAAGACGAGCTTTACGACCTGACGACGTCGCTATCGAAATTGATTATTGCGGTGTCTGTCATACGGATATTCATTATGCAGAAAATGACTGGGGTGGCACCATTTACCCGGTGGTTCCGGGTCATGAAATCATTGGTCGTGTTACTGCGGTCGGCGAAAAGGTATCCGGACATCAGGTCGGCGATGTGGTCGGCGTAGGCTGCCTGGTCGACTCTTGTCGGCAGTGCTCGGCCTGTGATGAGGGGCTGGAGCAATATTGCCTTAATGGCATGGTACCGACCTATAACGGCGAAGATCGGCATGACGGTAGCGTGACCTATGGCGGCTACTCGGAAAATATCGTTGTCAGCGACCGTTTCGTTGTTAAAATTCCGGCTGCATTGGATCCTGCAAAAGCAGCGCCGTTGCTGTGTGCCGGCATAACGACATATTCGCCACTGCGTCACTACGGGATAAAAAAAGGCGATAAGGTGGGCGTTATTGGCATGGGTGGCCTCGGCCACATGGGCGTCAAATTCGCTAAAGCACTGGGCGCCGAAGTGACGCTGTTTACGCGGTCTGAAGAAAAGGTCAAAGAAGCGAAAAAGCAGGGTGCTGACAACGTCATTATTTCGACCGACCCCAAACAAATGGAAGCTGCAACTCAGGTTTTCGACTTTTTACTGGATACTATACCGGTACAACACGATCTGAATCCGTATCTTAACTGTCTGAAATATGATGGCACGCATATTATTGTCGGCTTGCTTGAGCCGGTAGAACCGGCGGTTGAGGCCGGCGCTTTGGTGCTTAAACGTCGTGTTTTAGCCGGTTCGTTAATTGGTGGCTTACCCGAAACACAGGAAATGCTCGACTTTTGTGCTGAACACGAGATTGACTGTGATGTTGAGATGCTTGATATTAAAAACATCAACCAAGCGTACCAGCGAATGAAAAAAGGCGATGTGAAATATCGTTTTGTGATTGATATGAAAAGTTTAAAGCAAACGGCCGCCTGAGATTGACTTAAACTCTGATTAAGACGAAGATGCTGACTCCTGCGGCAATCAGCATCTTTTATGTTTACATTTTGGTTTAAAACTCTCCCCGATATACCAACCCGGCACCCGGACTATTACCGTGCCATTTTAATTTATTATTTGTTGCTGTTTCTGATCACCTGTTCAGCGCTCCTTGCTATCCTGAACCAACTGATTTTCAGCGCGCCGCGACTGGCTCTGATTGATATAAGCCTGGTCTTTGCCGGATTAGGCATTTACTGGTTTTTTCGCACAACAGCGAAAGTGACGCTGGTCAGCTGGCTGGTAACATTGATACTGACGCTGGCTATAGCGGTTTATCTGACGTTATGGAGTGGTAATAATTTTGGCGTTGTGTGGGCAACTATTGTACCGCCTATTGCTTTTTTCCTGCTTGGCCGACAGTGGGGAACACTGGTTTCTGTGGTTTTATTTTCATATGTTGGGGTTATTGTTTACCGGCATGTTTTAAACGCAGAAGCGTTCGTACTCGGTTTTGGCGGCGTCCTCAATGTTGTTGAAGTGTTACTGGCACAAGTGCTTCTGTTTCGCTTTTATGAAAAAAACCGCGCCAGTGCTATCAAACAACTACAGGAAAACCGGCAGCAACTGGAAAAATTAGCCAATACCGATAAATTAACCGGTTTAAACAACCGGCAGAAATTCGATCAGGAGCTGAATCAGGAAATTCAGCGTGCGGCACAAACGGGCCAACCCTTGTCGTTGTTATTGATTGACATTGATCATTTTAAACAATTAAACGATAGCAAGGGACATCTTTTTGGCGATGCGGTGCTGTGTCATTTGGCAAAAGTGTTAACCGTACAAGTGCGAAAACAGGACACTCTTGCCCGTTGGGGCGGTGAGGAATTTGTTGCCCTGATGCCCGATACATCGCAGTCAGAAGCGCAGCAGCTGGCGGAACGACTACGGCAGCGGGTTGCTGACGAGGCCTTTGATGAAACCCGGATAACGGTCAGTTGTGGGGTTGCTCTGCTTAGTGGCAATGGAAAGGCTGAATCGCTTATTGCAACAGCTGATAGGGCGCTGTATCAGGCAAAACAGCGCGGTCGCAACTGCGTTGTAACTGCATAACACGCTAATTTTAGACTCTGAGGAAACTATGTCATCGACGCAAATTGCGAAATTTGGCGGCACCAGCATGGCCGATGCTGAGGCTATCCGCGCCTGTGTCAAACTTATTGAGAGTCAGGCGGCTGCAACTTTGGTAGTGGTCAGTGCCTGCGCGGGCGTGACTAACCGGCTGGTGATGCTAAGCCAGTCCAGGGCACAGGTTGAGCGTCAGCGACTTGGCGATGAGATTATACAAAAACACAATCGTATTGCTGAACAACTATCCGCTGATTCAGTGGCAATACAAAAGCTTCAGACTCTGCATCAACAATTACAACAATTGGTTTTATCCGAGTTACCTCAAAGCAGCTTAATGCAGGAACGTCGCAGAGATGCCATTCTGAGCTTCGGTGAACGCTGCGCCAGTGAGCTGTTTGCCGCCTGTTGGCGGCAGTATCAGCCCGGCGCACTTGCGATTGATGCCACTGAGCTATTAAAAACCGATAATTGTCATGGTAATGCGAATCCGGAATTAGCAGCCACACGACACTGTTGCCAGTATTTGCAGGACAAGCTAAGCCAGGGTGCTAAGCTAGTGACCCAGGGCTTTATTGGCAGTGATGAAACTGGCCAGCTTACAACCCTTGGCCGCGGCGGCAGTGATTATAGTGCGGCTATTTTTGCCGCTGCCTTAAACGCTGAACAGTTAAATATCTGGACCGATGTTGCGGGTATTTACACTACCGATCCCCGTATTTGCGCTGATGCCCGCCCGTTGCCGGAAATCAGTTTTGCTGAAGCCGCCGAACTGGCAACCTTTGGTGCTAAGGTCCTGCACCCAAAAAGTTTAAAGCCCGCCATCGAGAACAGCATTCCGGTGTTTGTCGGCCACAGTCGCTATCCTGAGCGGGGTGGAAGTCTGGTTGTTGCGGAACCGCAATCACGGCCGTCAATTCGGGCCTTAGCCTGTCGGCGTAACCAAACGCTGTTAACTGTCAGCAGTGTCGACATGCTGCACGCTACCGGCTTTTTGGCGCGCCTGTTCGATATCCTGGCGCGCTACACTATCAGTGTCGATTTGGTCACCACCTCAGAGGTTAGTATTGCACTGACTCTGGATGAGGCTGGCTGTCAGGCTAATGGGCAGTCCCTGCTACCGGAAGCGATGCTGGACGAGTTACGCCAGTTTGCCGTGGTCGAAATTGAACAGGGTCTGGCATTAATCGCTGTTATTGGCAATGACATTGGCCACAGCGGCGATATTTCACCCCATGTGCTGCAGGCTGCATCACCCAATCCGGTAAGGCTGATTTGTCAGGGCGCCAGCCGCCACAATTTGTGTTTTCTGGTGGCGGATGAAGGGGCAGATCAAATCATCCGAAACTTACACACAAAGCTGTAACGAAAAAAATTATTTGGGTTTATAATGCGGCGCTCATTTTAACCCCTAAATTAGCTAATTGAAGCGAGTCGTATAATGGAACTTTGGCAAGCCATCATCCTGGGAATAGTGCAGGGAATCACCGAATTTTTACCTATTTCCAGTTCTGCCCACTTAATTTTAATGCCGGCTTTTACCGGCTGGAATGATCAGGGCGTTGGCTTTGACCTGGCGGTACACTTAGGTACGTTGCTGGCGGTTATTCTTTATTTTCGTAATGATTTGGGCAACCTTGTGTGGGACGGTCTGCGCTCGATACCGGCAGGGCGTCAGGTAGGACAGAGCCGACTGGGCTGGATGGTTGTTATTGCCACTATTCCGGCCAGCCTGGCGGGTTGGTTTTTGCTGGATTATGTGGATAGCGTATTGCGGGCAGTGTGGGTCATTATCACAACCACCGTTGTTTTTGCGGTGCTGTTAGCGGTCGCCGATAAGTGGGGGCGTGGTAAACGGCAACTGCAGCATATTGGATTAAAAGATGCCCTGATTGTCGGTACCGCGCAGGCGTTAGCGCTGATCCCCGGCACCTCGCGTTCAGGGGCTACGATTACCGCCGGGCTATTTTTAGGGCTGGATCGTGAAACAGCCTCAAAGTTTTCGTTTTTTATGGCAGTTCCAATTACTTTAGCAGCGGCACTGCTTAAGCTGATCAGCATTGCCAGCGAGCAAATTACGGTGGATTGGAGCGGTTTCATTGTGGGCGGCATCGCGTCTTTTGTAACAGCGATAACGGCTATTCACTTCTTTTTAAAATGGCTAAACGACTTTGGTATGTGGCCTTACGTCATTTATCGGTTGTTACTGGCTGGGTTGTTGTATTGGATGTTTGTTTAAAGTATGTACGAGTCCGTCAAACAAAAACTATTCAGGCTTAAGAGTAATCGCCTGTTCGAATTCGCGGTTATCAGCGTTATTATCGTTTCGGCATTGGAAATCGGTGCAAAAACCTATGACCTGCCCGGTATAACCGACCGCATTATGTTGACCCTTGACTGGTTCATTACACTGTTTTTTGTGTTTGAAATCAGCATTCGCTTTATCGCCGATCACGATAAGAAAAATTTCTTTAAAAATGGCTGGAATGTCTTTGATACATTAGTGGTGGTGGTTAGCTTAATTCCGGTTAATGATTCTGAGTTGGCGCTGCTGGCCCGACTGGTTCGTATTTTCAGGGTACTGCGGATGATTTCTATCATTCCCGAGCTACGCACCCTGATAACCTCGTTATTAAAGGCACTTCCGCAGATGGGTTATGTGGTGTTGCTGATGTTTATTATTTTTTACATCTACGCAGCGGTTGGCAGCTATTTATTTGCCGAGATCAACCCGTTTCTGTGGGACAACATCGCCACCTCAATGCTGACGTTATTCCGGGTGATGACCTTCGAGGACTGGACCGATATTCAGTACGAAACCATGGAAGTTTACCCGTGGAGCTGGTTTTACTATATGACCTTTATTTTTCTGACTGCTTTTGCTTTTCTTAATATGGTTATCGGCATTGTGGTTAATGTTATGGATAAAGAGAGCCGGCGCGAAGCTGAGCTGCTTAAACAGCAGTTAGAAGAAGAACAGGAGCCGCAGCCCACCATTGCCGA
Source organism: Idiomarina seosinensis (assembly GCF_044797955.1). Lineage (GTDB taxonomy): Bacteria > Pseudomonadota > Gammaproteobacteria > Enterobacterales > Alteromonadaceae > Idiomarina > Idiomarina seosinensis_A. The sequence continues at coordinate 1,429,231 of NZ_CP085211.1, read as the reverse complement.
TTTACAGCGCGAAATAAAAGAGTTAAAACACATACTGCAGAAACAAATAGCAAAAGGTTAACTATGCAGGTTGGTGGCCAGCCGGTAACGATTACCCGTAAGCCGATAAAGCACTTATATTTGCGCGTCAAAGCCGCTGGTGATATCGCCGTGTCGGCGCCGCAACAGTGGCCATTGTCTGAGATAAAACGTATCATTGAGCAGCGCACTGACTGGATAAAAAAACAGCAGCAGCGGTTATCACGTGTGGCGGTGCAATCCCCTTTGCCAGCACCAGTAAATTACAGCGACGGCAGTTCACTAGCCTTTCAGGGCCAGTGGTTTAAGCTGTCGTCAGAAGCCTGTCAGGGCCGCAGTGAAGTGCTACTGTCGCCCCCTCATCTGTTATTAAAACTAGGCCCTTCTGCAACAGAACAAAGCCGTGAAAAGCTCATCGACAACTGGTATCGGCAACAGTTGAAACGCCGTATTGCTGCTTTACTGGATTACTGGCAGCCGTTAATGCAGGTGTCAGCCAGCGACTTTGGTGTTCGTAAAATGAAAACGCGGTGGGGCAGCTGTAATATTTGTAGCAAAAAGATCTGGCTTAATTTTGATTTAATTAAAAAAGCGCCGGAGAGTCTGGAATATGTTGTGGTTCACGAACTGACCCATTTATACGAACGCTATCATAATGCGCGTTTTTATCGTTTAATGGACCACTATCTGCCCGACTGGAGAGCAAGACGTCAGCGTCTAAACTGTCATGACTAAGGTTATTGAAGCCGCGAGCAGCGAAGATTATCGTCGCCTGGCTAAGCAGCGGCTGCCCCGCCAAATTTTTGATTACCTCGACGGCGGCTCATACCAGGAACGCACACGCTTCGGCAATCAGCAGGCACTGGCCGCTATTAAATTACGGCAACGGGTATTGCGCGATGTCAGCAATATTCAGTTAAACACCCGGTTACAAGGCCTGTCGCAGGCAATGCCGGTTGCTCTGGGACCCATTGGTCTGGCTGGATTAATGGCCCGCCGCGGGGAGGTACAAGCGCAAAAAGCCGCCGTACGACAGGGGATCAGTTTTTGTGCCTCAACTGTCTCGTTATGCGGTATCGAAGAAGTGGCTCAAGCCGAGCCAAAACGCCCCCCCTGGTTTCAGCTTTATGTAATGAAAGATCGCGATTATGTACTCAGGTTGATGCAGCGAGCTAAAGATGCGGGAGTATCCACTTTAGTTGTAACAGCTGATCTGGCGGTGTTGGGCAGCCGTTATCGGGATATTCGGAACGGATTTAGCGGTCCCCAGAGTGTCAGAAAACGCTGGGCCCGGTTTAAGGATTTGCTCAGCCATCCGCGCTGGGTTTACGATGTTGCTGTTAAGGGCAAACCACTGGTGTTTGGCAACTTGAACGAAGCGGTGCCCGATGCCCGTAGTTTGCCCCAATTTAAACAGTGGGTTGACGCTCAGTTTGATCCATCCGTTGGCTGGGCCGATATTAACTGGCTTAGACACAATTGGCATGGACAACTGCTGGTAAAAGGTATTCTCGACACTGAGGATGCTGAGCAGGCGATCCGAGCCGGCGCGGACGGTGTCATCGTCTCGAATCATGGCGGTCGTCAGCTAGATGGTGTCAGCCCAACGATCAACAAACTGAGAGAAATTCGCTTGCACCTGGATCAGTCACTGCCGTCTGCCGAATTTGAGCTTTGGTTCGACGGCGGTATCGAAAATGGTCTGGATGTGATCAAAGCACTGGCGCTGGGTGCAGATGGTTGCCTTCTGGGCAGGGCCTGGGCATTTGCACTGGCAGCTGAGGGGCAGGCGGGCATTAATAATTTATTACAACGCATGCAAGAGGAAATGCGGGTTGCTATGGCGTTAATGGGAGAAACTGACATCAAAGGCCTTGGAACTCACAACATAGAACAACAATAAGGCGGCAGCCCGAGATGAAAAAAAACGCAGCAGAACTGGCGGTCTATGCACTAGAGCAACTGGGTATCAGGCACACTTTCGGTATTCCGGGGGTGCATAACACAGAACTTTATGATGCGCTGAACAACAGTACGCAAATTAAACCTGTATTGGTAACGCATGAGGGCGGAGCTGCGTTTATGGCTGATGGTGTAAGTCGTTCAGCCGACTGGCACCAGCACCGGCCAAAAGAAATAGGGGTACTGGTTATTGTACCGGCCGCCGGTTTTACTCATGCAGCCAGTGGTATCGGTGAAGCCTTTTTAGACGGTATTCCGATGTTAGTAATTAGCGGCGGTATCCGCACTGATACTGGCCGACGCTTTCAGTTGCATGGCATTGACCAGTTGCAGCTCGCTAAGCCGATAACAAAAGCGGCTTACCGTATTAATCATCAAAGCGAGGTGATTGAAACACTCTACCAGGCCTATCAATTGGCAACATCGGGCAAGCCAGGTCCGGTATTGGTCGAAATTCCGGTCAACCTACAATTATTTAAAGAAAGTGTTCCTGCACCAATGCCTTATTCACAGTTTCTGGAGGACATGGCAAAGCCCGAAAACAGCGACCTGAGTACTCTGACAGAGCAGGCTCTGCAGCTGCTCAGTGCGGCCAACAAACCGGCAATGTTTGTTGGCTGGGGCGCCCGGCATGCCAAGCAACAGCTCGTTCAGTTGGCAGAGAAATTACAAATGCCGGTGGCGACAACTTTGCAGGGTCTGGCGTCATTTCCGCATCAGCACCCACTACATGCTGGCTTTGGTTTTAGCCCCTCAGCAGTGCCGGCGGCACAATATGCTTTTGCTGACTGTGATGTGCTTTTGGCCATCGGTACCCGGTTTTCCGAAATACCAACCGGAAGTTTTAGCGCTGAGGTGCCTGACAACCTGATTCATGTTGATATTGATGACTCGGTGTTTAATCAAAACTACCCGGCTAAAGTCGCTATTCCTGCCGATGCCCTGGAGTTTACTGATGCACTGCTGGAGCAAATGGCTGACAGTGCTGCCCGCAGCCCGGATCAGACGCTGGTTAAGGGGATCAAAAAACGTAAAGCAGATTATCAGCAGAGTTGGCTTGATCACGACAGTGGTGATCGGGTAAATCCTGCGCATTTTTTTAATCGGCTACGCAAAGCAAGTGCGGACGATGCCATAACAGTGCTTGATGATGGTAATCATACGTTTTTAACGGCGGAGCTTTATCCCTTATCCAGCAAAGCCAGGCTTCTGACACCTACGGATTTCAATGCCATGGGTTACGCGGTTCCCGCGGCTATCGGCGCTCAGTTTACGCAGCCGGAAAAGCAGGTGTTTGCGATAGTTGGCGATGGTTGTTTTCTAATGACCTGTATGGAAATTTCGACGGCTGTCAGCCATGCTTTAGGTGTTATCTATTTTATTTTTAACGATGGTGAGTTGTCGCAAATCGCGCAGGCGCAGCAGATACCTTATAACCGTAAGCCCTGCACCCAGCTGGGGCCGATCAACTTTGAGGGGGTGGCACAGGCCACCGGCGCCGGTTATCTTGAGATCAGCAATAATGATGCCATTGAAGAGGCTATACAGAACGCGCTTAAAACCGCAGCAAAAGGTGTTCCCGTTATTGTTAATGTCGCCATCGATTACAGTAAGCAAACGGCATTTACTGCCGGCACTGCGAGGACAACCTTCAGCCGTTTTCCTTTAAAGCAGCGATTACGAATTGGCGCACGAGCTATCGCTCGCAAACTAAGTGGATAATTTTGGAAATTCAGAACCTTAAACAGGAGGCACAGACAATGCGTTATTTGCATACCATGGTCAGGGTTGAGGATCTTCAGCAATCCCTGCATTTTTATTGTGATTTACTGGGTTTAACCGAGGTTTCGCGGCTGGAAAATGAAAAAGGCCGCTTTACTCTGGTGTATTTAGCCGCTCCGGCTGATAGCGAAGAGGCAAAAACAACTAAGTCACCACTATTGGAGCTCACGTATAACTGGGACCCGGAAAGTTACGAAGGTGGCCGCAACTTTGGTCATCTGGCCTACCAGGTCGATAATATCTACCAGTTTTGTCAAAAGCTGATGGATAATGGTGTAGTTATTAACCGCCCGCCGCGTGATGGGCATATGGCGTTTGTCCGTTCACCGGACAATATTTCCATAGAGCTATTGCAAGCGGGCGAGAGCCTTGCGCCTGAAGAGCCGTGGGCGTCGATGGAAAATACCGGCGAATGGTAATTACGCGGGATAACCTTTATAATCTAGTACAACGATTAAACCTTTTCACTTTGTTCTGATAAATAGGGAAAACTATGTCGACTGATAAAGCAAAGATTATTTATACTGAAACGGACGAGGCCCCCCGCCTGGCAACTTACTCCTTGCTGCCGGTTATCAAAGCCTTTACCAAAGCAGCCGGTGTATCAGTTGAAACCCGGGATATCTCCTTGGCGGGTCGCATTATTTCGCAGTTTCCGGACTACTTAACTGAGCAGCAGCGACAGTCAGACGCACTGGCTGAATTAGGCGAAATGGCCAAAACACCCGAAGCCAATATTATCAAATTGCCTAATATCAGCGCGTCAATTCCACAGCTGACCGCCTGTATTAAAGAACTACAACAACAAGGCTACCAGTTACCTGATTACCCGTTTGATCCGCAAACGGATGAAGAACAGGATATTCGCAGTCGCTACGATAAAGTAAAAGGCAGTGCGGTTAACCCGGTTTTGCGCGAAGGCAACTCTGACCGCCGCGCGCCCAGTGCTGTGAAAAACTACGCTAAAAAGCATCCTCACCGTATGGGCGAGTGGTCAAAAGATTCGAAATCACACGTTGCTCATATGAACGACGGCGATTTTTACGGTAGCGAAAAATCCATGACTTCGGCGAGCGCCGACACCTTTAAGATCGTTTTTGAAAGCGCTGGTAAGCAGCAGGTTTTAAAAGAGTCTGTGCCGGTACTTGCGGGTGAAGTAGTCGATGCTGCTGTAATGAGCAAAAAACACTTACAGGCATTTTTTGAAAAAGAAACTGCTGCAGCCAAAGAGCAGGGCATACTGTTGTCACTGCACTTAAAAGCCACCATGATGAAAGTTTCTGACCCGATCATGTTTGGTCATGCGGTGCGTGTTTATTACAAAGATGTGCTGGAAAAACATGCTGACCTGATGAATCAGATTGGCTTTGATCCGAATAACGGCATTGGTGACCTTTACAATAAACTGGACAAACTGACGCCCGAAGAGCGTGATGCGATTGAGTCTGAGCTGAACAGTGTGTATGCCAAACAGCCAGAATTAGCAATGGTCAATTCCGACAAAGGCATTACCAACCTGCATGTTCCCAGTGATATTATTATTGATGCCTCGATGCCCGCGATGATCCGCGACTCTGGCAAAATGTGGGATACAGAAGGTGGCCAAAAAGACGCCAAAGCGATGATTCCTGACCGTTGTTACGCGGGTGTTTATCAGGAAACCATCGAATTTTGTCGCGAGAACGGCGCCTTTGATCCAGCTACTATGGGTACTGTACCTAATGTCGGCCTGATGGCTAAGAAAGCTGAAGAATATGGTTCCCATGATAAAACCTTCGAAATCCCTGCCGACGGTGTTGTTAAAGTGTTTAATCAGGCGGGCGATGTGGTATTTGAACATACCGTAGGAAAGGGCGACATTTGGCGCATGTGCCAGGTCAAAGACGAGCCGATTCGTGACTGGGTTAAATTAGCAGTTAATCGTTCGCGCTTAAGTGGCATGCCGGCGGTGTTCTGGTTAGACAGTAATCGTGCCCATGATGCTCAGTTGATTGAAAAGGTTAAGCACTATCTTAGCGAGCACGACACGCAAGGGCTGGACATCTCTATTATGGCCCCTGTTGAAGCGACACGACACACTTTGCAGCGCGTTAAAGAAGGCAAAGATACCATTTCGGTTACCGGTAATGTGTTACGGGACTACTTAACCGACCTTTTCCCTATTCTGGAACTGGGAACCTCGGCGAAGATGTTGTCAATTGTGCCGTTGATGAACGGTGGCGGATTGTTTGAAACCGGAGCCGGCGGCTCGGCGCCTAAGCACGTGCAGCAATTTGTGGAAGAAAACCACCTGCGCTGGGATTCGCTGGGCGAGTTTCTTGCGTTGGCAGCTTCATTAGAGCACTTAAGCCGGACTTTTGATAATAAGCGTGCGCAATTACTGGCGGACAGCCTGGATAAAGCAAACGCAAAATTTCTGGAGCAAAATAAATCGCCATCACGCAAAGTAGGTGAGCTGGATAATCGTGGTTCACATTTTTATCTGGCCATGTACTGGGCAGAAGCTTTGGCGAACCAGGAAGAGGACAGCGGCTTAAAAGATCGCTTTGCCAAGCTGTTCCAGCAGTTTGCTGATAACGAGCAGGCGATTGTTAACGAACTGAATGACATTCAGGGCGTCAAAGTGGATATCGGTGGCTATTACCAGCCGGATACTGATAAAGTCTCCGCGGCCATGCGTCCCTGTCAGCTGCTGAATGAAACCTTAGCAAGTTTATAACAGTTGCCGACACCGGCGGATTAACAAAAGCAGCCTCAGGGCTGCTTTTTTATTGGCGATATCACTGACCGCTTAACTTGTGGTAAGGTTAATTTGTTGTCAAAAAATCGTTAAGAATCACTTATGTCCGAATTAGCCCAGCAGTTTCAACAAGCCGTAAGAGCATTGCAGCAACAGCAGTTTGATCAGGCGCAGCAAATCGCTCAAAAACTCAACCAGCAGTCCCCGGAACACCCGGATATTCTGCATTTACTCGCTCTGGCCAGTAAACAAAAAGCGCCCGAAAAAGCCTATGAGTACTTTCAGCGCAGTTTAGAAATCAATCCTAAGCAGCCAAGCGTGTTATCAAATTTTGCTAATTTTTTGCAGGCCAGTCAGCAGTTACGCGGCGCCAGACAATCCTATTTAAAGGCTTTACAGTTAAATCCTGATTTGCTTGATGCCTGGTACAATCTCGCCTCATTGCATTACCAGTCGGGGGATTACTTAGCTGCCAGCCACGCGGCAGCAAAAGCGCTGGCGTTAAAGCCGGATTTTTTAAAGGCTGCGATTCTGAAAAGCCGTGCGGAACTGGATTATAAGCAGTTTGATAAAGCCGCAGAGACCTTAAAGACCTCGTTAGAGCGTTGGCCTGATGAACCCACTTTACAATTTAACGATGCCTTGCTTAATCGCTTTACTGGCCGCACTGCAGACGCGCAAAAGATTATGGAAGGCCTAACAGGCCTTATCGATGAACCCCAGCGTCAATTCCAGCTGGGATGCCTTGCTTATGACCAGGGGCAGCTGCAAGTAGCCCGGCAGCATATGGAGCAGGCGATTGAATTAAAAAATGACTTAGTACCAGCTCACGAGGCCCTGAATAAACTGTTTTGGGAGCACGGGCCGCAGGAGCAGTTTTTAACATCCTTTACAAAGGCACTGGAACGGCAGCCGGATTCGCTGGCGCTGGCTTATTCATACTTATCGCATTTATTGCGCGCTGAACGCCGGCCGCAGGCACAGGCGTTACTGTCGCAATTTATCCAGCGCTTTGGGCCGGTACACAGCTTGCTGCATTTACAAGGTACCGAGCTGCTGCGTGACGGTAATATAGAGCAGGCAGCTGAGCTATTCGACCGCGCTTTACAGCAACAGCCAAGACATCCGCGTTACTTAATTGATAAGGCTAATGTATTGCTCAGGCAGCAGCGCTATGATGAAGCCTTTCAGCTGTTAGACCGGGCTCATGAAAACCAGCCGTTGGACCAGGAAGTCCATGCCTTTAAAGGCTTATGCTGGAAGTTAAGTGGCGAAGCGGAAAAAGCCGCTGAACTTAATAACTACCAGAGTCTTGTTAAAGTGGGCATGTTACCGACCCCGCCGGGTTATGAGTCATTACAACAATTCTGGCCGCTGCTGGTAAAGCGAATCCAGCAGCTGCACCAAACCGAACACCAGCCACTGGATCAATCAGTCCGTAAAGGGACGCAGACGGTCGGTTCATTATTGACGATACAGGATCCTGTCATTCAGGCCTATAAACAAAGCTTACAGCAGTTTATTGACGATTACCTGGAGCAGTTGCCGGCTGATAGCCGGCATCCGGTTACGGCGCGGTTAAGTAGTGGCTATCACTTTAGCGGCAGCTGGTCGGTTAAGCTATTTAAAGAAGGGTTCCATACCAACCATGTTCATCCGCAAGGGTGGTTATCCCTTTGTACCTATTTGAGCATACCGCAGCAAGTGCACGAGGATGATACTGAGCAAAAGGGCTGGATCCGTTTTGGTCAAACTTCATTAGACCTCGGTGAGCGCGAAACAGTTGATCTGGCAGTTTGTCCTAAGCCCGGTATGTGCGTAATTTTCCCCAGCTACAGTTGGCATGGCACGGTACCTTTTGATAGTGACGAAGAGCGCCTGACTATTCCCTGCGATATTATGCCGTCCTGATAAGGTTTAGCGATTAAAAAAGGGACCTCACCAGGTCCCTTTTTGCATTATGAGCTGTACAGCCGGAGAAATCCTACTTAGGGCTTTCCTACCGGCTCATTCGCATCGATGATGGCGCCCGGATGGTCGTCTTCCTCCGCCAATTTTTCCCATTTGCGGGTAAATAACGCCAGTACAAAAACGATACCGCCGCCGGTCACACCAAACAGGAAGATGGTCCAGTAGAGCTCGGGCATAGCAGACGGGTTATTTGGATCCAGTCCGCCAGCCAGCAAGCCGGCAACCACATTACCGATGGAGTAGGTCAGTACGAAGACTCCCATCATTTGTCCGGCCATGCGTCTTGGCGACAGCTTACTAACGGCACTGAGTGCAACCGGACTTAGACAAAGCTCACCCACGGTATGGATGAAATAAACGGCAACCAACCAGTAAGGGGCGACTTTTAAACCGCTGGCAGCGGCCTGCGACGCAAAGAACATAACCACAAAGCCGGTTGCCATAATGATTAACCCCAGGGCGCTTTTAAAGCCATAGGAGGGGTTGATCATACGCTTACTCAGATTAATCCACAGAGCGGCAAAAAAAGGCGACAAGGCAACCAGAAAAATGGAGTTAAGGGACTGGAACCAGGTCGTTGGAATTTCAAAACCACCGACCATACGGTCAGTCAGATCACGCGCAAACAGGTTAAAAGACGAGCCGGCCTGCTCAAAACCAGCCCAGAACATCGTTGACGCAATGCAGACCAGAAATAAGGCACCAAGACGCTTCATTTCTGATTTCGTTAATTTGCCAAACAGGAAAATTGACAGATAGTAAGCAAAGAATATGACCGTAAAAGCAATCGCGACATTACCGGCAATTAGGGTAGGGTCGATGATAACGACATCGGTTAAAGCCAGGAAAGTAAATACGCCCAATCCGATTAATAAGCTCCAGATGACCATCCAGCTGCGTTTTGCACTAACCGGACTTAAGGGTTTAGGCGGCTCCTGGCCCACCCCTTTAAGCTTGGGTAAGGTCATACGATACTGAATCAGACCAAATGCCATGCCTACTGCGGCGGCACCAAAACCCCAGTGATAACCGGCGTTGGTTTGTAGATAACCGGTAACGATATAACCAATAATCGAACCGATATTAATACCCATGTAGTAAAGAGTATAGCCACCGTCCCGGCGATCATCGTTGGGACCATAAAGCTGTCCGACCATCGCGGTAATATTGGGTTTTAACAACCCGGTTCCCAGTACCACCAGGATCATACCGATAAAGAAACTGGCTTCGGTGGGGATCGCCAGCACAATATGGCCCAGCATAATAACGATACCGCCATACCAGGTGGCACGTTGCCCACCCAATAGTCGGTCAGCAATCCAGCCGCCGGGCAATCCCATAAAGTAAACTGCTCCGGTGTACAGGCCATAAATCGCAGTTGCCGAGGCAACTGTTAACGCCAGGCCTCCTTCTTGTAAGCTGGCGGTCATAAATAACACCAACAAGGCCCGCATGCCATAATAGCTCATGCGTTCCCACATTTCGGTAAAGAACAGCGTTTGTAAGCCGCCGGGCTGACCAAAGAAGCTGGCGTCTTTATCGACGATATTTTTAGGATCCATTCTTTTTATCCAATTTGTTATTTAACATCAAAGAGTTAGATTGTGCGACACCTTCCGGCAAAGACAGGAGCCGAAAAAAGTGGCCTTACTTTACTAGCGGTGGCCAAATAATGGAACCGAAAACGATGAATTTGCGGCTTTTTGGATTGCCGGGTGACTAACAGAGGTAAATCAGTAAGCAAGCGACCTGTCTTGGATTGTCGACAATATAACGTGAATGATATTGATTAATTAGTATTTAACAAGTAGGGTGTTAATATTGTCGACACCAAAAGGTCGTTTGGGTTAATGCATAGCGCTTATGAAGTACAACTAACTGGACCGTCTCCGGTAACCTCTGCTGATCGGGTACTCAGGGCGATCCAGCAGGCTATTGTCGAGGGAGATATTTCTCCGGGCAGTAAAATCAGTGAAACCGGGCTTGCTAAGCAATTTAATGTCAGCCGCGCGCCATTGCGCGAGGCACTTGCCCGGTTAGAGCGCTGTCATCTGGTTCAGCGCATCCCGAACGCTGGGGCAAGGGTTGTCACCTTAACCCGGGAAGGTTTGTTAGCATTGTATCAAATACGGGAAGAGCTGGAAGGTTTAGCCTGTCGGTTGGCAGCGGAACGTATGGCAGATAGTGAAATTGAGGCGTTGGCCAGATTGCTGGATGATCATTTGCACCAGCAGCGGGTGCGAGAGGGCGAAAGCTATTACCAGGAAGCCGGCGATGTGGATTTTCATTACCGCATTATCCTGGCCAGTAAAAACCCTTATTTAATTAACATGCTGTGCGACGAACTGTACTTTTTAGTACGGATGTACCGGGTCCAGCTGGGGATGAACGGCCCGCGTGTATCGCACGCTTTTGATGAACACAAAGCGATTATTAACGCGATAGCTAATCGGGACGGCGAGCTGGCGGATCTTCTGATGCGCCGTCACATTAGTGCTTCACGTAAGAATATTGAACGTAAACTAGCCACACAAAAGGAACTATTATGAGTCATTTGCACAGTCCCGGCGCTAAACTGCGCCAAGCCATTACCACCGAAAATCCGTTGCAGATTGTTGGTACAATTAATGCCTATACGGCGATGATGGCCGAAAAAGTTGGGCACAAGGCGCTTTACCTTTCAGGTGCCGGAGTGGCGAATGCCTCGTTTGGCCTGCCTGACCTGGGTATGACATCACTCAACGATGTTTGTGAAGATATTCGCCGCATTACCGGCGCCAGTGATTTGCCGCTGTTGGTGGACGCTGATACGGGCTGGGGGGGCGCCTTTAATATTGCCCGCACAGTAAAAGAGATGACCCGTTCCGGCGCCGCCGGTATGCATATAGAGGATCAGGTAGCGCAAAAGCGCTGTGGCCACCGGCCAAATAAAGAAATTGTCACCCAGGCGGAAATGGTTGATCGGGTAAAGGCGGCGGTAGATGCCCGTATCGATGACCAGTTTCTTATAATGGCTCGTACCGATGCTTTGCAGCAACAGGGTCTGGAAGCTGCCATTGAGCGGGCGCAAGCTTGTGTTGATGCCGGTGCCGATGCAATTTTCGCAGAGGCCGTACACACCCTCGAACAGTATCAGGCCTTCAGCAATGCGTTAAATGTACCGGTCCTGGCAAATATCACTGAATTTGGCGCAACGCCCTTATTTAATAAGGATGAGTTGGCTGCCGTAGGAGTTGATATTGTGCTTTACCCATTAAGTGCTTTTCGTGCGATGAATAAAGCAGCACTTAATGTCTACAATCATATTTTAGAAGACGGCGACCAAAAAGCGGTGATCGACGAGATGCAAACGCGCGCCGAACTGTACGACTTTTTAAATTACCACGACTTTGAACAAAAGCTCGATCAATTATTCAAGAAATAGGGAAACAATTATGGCTGATAAAAAATTAACTGGTGCTGGCCTGCGTGGTCAGTCAGCTGGCGAAACTGCACTTTGTACTGTGGGCAAATCCGGATCAGGACTGACCTATCGGGGTTACGATATTAAAGAGCTGGCAGAAAAAGTTACCTTTGAAGAAGTGGCTTACTTGCTGGCCAAGGGCGAGTTACCTGATCAGGCGCAACTGGATGAATATCGCAAGCGCCTGAAAACGTTGCGTACGCTGCCACAGGAAGTTAAAGATGTGCTGGAGCGCATCCCACAAAGTGCTCATCCTATGGACGTGATGCGAACCGGCTGTTCAATGCTCGGTAACCTTGAAACCGAAAGCAGTTTTGACGAAGCGGACGATCACATCGAGCGGCTGCTGGCGACTTTCCCGGGCATGGTGTTGTACTGGTATCGCTTTACTCACGACGGTGTGCGTATTGACACCGATTCAGAAGAAGAGTCTATCGGCGCTCACTTTTTACGTTTGTTACATGACGAGTCACCGTCGAAACTGCATGCCGACGTGATGAATACATCGCTGATTCTATATGCTGAGCATGAGTTTAATGCCTCGACCTTTACCGCCAGAGTCTGTGCCTCGACACTATCAGACATTCACTCGTGTGTAACTGGTGCCATTGGTTCTTTGCGCGGTCCATTACATGGCGGTGCCAATGAAGCTGCAATGGAACTGATCGAAGACATGAAAGATGCCGAAGATGCCGAGCAAAAGCTGATGGGCATGCTGGAACGCAAAGAGAAAATCATGGGCTTCGGCCATGCGATTTATCGTGAGTTCGATCCGCGTAACGACATCATTAAAGCCTGGTCTAAAAAACTGGCTGAGCAAGTCGGTGACAGCCGTTTATATGATGTCTCTGAACGCTGCGAAGAAGTTATGTGGCGCGAGAAAAAGCTGTTTCCTAACGCCGACTTTTTCCATGCTTCAGCCTACAATTATATGGGGATTCCAACCAAGCTCTTTACCCCTATCTTTGTGATGTCACGGGTTACGGGCTGGACTGCTCATGTTAAAGAACAGCGCCAGAATAATCGTATCATCCGTCCTTCTGCGGATTACACAGGCCCTGACGCTCGTCCTGTTCCGGCAATTGATGAACGATAATAAAGGCAGCTGTTATGAATTCTGAATACCGCAAAACATTAGCTGGAACAACGCTTGAGTATTTTGATGCCCGGGCGGCGGTGGAGGCAATCGAGCCGGGTAGCTACGAAAAGCTGCCTTATACCTCGCGGGTACTAGCAGAAAACCTGGTTCGCCGCTGCCCACCTGACCTGTTAACGCAGTCGCTGGAGCAGTTAGTTTACCGGAAGCGGGAACACGATTTTCCCTGGTTTCCGGCGCGTGTTGTTTGCCATGATATTTTGGGCCAGACCGCGTTAGTCGACCTGGCCGGTTTGCGTGACGCGATTGCAGCTAAAGGTGGCGATCCGGCAAAAGTTAACCCGGTGGTGCCGACCCAGTTGATTGTTGATCATTCATTGGCGGTTGAGCATGCCGGTTTTGATAAGGACGCCTTTGAAAAAAACCGTGCTATTGAAGATCGGCGCAATGACGACCGTTTTCATTTTATTAACTGGACTAAAACAGCGTTTAAAAACGTCGATGTAATTCCACCCGGTAATGGCATTATGCACCAGATCAATCTGGAAAAAATGTCACCGGTGGTTCAGGTTCAGGATAATGTTGCCTTTGTCGATACCTGCGTGGGTACTGACAGTCATACACCAATGGTAGACGCCCTGGGCGTTATCTCGGTTGGTGTTGGTGGACTTGAAGCCGAAAGTGTTATGTTGGGACGAGCGTCATACATGCGCTTACCCGATATCGTCGGAGTGGAGTTAACGGGTCGCTTAAGGCCAGGCATTACCGGTACTGACCTGGTGTTGGCACTGACAGAATTCCTTCGCCGTGAACGCGTTGTCGGTGCTTATCTGGAGTTTTTCGGTAGCGGTGCTGAAGCGCTGACTGTTGGCGACCGCGCGACGATTTCGAATATGACCCCCGAATACGGCGCAACGGCTGCAATGTTTTACATTGATGAGCAGACCATTGACTACCTGAAGCTGACCGGCCGTGATGATGAACAGGTAGAATTAGTTGAAAAGTACGCCAGAGAAACCGGCTTATGGGGCGAAAGCCTGAGCAAAGCGGACTACCAGCGAGTGCTAAGCTTTGACCTGACGAAAGTCGAGCGCAACCTGGCCGGGCCGTCAAATCCGCACGCTTTATTACCGGCATCGGAACTGAACGAGCGTGGTGTAGCAAAACATATTGAGCAGCCGGAACAGGGCCAAATGCCGGACGGGGCTGTTATTATTGCCGCGATTACCAGTTGCACCAATACCAGTAACCCACGCAATATGATCGCGGCCGGGTTAATTGCCCGCAACGCCAATAAACTGGGGCTGACGCGCAAACCCTGGGTTAAATCATCACTGGCTCCGGGTTCAAAAACGGTAAAAATGTATTTGCAGGAAGCCGAACTGCTGAGTGAACTGGAAGCACTGGGCTTTGGTGTTGTAGCCTTTGCCTGTACCACCTGTAATGGTATGAGCGGTAGTCTGGATCCCAAGATCCAACAGGAAATCATCGACCGCGATTTATTTTCAACCGCTGTTCTGTCCGGTAACCGTAATTTTGACGGCCGTATCCACCCTTATGCGAAGCAGGCGTTTTTGGCTTCTCCGCCGCTGGTTGTGGCCTATGCAATTGCCGGTACTATTCGATTTGACATCGAAAAGGACGTTTTGGGTTACGATCAAGAGGGTAATCCGGTAACTCTTAAAGATATCTGGCCCAGTGATGAAGAAATCGACGCGATGGTCAAAACCAGCGTCAAACCCGAGCAGTTTCGAAAAGTCTACGATCCCATGTTCAAGCTAAACGTCGACTATGGTGAACAGAACAACCCATTGTACGACTGGCGTCCAATGAGTACCTATATTCGCCGTCCGCCTTACTGGGAAGGAGACCTGGCGACTGAAAATAAACTCACCGCGATGCGCCCACTGGCGATTCTGGGTGAAAACATCACCACTGATCACTTGTCACCGTCTAATGCCATTATGGCTGACAGTGCGGCGGGCGAGTACTTGAGTCAGATGGGTGTGCCGGAGGAGGATTTTAACTCTTACGCAACCCACCGGGGCGATCATTTAACCGCCCAGCGCGCAACTTTTGCTAACCCTAAACTGTTCAATGAAATGGTGCGTGACGAAAATGGCGACGTTATTCAGGGCTCGCTGGCTCGCATTGAGCCGGACGGTCAGGTGGTGCGCATGTGGGAAGCCATCGAGCACTACATGAGTTCTAAGCAGCCTCTGATTATTGTTGCCGGAGCCGATTATGGGCAGGGCTCGTCACGGGACTGGGCGGCGAAAGGTGTCCGCTTAGCCGGTGTTGAGTGTATTGTTGCGGAAGGCTTTGAACGCATTCACCGGACCAACCTGATTGGGATGGGAGTACTGCCGTTACAGTTTGAGCAAGGTACCACACGAAAAACGTTAAATATCGATGGAACCGAGCAATTTGATGTTAAAGGTGAGCCCCAGGCAGGCGCTATGCTGACTCTGGTGATTCACCGCAGCAGTGGTGAGCAGCAGGAGGTTGCTGTGCATTGTCGTCTGGATACCAAAGAAGAAGTCTCTATCTACCAGGCCGGCGGTGTTTTGCAGCGCTTCGCGCAGGACTTTCTTGAAGCAACCGTCAGCTAAGGAGCGATAATTTCTTATGGCGACAACCTCGCAAATTAAAATTCCCGCCACGTATCTTCGTGGCGGTACCTCCAAGGGCGTTTTCTTTCGTCTGCAGGATTTACCTGAAGCAGCACAAAAACCGGGTGCTGCCCGTGACGCTTTGTTACTCAGGGTAATCGGCAGCCCGGATCCCTATGGTAAACATACTGATGGCATGGGCGGGGCTACCTCCAGTACCAGCAAAACTGTAATTGTGTCAAAAAGTGCGCAACCGGACCACGATGTCGATTACTTGTTTGGCCAGGTCGCCATTGATAAACCCTTTGTCGACTGGAGTGGCAATTGCGGCAATCTTTCGGCGGCCGTAGGACCCTTTGCTATTACCAACGGCCTGGTTGCTGCTGAGCGCGTACCCGATAACGGCATCTGTGAAGTCCGTATATGGCAGGCAAACATTAACAAAACCATTATCAATAAAGTGACAATGGTTGATGGACAGGTGCAGGAAACTGGTGAATTTTACCTGGACGGCGTGACGTTTCCGGCAGCCGAAGTTCCGGTTGAATTTATGCATCCGTCGGCAGCAGGCGACGCGATGTTTCCTACCGGTAATGTCATTGATGACTTGCAGGTACCGGATATAGGTACCCTTAAAGCAACTTTGATAAATGCCGGTATTCCGACAATTTTTGTTCATGCCGAACAGCTTGGCTATCGGGGTACAGAGTTGCAGGAAGCGATTAATACCGATGTCGATGCATTGCAGCGTTTAGAGAGCATTCGCGCTCATGGAGCGGTCAAAATGGGGCTGATTAAACAACTTAGCGAGGCCGCTAACCGTCAGCATACACCCAAAGTTGCTTTTGTAGCACCACCGCAGGATTATCTGGCATCCAGCGGTAAGATGATAAAAGCCGATGACATTGATCTGCTGGTTCGTGCCGTTTCTATGGGTAAGTTACATCATGCCATGATGGGCACCGCAGCTGTAGCGATCGGGGTGGCTGCGGCAATCCCCGGTACTACGGTAAATCTGGCTGCCGGCGGCAGAGATCGCACCATGGTCACCTTTGGTCACCCTTCAGGAACACTTCAGGTTGGCGCTGAGTGTCAGCAAGTCGAAGGACAATGGACGGCTATTAAGGCGATAATGAGCCGCAGTGCGCGGGTGCTGATGGAAGGCAGGGTCTGTGTGCCGGCGACTGTAATATAAGCCAAGAGCACACCTGAAAGGCGGGCGGATGAAGGTAACGACACAGGCTAAGCTGCTGAAAACTGCAATGATACTCGGCATTACTCTAATTTTGCTGGGCCATGTTGTATTAGCAGTGACTTTTGCTAACGATGACATTGATTATCGTGGATATATGTTGGGTGCAGCAATGAATGCTATTGGTGTCATCCTGTCGTTACCGACAAAAATTTATCTGACACTGCTTTTTATGGAAAGAGAAGAAAAGAGCAATAAAAATACGCACTGGACAGATCGCGAATAATCTATTGCGCGGTTAATCCAGTGCGTTTTGTTTGATGGCTTTTATTCGGTTTTAAACTCCAAAGCCAGATCCTGCAACTGTCTTGCCGACTTAGCCTGCTCCTGGGTAACCGCTTTTATTTCCTGCGAACCGGTCAGCGCTAATAGTGACACTTCGTTCACGGATTCCATATTAGTGGCGATATCTTTGGATACCGCAACTTGTTCTTCAGAAGCCGTCGCAATTTGGCTGGACATGTCGTTAATTTGGGTAATGTCATCGGAGATTGCCTGGAAAGCCTGTTCCAGCTAATGCGCCTGCTCTTCAGTAGCGGCCGCTACCGATTGGCTCTGGCTGATGTCATTATAGGCGGTATCTGATAATTGCCGGAATGTCGCCAGCATCTCATCAATTTCGGTAGTTGAGTTATGCGTCTGACTGGCCAGTTGGCGGACTTCGTCTGCTACTACTGCAAAGCCGCGACCATGCTCGCCAGCGCGGGCTGCTTCGATAGCCGCATTAAGAGCTAACAGGTTTGTTTGCTCAGCAACGTTATTGATAACATCGATAACCCGGTTAATATCAGCACTGCGCTCCTGCAGCTTACCGATGACATCACCGACATTGCCAACTGATTCACTTAGTGATTTAACACTGGTAATACTCTCTCTGACGGCTGCCGCTCCTTTTTCCTTGCTTTGGGTAGAGTTTGAAGCGGCATCGGCAACGGCCTGAATATTCTCACTGATTTCGCGGGCCGTCGCGGTCATTTCGTCGGTTGCCGCGGCAACCTGTTCAATTTGTTTTTGTTGACGTTCAATTTGATCAGTGTTCTGTCCGGCAGTCGAGCTCGTTTCTTCAGTTGCCGTAGCCAACTGCACACTCATCTTGTCAATTTTCTGCAGCGATTCACTGAATTTTGACAGTAATTCGTTAAATGCTGAGCCGATACGGCCAAGCTCATCGGTACTTTTTGACTGCACTTTATGGGTTAAGTCTTTGTTAGTCATGACAAAGTCAATATTGTGCAACAGGCCACGCACCTGCGAGTAAATACCCAGCAAAATAACCGTGGTCAAGGTAATGATAATAACAATAACCACCACTGTGATAAGGGTGAGCAACCAGAATGAACTCATACTGTCGCTGGCTTCCTGTTGTGCCGCTGCATTAACCGTATCGACAACCGTATTACTGGTTTGGTGTATTTTCTCAACATAAGCTGAACTGGCAGTAAACCAGTCAGAGGGACTCACTTGCCTGAATACCTGATCGGTTAACAGCTGCCGGCGGATTTGTTCCACCGTTGCCAGTTGCTCAGAGTCGGCAAGGTTTTCCAGGGTTGACTGTAATTGCTCACCGGCAGCTTCTGTCGCATTGGTCAGTAAGCCAACTTGTTGTCCGGCACGGCGGTTTAGCTGTGCCACAGCGTTAAGGTCATAGTTATTGCCTGCCAAGTAGCTGGCAACAGCAGCACGTTCCTGGCCCGCTTCCTCAGCCATATTAGCCAGTTGCGAATACAGGCTCAGTAAACGGGTGATTTCAGCAGCGGTTGATTCTTTAATAACATCGTCAATAATGCCCATTAAAGCAATGATTCGCTGGGTGTAGGTAGCAGCCATTTGTTGGCTGTCCATGTTGCCGCTATCGATTTGTTCGCGCCAGCGCGTTAAGTCCCGTGACTGCAACAGCTCGATGCGCTGCCGGGCAGAATCCGGCAAGCTCTGCTGTTGTTGAAACTGCTTAACAACACTAAGGAATTCAGAGATTGCGCTGTCAGTTTTGCCGCGTTGGTTTTGCAAATTTTGTTGGCTCTCGCTATCAAAATTAGAGGCGAACGCCAGCGCACTCAGCCCTCTTTCACGCTGCATAGCATCAATGACCGGCTGGCTGGCAGCGGTTATCCGGGTCAGCGATTCGACTCTGTCCGCTTCGGCATAACGTTGATAAGTTGCCCCGGAACTGCCAATGGCCAGTAATACCAGCAACACCAGTGTTGGCAAAATAAGCAGTAACAGCTTGTTGCGCATGGATAAGTTTTTTAACCACTTCATAACAAACCTCGGTTCCAGCGTTTTTTAATTAAGGATAGCAGTTTTACTGAATTCAGCTAAGGCAACCAAAGCTCGCCCAGGGGAGTGTCAGCACTAAAATGATGAGCCACTTGTGCCTGAAAAAGCTCGCCGCACGCTAAAGCGTCAGTCAGTGCGTCATGAGGAGCGTAATAGGGCAGGTTATAGCGTGTTCTGCTGTCCCCCAGGCGGATAGATAAGGGTTTTCGCCTTAACAGCTTATCCCATAAACTCTGCCCCTGACGATGAAAACGGGCTTCAATTTCCATAGTATCAATCAGCGGGAAGTGAAGGGTTTCAGCCAGCCTGTCGAGCAACCCTGCTTGTAAAAAAGGTCGTTCAACACCGTTATAGTGTACCACCCAGACTTTGCCTGCGACAGCTTCCAGTAAGGGTTCAATAATCGTTTCTAAATCCGGCGCCGAAGCAATGGCGCTGTGCGTGATACCGTGGATGGTAATGGACTCTTCCGTTAGCTCATGCTTTGGCTTCACCATCCATTGTTGGGCCCCGGCCAGTTGAATACGACTTAACGTCATAGGCACAACGGCAATACTGACAATGCTGTGTTGCTTAGCATCAAGCCCGGTAGTTTCAAAATCTACCGCAACTAGCGGGACGTCACTTATGGGTGTTGAGGCGGCCGTAATACCCGCTTCGTAATAACGCTTTAACAATGGGCTTTTTGCTTTATTAGCAAGTTGCTGATAGCGCTTTTGCCAGTCTAAGTTCTGTCGTTGTTTGCGCTCTGTTTCGCCGGGAGCCAGGTAAAACATTATCAGCCCCCCGCATAACGGTAGCGCATAAACTTTTGCGCGTTACTAAGGATCTGGAAGGCATCTTTCAGATTTTTTCGCTCAAAGTCTGATAGATTTTCCGGTGCCACATTATTGTCCGGCGGCTCACCTGCTTCCAGCGCCAGTGCCTGATGGCGGATACGCACCATCGAAATCAGTTCCAGCGCATCGCGTAAATCAGGCCCCCGGCCTTTGGGTAGTATGCCGGCTTCTATAATGTCTTCCAGCCGGGCAAAAGAATTACGCTGGCGGGATCCAATAGCTAAGGCGTGTACCCGGATTAAATCAGCAACCGGGCCGGTACCCCGGCGCTTGGTATTGATACTGTCGCGATGTTTGCCGTCCTTTTCCATAACAAAATCTTTGAAGAAGCCCAAGGGTGGAGTTCGGCCCAGCGCGTTACGCGCCATCGAGCCGATAAAACGCTTATTGTGTGGTGCTTTGTCCCTTATCATCTGATTGAGGGTATCCGCAAACTTAGACTCGCCATGAACGCTGTCCAAATCAAAAAAGATTGATGAATGGAGCAACTTTTCGGGTGATGGATTATTAATCCAGTCATTAAAATACTGCTTCCATTGTTTTAATGGCTGACGCCAGGTCGAGTTGGTTGCCATGATGTCACCCGTGCAATAGGTATAGCCACAGGCATTGAGTCCATCGGATACAAACTGGGCAATATCGAGGAAATACTGATCATGTTGCTTAGGGTCATAATCATCATGCAGGATCATGGCATTATCCTGATCGGTGACTACGGTTTGTTCATCGCGTGCCATCGAGCCAAGCGCCAGGAAACAATAAGGTACCGGTGGCGGACCGTATTGTTCCTCTGCCAGTTCCAGTAAGCGCTGTTTAAAACTACGGCCAATGGTTGCCATCGCGGAACCGATCATCCGGGAATTAGCGTCTTCTTCGACCATACGGACAAAACTGTTGTGTACATCGGGAACCAGTTGTGCCAATTCTTCAATCGTATTTTGCTTAAAGATACTACTGACTACAAACAAACTACTTTTGGATTCGTGTCGGGCAACATCAGACAAGGCGATAACACCGACCACTTTGCCGCGTTGCATGACCGGCAAATGGTGTAAATTTGTTCTCAACATGGTTAACAAGGCTTCAAACACTCGCTGGCTGTATTTAATAAAAACCAGGTCTGAGGACATAATTTCCGCAACACAATCATCAGGGTCTTTCTCGGCCGCAAGTACCCGCTTGCGCAGATCTTTATCGGTAATAATGCCGACCGGCTTTTCTTCTTTCAGCGTGTTGTAAATAAGCAATGAGGAAACTTTCTCATCGGTCATCTTTTTTGCCGCAGCGCGGATTGAGGCGCTGGCTTCAATAGCGACCGGCTCGCGGCTGACTAACTTTTCAACCCGCGCGGCGAGCAAGTTATTGCGGCTTTCGCGCTCTTTTACAGCCTGACCGACACGGCGGTGTTCTTCAACTTCTACAGCATCTGCAAATGCATCGTACTCATCGTAAAGACGGTTAAACAGTTCGCCGGGAATATAATAAAATAAGGTATCCTCAATCGCTTTTGCCGGATACCGAACTTTGCCTTTACGCAGCAAACCTGCCTCGCCAAAAAAGCCACCTTCAGTCAGTCGATTGAACAGTTCACCGTCGCGATGATAAGTCTCGACAACTCCGCTGCGGATGACCAGTAACGAACTAATTGACTGATTAAACTCCAGAACCTGACTTTGCGCTTTAAAATAAGCGATCTCTACCCGTTGTGCCGTTAATACCAGCTCTTCTTCGGGCAGTTCATTGAATGGCGGAAAACGGCGGAGGAAGTTAAGGATTTCAACGTGCTCGGCTTCCATATAAGCACCTATTAAGTAAAGTGAGCGACACCCCGGAGGGTGCCGCTGATGGGGTTACTTCACAATTTTATTGATTCTGGGTTCGGAGCGCAGGCCCTGAACCACGGCTATTGACGCCGCCAGCAGAACAATAGTGAAAGGCAGGCCAGCCGAGACGGCCATCGCCTGCAGGGCAACTAAGCCACCACCTAAAATCAGTGAAATAGCAACCAGGCCTTCGAAAGTACACCAGAATACACGTTGAGGAACCGGCGCTTCGACCTTACCTCCGGCACTGATGGTATCAATAACCAGCGAGCCTGAATCCGATGAGGTGATAAAGAATACCATCACCAGAATAATACCGATAAACGAGGTAATACCGGTCCATGGCAGTCCGTCCAGCATAACAAACAGCTGCAGCGGTAACTCTGAACTTGCAATTTCTCTGGCACCAGCAAGGAATTGATCCATTGCTGTGGTACCGAACACTGTCATCCAGAAAACACAGGCTAACGACGGAATAATCAGTACTGATACAAGAAACTCGCGCACGGTACGTCCGCGCGAAACACGCGCGATGAACATGCCAACAAAAGGAGACCATGCAATCCACCAGGCCCAGTAGAAGGCTGTCCAGCCCTGAGAAAAGTTGCTGTCTTCGCGGCCAACAGGATTAGAGAGCTTGGGTAATTCGACCACATAAGCGGCCAGGTTTTCAAAAAAGCCGGTTAGAATGGCAACAGTTGGGCCAACGATAATAACGAACAGCATCAATAATGCAGCGAGAATCATATTAGCCTGAGATAAGCGCTGTACGCCAGCTTCCAGGCCGGCCAGCACGGAGATAAGTGCAATGGCTGTAATGCCGACTACCAACAGAACTTCAGTAATGTCTCCGGTTGGGATATCAAACAGGAAATTTAAGCCCGCTGCAGCCTGTGCAGCACCTAAGCCTAGTGATGTCGCCAGACCAAACAAGGTGGCTAAAATCGCAACAATGTCGATAATATGCCCTGGCCAGCCCCAGATCCGCTCACCCAGTAAAGGATAAAAAATCGAACGGATGGTTAACGGCAGACCTTTATTAAAGGCAAACAACGCCAGCCCAAGGGCCAGCACGGCATAAATTGCCCAGGGGTGCAATGCCCAGTGGAAGATAGTTGCAGCCATTCCCAGTCGCATGGCTTCGGCTTCATTACCTGCTGCGCCGCCCAAAGGGGCCCAGTCAGTCCGGACACCGTCTTCCATGGTCGTGCCGCCTAACGCGGTGGTAAAATGGGACATGGGTTCGGAGACGCCATAAAACATCAGTCCAATACCCATACCTGCGGCAAACAGCATTGAAAACCAGCCTAAGTACGAAAAATCCGGGCGGGCCTCTGTTCCACCCAGCCGTACGCGGCCCAGCGGGGTAAAAATTAAAACAACACAGAGCACCACAAAGATATTGGCGGCACCAATAAAGAACCAGTCTAAGTTACCCGTAAGCCAGTTGCGCATACTGGTGAACATGGGTTCAGCCTGATTCTGAAAAATCAGCGTTAAAAATACAAAAGCAATAATCGCCAGGCCTGAAATCGCAAAAACGCGGTTATGAAAATCCAGCCCGAAAGGACCAATTTTCATGACCACGTTGTCTTGACCAACCTTGTAATCTGTTGCTATCGGATTAACTTCCCCATCCGGAATCATGGGGTCATTGGCCTTACGCTCGCGCTCGAGATCCTTGTCTCCGGAGAGCACTTCTTCTTTTTTATCGCTCATTCCTTGTCCCCTAAATCAAAGTAAAAAGCAGTTACAGCATTCGTTTTTGATGGTTCATGTGCGACTCGAACTATGAGTGTAGTGCAGTCACTTTATTTGTCACAAATTTAATTGTCCTGACAGGACGATTCAATGTTCCTTCATGTTAGGCTATATGTCATTGTACATAAATTACTTTGCTAAAAACTTAACTGTCGGCATATCATGAAAAAACACACGTTAACCTTACTTATTTCGCTAGTGCTTGTCGCCTGCAGCCCGGCCGATAATTCAGAAACAAAAGCCACAAATGCTGACGTCACGCCGGTAAGCGTAGCACAGGTTACCCCGCATACCGAAGCCGGTAACCATTATACTGCAACACTGATGCCCAGGTTTCAGACTCCGCTGGGGTTTCGGATTGCCGGCGAAATCGCCCGGCGCCACGTTGAAGCAGGTGACAAAGTAACAGCTGGGCAAGCTCTTGCCCGATTAGACAGTGAAGATATAAGGCAACGTTTAAAGGCAGCCAAAACCACACTTTCGGCCGCGCAAAAAAACCTGACAAAAGCAAAAAATGACTGGCAACGGGGGCAACAGCTGTTTGACAGTGGTGCCATCGGTGACGAGCAACTGGAGCAATACCGGGTTATGCTGGAATCTGCGCGCGACCAACAACAGCAAGCCCGGTCGCAGTTGAACCAGGCAGAAAACGCGCTGGGGTATACTGAACTCAAAGCTCCCCTTGATGGGGTGGTTGTCAGCATACAGGCGCAACCAGGACTGGTGGTCAGTGCCGGTCAGCCGGTAGTGGAGTTAGCGCAGGGTTCTGATTTACAGGTAGTGGTTGACCTGCCTGAACAAGTAACTGCTGCCAAAACTGCGCAGCTGCAGTTAGCCGAAAAAACTTATCCACTGCAGCTTTTTTCCGCCAGTGGAGCCCTGGACCCGCAGACGTTTACCCGACGCACCCGTTATAGTGTGACTCAGACTCCTGAGCAGTTTACCTATGGCCAGCTGGTGCAGATACAATTACCGGTAGATACTAAAAAAACCGGCGATGAGACCTTACAGGTTCCGGTTAGTGCCGTAGATGAACGCGGCGACAAACCGCAGGTCTGGGTAGTGCGTGAGCAACAGGCAGAAGCTCTGCAAATCACTGTGGTGGCAATCAATCATGAGCATGCTATTTTGCAGTCCAGCCTGTTGCAGGCTGGTGACCGGGTTATTGCTCATGGTATTAACCGATTGAAAAACGGCCAAAAAGTAAGGGTTGTGGAATAAATGTCCAGGTTAAACTTTTCCGCAATTGCTGTTAAACAACGTTCAGTTACGCTGTTCTTCTTACTTCTGACTTTAATTGGGGGTCTGTATGCCTTTTTGGCTATGGGCCGCGCCGAGGATCCGACCTTTACCGTGCGGGTGATGATGGTTTCGGCGCAGTGGCCCGGTGCTTCGCCCGAGGTTATTGAGCGACAGCTAGTGGATCCGCTGGAAAAAGAAATTCAGCAGGTAGCCGACTTAAAAACCGTCGAAACCACCATACGTCCCGGAGCCGTTTATTTAAAAGTAGAATTCGAAGACTTTGTTACCTCCGCAGAATTGCCGGATCGTTTTTATCAGGTTCGGCGACGCATGCGTGACATTGAAGGCAGTCTGCCGGAAGGGGTCATCGGCCCCCAAATCAATGAAGATTTTTCCGATGTTTATTTTTCCTTAATGGCACTGACCAGTGACAATCGCAGCCAACGTGAGCTGTTGCTTGTGGCTGAAGCTTTGCGCGATCGATTGCAACAGGTTCAGGGCGTTAATAAAGCACAGATGTTCGGTGAGCGTCAGCAACGCGTTTTTGTGCAGTTTGATGCAGCCAAATTACAACGTCTGGGCGCTAGTGCCGGGGAACTGGCCGAGCAACTGCAACAATTTAACCAATTGATTCCCGCCGGCAGTATCGAGAGTGAGGGGCCAACTCTGCGCATTCGGCTGGATAATGATTTGTCCGATTTAAGCCAGTTAAAGACCTTACCGCTAGTTATCAATCAGCGCCAGTTTCAGCTGCAGGATGTCGCCAGAGTCGAGCGTGGTTTTCGCGATCCACCGCAACAACTGATCCGCGCTTTTGGTGAGGATGCGTTGTTATTAGGTGTGGTGATGGAGCAGGGCGAAAACGGGCAACAATTCGGTGAGCGCCTGGCAACCTTTGTACAACAGCAAAAACAGCGCTTACCGGTCGATATTCAATTAAGGGTACTGACCAATCAGGCAAACGCCATCGATGACGCGGTCAATTTATTTCAGGTTAAATTCTTTGTCGCTTTATTGGTTGTCATGGGAGTCAGCATCCTGGCGATTGGTTTCCGCGCCGGGTTAGTTGTCGGTATCGCGATACCGGTGACCCTAGCAGCTACTTTTATGGTGATGCTGGCCATGGGCATGAACCTGGATCGGATTACCTTAGGGGCTCTTATTATTGCACTGGGTTTGCTGGTTGACGATGCCATAATTGCAATCGAAATGATGCTGGTAAAAATGGAGGAAGGAATTGACCGTGTGCAGGCTGCCACCTATGCCTGGACCGTGACGGCAGCGCCAATGTTATTCGGCACCTTAGTGACCGTTGCAGGTTTTGTACCTATCGGTTTCGCAAAGTCAGCTGTCGGTGAATACGCCGGCAATATTTTTTGGGTGCTGGCTATATCGTTGATTCTTTCATGGCTTGTGGCGGTGTTTTTTACTCCTTATCTGGGTGTGAAAATGTTGCCGGCAATCAAGGAGGAGCAAAAAAGTCGTTCGCCAGCAGAAAAGTACCCGCGTTTGCGCCAGCTCATTAGTTACTGTGTTGGACACAAAAAGACCGTGGTCTTTGCAACATTCGCTTTGCTGATAGTGGCTATTGTTGGCCTGGTTGGTCCGGTTGAGAAACAGTTTTTTCCGGCGTCGGACCGCACGGAGGTGATTGTCAGTGTTTACATGCCTGAAGGGACGGCCTTTCACCGCACCAATAAAACCATGCAGCAGCTGGAAAAAATTGCAGCCGATGCCGATGGCATCGAATCGGTTTCAGCCTATATCGGAGCCGGGCCTCCCCGCTATTTTATTTCGGCCAATCCGGAGCAACCCAATAGCGCCTTTGCTAAATTATTGGTAGTGACGAAAAATCCGGCCGCCCGTGATCAACTTATGCAAACCTTTAATCAGGCCATCGATGATGGTGAATTTACTCAGGCACGCATCAGGGTAGAGCGGCTACTGTATGGTCCGCCTGTCGAGTGGCCCGTTGCTTTTCGGGTGATGGGCCCTGATCCGGTTAAGTTACGTCAAATTGCCGGGCAGGTTCGCGAGGTGATGGCGGCCAATCAATACACCCTTGAGCCTCATCTTGAATGGAGTGAGCGGGTGCCAGTCGTGCAATTACAGTGGCAGAGTGGAGAACTGATCCGCCACGGCTTTACTCCGGCTTTAGTCGCGCAGCAGCTGAATATGCTGCTTGATGGCCAGCGCATTACTCAGTTACGGGATGGCATTCGCACCGTACCGCTGGAAGCTATCAGCGATCAGGTAGCGCTGGATCACAGTGAAGCAGCGGCACGCTATAAAAATGTTCTGCAACAAATAGAATTGCGCAACCAGCAAGGGCGGGTTGTGCCATTAACACAGCTAGCTGACATTACGGTAGGCTTTGAAGATCCGGTATTAAAACGTTATAACCGCGAATTTTCAATTGCCGTTAACAGTGAAATTGCAGGGGCTCAACCTAAGGATGTAACGGATGCTATTTGGCAGCAATTACAGCCCATTAAGGAGCAATTGCCATTTACCTACGATATTCAAATAGCGGGTACTGAAGAGCAGTCAGCAAAGGCACAGGCTTCGATCCAGGCGTTGCAGCCGTTAATGCTGGCCTTAATGTTAATTTTTGTAATGCTGCAAATGCGCAGCTTCAGTGGCACCTTCATGGTGATTATGACGGCGCCACTGGGTCTTATCGGTGCTGTTGCCGCCTTACTGATATTCCGACAGCCGTTTGGCTTTGTAGCTACTCTGGGCTTAATTGGGCTGGCGGGTATTTTGATGCGTAATACGTTAATTCTGACCCAACAGGTTAGCGATAACCTTAACGAGGGCATGGCTGAACGAAAGGCCATTATCGAGGCTGCTGTGCAACGGGCACGGCCGGTTTTATTAACGGCCTTTGCCGCAGTGCTGGCCTTTGTGCCTTTAACCCTTGATAGCTTTTGGGGGCCCCTGGCTTATGTGTTAATTGGTGGCATTAGTGTCGGTACCATCATTACCTTACTGTTTGTGCCAGCTCTTTATGCACTCTGGTACAGGACCTGATTGTGAACTGCGGAAATTACTGATAAGTTGGGAAAAATCACAAAAGCTTCGATTTTATTGAACTAATAAAATATAAACAACGTTATCTCTATAAACGGTATTGATTTGTTAACAAAGTTATCCCCTGATGTGGCCTAAAAGAAATAAGAAAGGCGAAAAAGCTCTGCAGGCGCTGGAAAACTCAATTTTTGCG
The DNA here is from genome assembly GCF_044797955.1 of Idiomarina seosinensis. Lineage (GTDB taxonomy): Bacteria > Pseudomonadota > Gammaproteobacteria > Enterobacterales > Alteromonadaceae > Idiomarina > Idiomarina seosinensis_A. The sequence continues at coordinate 1,401,167 of NZ_CP085211.1, read as the reverse complement.
GTAATTACTATTGATGAAAATAATAAAGTTACTTTCTTCAATCCCGCAGCAGAGAAGCTTTGGGGGTACAGTCACAACGAAGTCCTCGGCAATAATGTTGCGATGCTCATGCATCCCGCTGATGCTCGTGGCCACGATGATTATGTCGAAAAGCACCGCCGTACCGGGCAGGATCGGATCGTCGGAACGACCCGCGAAGTGCCAATTAAGCAGAAAAACGGCGATACACTTTATGTGGAGTTGTCGCTCAGTAAGCTTGATGTCGACGGGAAAACTCACTACACGGCATTTATGCGCGATATTGCGGAAATGCGTGAACAACGGGCTATTCTTGACCAGTCGTTTGAGCAGGCCTTTAATGCAGTGGTTATTATTGATGATAAAAATCGAGTGGTTACCTTCAATAAGGCTGCTGAGCAGTTGTGGGGGTATTCACGCGAGCAGGTAATTGGCAACAACGTGAAAATGCTGGTGTCTGCGGATGTCCAAAGCCATCACGACAGCTATGTGGATCGCAACCGCCGAACAGGCAAAGATCGTCTGGTCGGTCGCGCCACGGAACTAGAGGTCCCCCGTGCCGACGGCTCAACGGTGTGGGCTTCGGTAACTATTTCAAAGGTAGATCTAGGCGATGGTCGCTTATTTTATACTGCTTTTTTTCGAGATATCGACGAAGAAGTCCGGCGCCGTCAAGAAATTGAAATGTTGTCACTGGTCGCCAACGAAACCGATAACGCCGTTGTAATCACCGATGGTCAGGGATTAACCGAATACGTTAACCGGGGTTTTACTAAAATGACCGGTTACGAGCTGGATGAAATTAAAGGGCAAAAGCCCGGCGATGTGCTGCAAGGAGAGAAAACCAGTGCTGAAACCATTCAGCGAATTTCCAGCGCGCTGGCCGCCCATGAGGTTATTTATGAAGAGATTCTCAACTACGATAAACAAGGTGATGCTTATTGGGTGAGTTTATCGATAAGCCCGGTTATCGAGCAGGGTAAAGTGAGTCACTATATCTCCATTCAGACCGACATCACCGAAAACAAATTGGCCCGGGACGAGTACTTTGCTAAAACAGATGCAATGGAATCAGCTTTGGTTAGTATTGAGTATGCGCCATCGGGCGAGCCGTTAACTCTTAATAAGCTATTCAAAAAATCCTGCCGCGGCGATGCGCGACAGGCTGCCAGCCATCTTTGGCAGGCGTTAGATAAAGAGGTGGTGGACAAAAGTAAACAAAGCGGTTTTGCGGAGCAAAAAGTTAAGTTTAATGAAGCCACCGGTGACTTTCGTGCAATCGATGGCCGTTTATGCAGAATTAACGATCGTAATGAAAATATTTCTAAATTAGTATTTTTTGGTGTCGACATTACCGACCGCCAGCAGGCGCAGGAAAAAACCAAAGAAACCTCGTCGGCATTGGTTAAATCCACTGAGCGGATCACCAAGTTTGTAACGACAATCAATGGGTTGTCGGATCAGACTAATCTGCTGGCGCTTAATGCGGCTATTGAAGCTGCACGGGCCGGTGATGCAGGTCGTGGCTTTAGTGTGGTTGCCGATGAGGTAAGGGCATTGGCAAATAGCTCATCAACCGCTGCCGAAGAAATTAATACCGTCATTAAAGACAGCGATGCGCTGATTGATGATTTAGTTAAAGCACTATCACGTTTGGATTGATCATGTTTGAGAAGGTTGCTGCCCTGACACCAGGTGCTTTTTATCGCTTTGAAATAGACATCAACGGGCAGACCCGTTTCACACAACTGGGTCAGCGAATCGAGTGTTTTACCGGAGTCGCGCGCGAGGATATTTTAGCCGACGCGAATAACTGGTTTAAGCTGGTCGACCCGGCTTACGAGGCAGAGCTACAACGCCTGATTAAGGACTCGTACGAGCAGCTGACTGAGTTTTATTGTGTGTTCCCGATAATCACGCATTCGCATCAGCGTGTTTGGCTGGAAGCGCGTTCCTCCCCTGAAAAGAGTAACGACGGTGTGGTTGTCTGGACTGGCTTTGTTTACGAGGTGACGGAACGGGAGACCGCCAATCAAGAGTTAAAGGACTACACCAAAACCGCCTATCACATCCTTGATAATATCCTCGATGCTATTTTTACCACTGATAGTAACGGCGTTATTTTATTTGCCAATACGGCAGCCAGTAAGCTACTTGGCTACACTCAGCAGCAGTTGTTGGGCAATAACGTCAATATGATCATGAGTCCTTATCATCGGCAAAATCACGACGGCTATATGCAGCGCTACAAACAAACCGGTCAGTCGCACATAATCGGTCGGACAAGAACTTTCGAAGTGGTTGATAAAGCGGGTGTTAACATCCCTATCGAGCTGCGTATTTGCGAATTTCAGCAGGAAGGTGAGCAGCGCTTTATGGGAACGTTGCGCGATTTACGTTCAAAGCTTGAAACTGAGCGGGAAATCATCAATTTACGAAATACCGATACGATGACTGGGTTGCTCAATCGGGCAGCCCTTTTAGTGGAGTTGAATACTCTGTTGGACGGGCTGGTCTCAGAAAAAAGCGGCTGTCACGCATTAATCTGCCTTGATATTGATGACTTTCACCTAATTAATGAGGGCTTTGGTGTCGATGTTGGTGATAAGGTGCTAACTATTATGGCGCAGCGGCTGGCCTCACTGGCTGACGCAAAGGTAGCGCGGGTACATGAAGATGAGTTTGCGCTGCTGGTGCAAAACGTTGCCGATGAGAGTAAAATTCACGAGTTATTCAATCAGGCCAAGCAACTACTCGAGCAACCCCTAAAACTGGCAGATAAACAGCTATCGTTCCGGCTGTCAGGAGGCGCATATTTAATAAATAGTGCTGACAATACAGCCCTGGAGCTGCTGCACAACAGCCAAAGCGCGCTGGGCATGTCAAAGGCTCATTGCCGCGGTCAGTTAACCCTGTATGAATCGGGGATCAGCGCTGACTACAAAAGCTCTGCATTGATTGATCAGAAATTAAAATCGCCGTCGCTTACTTCTGAGTTATTCTTAATGTTTCAACCCCAGTATCAGTCTGGTGGTTCGGTGGTCGGCTACGAGGCGCTGGTGCGTTGGCAGTCCGGCGACAAATTGATACCACCGGATGACTTTATCCCGATAGCCGAGCGTAACGGGATCATTCTACAGATTGGTGACTGGCTGCTGGAGCAGGCCTGCGACTTTATCGAATGGATGGCTGAACAACCCGCACATGAGCATGCCCGGTTATCAATCAATATCAGCCCGGTTCAGTTTCAACAAGCGAATTTTGTAGACGATATTCTCAACACGCTGACACGACGAAATATTAATCCCAAGCGATTACACCTGGAGTTAACAGAGCAATTGCTGGTAGAAAATACCGATACGGTGGCCGCCAAAATGACCGCGTTAAACGCAGTCGGCATTACCTTTTCACTGGATGACTTTGGTACCGGCTATTCCTCACTAAGCTATTTGAGCCGGCTGCCGCTAAGTGAAGTGAAAATTGATAAAAGCTTCATTCGCGATCTGGCTGCAAATACGGCCAACCATCAAATCGTAGAAGCTATTATGTTGTTGTCCCTTGGGCTGGGGCTAAATGTTATAGCTGAAGGCGTGGAAACGCTGGACGAGCTTGAACTTTTAAGTAGCATGGGCTGTGTTTATTATCAGGGTTACTACTTTAAACGGCCGCAACGGCTGGAAGATTTGTCTTAGTGATTTATGAAGTAGGGCACTCGCGAATATCGGCCAGCGGTTCGGCAATATAAAAGCCCTGCACATACTCGGCCCCCATATTTTTTAACAGTTCAAATGTTGGCTGGTCACTGACAAATTCAGCGACGGTCTCAATTCCCAGGCCCTGGGCCAGGTCAATAATAGTTTGTGCTACATGGCGGCTGTTCGGATTCTGTTTAATGGTTTTTATAATAGAACCGTCAATTTTAATAAAATCGGGCTTTAGCTCGACCAAATAAATAAAGTTAGAGTAACCACTGCCAAAATCATCGATTGCTATTTGCGCTCCTAAGGATCGTACTGAATTGATAAAATGCTTTACTGCCTTAAAATCTGTAATGGCTTCGGATTCAGTGATTTCAAAAATGATCCGCGCTTCAAGTTCAGCCTCCAGGACTGAAATAATATAATCAACGGTCTGCCGGTCCAGTAAGTCCTGAATAGACAGATTTACTGAGATAAAACAGCCGCTCTGCTTTGACTGCTCAACGGCTGAAACGAGCATTAGCTGCGTTAGTTTGCGATAATGCCGGGTCTTTTTCAGAAAGTTTAAAAAAGCATGGGGTGAGATAATGTCGCCATTTTTTAACTGCAGTCGTGCCAACGCCTCATATTTGCGTGAACCTTTTGAATCGCTTGTAGTCGGAGCTATCGCTTGAAAATAAGCAATAACCCGTTGCTCTTTAAAGGCCTGTTTAACCTCTTCCAGCCAAAAATAAAAGTTGTCCGTTTCGGAATCCTGGGTCCGGGTTACCAGACTGTTGCTTATACCCTCACTTTTGGCTTCGATAATGGCACTCTCGGCATAGGCAAGGGCGCGGTCAGCGGAGGCGCCGATACCGACTGAGAAGCTGATCTCATGCTCATGTTCATCGACCGTCAGATCTGTTGATTCAAGATTTGCTTTGATGTCAGCAATCATAATGCGAAAAGAAAAAAAGCTTACTGGCTGAGCTGGCCTAATGGCGAACGCAGCGCCATTTAAGTGGTAAAGCTTTAATGCCTCGGCCATACATCGTTTTTTTAATTCACGGGCCAGAGCTTTAATGATTTTATCGCCGTGCTCAATACCCCAGTAATCATTCAGCAATTTAAAGTTTTTAAGGTCCAGTACTGCAACACAACAAATGCCCTGTTGTTCCAGATCCTGAGATAACTTAGCGCGATTGTGTAATTGCGTTAGTGCGTCTGTGCTTTGTTTTTGAATCGAGCGCCTGGCCTTGACGATATCCGTTACATCGTTGCGGACACTGACGTATTCCTGAATGTTTCCCTGGTTATCAAGGATGGGGTAAATAGCGGTTTTAACATAGTATGAGTCACCGTTCTTTTTCCGGTTTCGAATCAGCCCATACCAGGGCTGCTTATCGCTGATGGTCTGCCATAAATGTTGAAATACATTAGTTCGCATTTTAGGGTGGCGAACAATTCTGTGGGTATTACCCAGTAATTCGCCGGATGAGTAACCGCTTATCTGTTCGAACTTGTCATTAACGTATTTGATAACGCCATTGGCATCAGTTACCGAAATAATTGAACTGGCGTCTATGGCTTTATGGTGTTGCTGGATACTACTAATAATCGCCTGTTGTTCTGTACTCGCTTTGCTGGCGAGGTTGGCCAACGCCCGGGCTGACGTCGAAATGGAATAGGACTTAGCCGGCAGCTGTTGCTGATTCTTATCCAACCGGGTTTCTGCCAGCTGTAAAACTGTGCTGGTTAAATTGAATACCAGCGACGCGCCTGAACAGCTGGCAAACTGACTGTAAAAAAAACCACCGGCACCCTGTGTTTTGCCGGTTATTCGCTGAACTTCTTCATTCACCTGCTGATTTAAAAAAGAACGCCGGGTAAAGCATGAATAGTTTACTGTACAGACCCCTTGCCGGGATCTGAACTCGGGCGTTTTACTGAGCAGATAATCGTCGTCAGTATAAGCAAAAGTAGCTTTATCGCCTACTTTCAGCCGGCCGGCAAAGACAATGCCCTGTTGGCACTCGGTAAAACCCACGGCTGTGCGTAATGCCGGTACAGCGCGTTCGGACAATAATAAGGGGAACTCAGCCGGGTTACGCGATAACAAATGCTGTGTGTAATCGCCCAGGTACGATTGATAAAAATCCAGTATTGGCACGTTATCCAGGCTGAAAACCTGATTACCTTTAGCTTCTGTAACGGTAAATTGACGACCAACAGGCCGCCAGCCGTCACAGCAGGTTATTTCAGCGCTTAAATCGTCGCCGCTCAACAGAGCGCCAACCAGGCCGTTCGTTTTAATTTGATCGTTCATCAGCAAATAGGGCGCCTGCCTATCCTGGTCGGGCGCTACAGCAGCACCGACCACTTTACAGCCGGGAAAGCTGCGACCAATTTGCGCTAAGCTATCTTCGGGATTACAGCTCTGGGCATCGGCAAAAATAATAGCCAGTTTAGGTGTGCGGGTTTTACACTGGCTGAGCAATCTTTCTGTGGTGTACACGGTAGAGCGGTTAAGGGCAAATAACTCAACTGAGGTTGATTGCTCAAAAACACAGACGTGAATCACCAATTGACCGGCATAAACCCGGCCGGACAACATTTCACCGCCCGTCGAGCCGCCGATCAGCGAAAAATGAGGAGCTAAACGGTTTATCTCAGCGCCGATGGAAGCAATAGTATCCGCTTTAACCCCCGAAAACACCTGAATAAGCCCACGTTTTTCAGTAAGCTGGTGCTCGGCAACAAAGTCATGCAGTGCGTCCCTGCCGCAATAATAATGCGTTAACTGCCGCATGTTTAACTACCCTGCTGCTTATCCCAGAATTGCGTGGTTAATTGATCCAGCCTGCGAGTGATGTTAACCGTTTTTTCCGTTGCCTCGCTACTTTGTCTTACCGCGTCCAGATTTTGTTCGGCGTTCGACTTAATCGCGGTAATGTTTTCGCTGATATCATGGGCAACGCTACTTTGCTCATTAACGGCCTGCGCAATTTGATCGCTCATAGTCGAAATTGTTGTTATTGCGGCGACAATTTCTTCCAGGTTTTCAGCGGTTTGCTGGCTTTTGCTGACGCTGTCAGCAGCCATCTGCTCGCCTTGTTCCATGGCCGTGACGGCCTGACGCACACCGCTTTGTAACTGTTCAATAACCTGCCGGATTTCTTTAGTCGATTCCTGAGTTCGGTTAGCGAGTGAGCGCACTTCGTCCGCCACAACGGCAAAGCCGCGGCCGGTCTCGCCGGCTCGCGCGGCCTCGATAGCCGCATTCAGAGCCAGTAGGTTGGTCTGATCAGCAATACCGAGGATGACATCCAGTATTTTTTCAATATTGGTACTGCTTTTTGACACCTCATTAATAACTTCAGCCGCCTCACTGATTTGCTCTTTCAGGCTTGCCACCGAGTGAGAGTTTTCATCAACAACCGCCTTGCCGTTCTGTGCTTTTTCATAACCACTGGATGAGGCAGAAGAGGTTTCCCGGGCATTTTCAGCAACGCTCTTAATGCTCATTGACATCTCATCAACCGCAGTTGCTACGCGTTCGGTCTGCTCAAACTGTTGCATGGTGCCGGTTTCTGACTGAGATACGGCACTACTAAGGCTGCGGGCATTGTCAGAAAGCGTATTGGACATGTCATTAATCCGGCCGATTAGGGCAGCATTTTCCGATTCAAGCTTTTTAAAAGCCAGCATAACCCAGCCCGCTTCATCAGAACGCCCGGTATAAACATACCGTGCGGCCTTATCATCGGTAATGTCATGGGCTTGTTTAATTGCCTGTTTAAGGGGTGCCAGACTCCACAGTACGCCGCCGACAGTCAGTAAAGTGGCCAGTATGCAGGACAGCAGCAAGGCCAGTCTTGAATCGGTTAAAAAGTAGGCTATTACCGGCAGCAGAGCCGGTAATACCACGGCCAGAGACACTTTTTGTGATAAGGGTAAATCATCGCGGGTTTCGGGATGGCTCTTACCCTGGTTGATTTTCTCGTAAAGCTTCTCGGCCCGCTCAATAAAGATTTTTTTTGCTTTACGGCGGACTGACTGATATTCCTCCACCTGACCATTTTTTTGAATGGGTGTCGCGTAGGCATCAACCCAATAATGGTCGCCATTTTTGCGGCGATTTTTAACAATGCCCATCCAGGATTTTTCAGCTTTTAAATCGGACCAGAACATTTTGAAAACAGCAGGAGGCATATCCGGGTGGCGGACCATATTATGGTGTTCGCCGATCAGCTCTTCTTCGCTGAATCCGCTAACCTGAATAAAATCTTTGTTTATATAGGTGATTTGACCTTTTAAGTTGGTTGTGGAAAGGATATTCGAATCACTGGGAAAGTCATAATTGACACCAGTCACAGGCAGATTTTTTTTCATTCAACTCTCCATCATCGCCGGCATAGCCGTTGATTCGCGCTTTGGTTGGCACGGCTTATATGCTTACTATAATGATGCTGGAGTTTTTTGTAGCCAAATGCGGTAAGGTGGTCAATAACCACGATGGGTGCAGGGGTATTACGACTATTGTTAACAACAATTCCAACAATTTGCGAATTATAAGATAGTCTTAAAATAAAAGGAAGTATTTTGCTTTTGTTAACGACGTTGGCAATGTGCGATTCGTGTTATTCTGCAAACTATAATTAAAGCATGGCGGGGCGTCCGACGATGAAGCTGTTACACACCTCTGACTGGCATCTGGGCCGGATTTTTAACCAACGTTCTTTGCTTGAAGATCAGGCTTATGTGCTTGACCAGATCATTGCCTATGCGAAAGATTATGCAGTGGATGCGGTGGTGGTTGCCGGCGACATTTATGACCGTGCTTTGCCTGCGGCTGACGCTGTTAATTTGCTGAATAAAACCCTCAATACTCTGATTGAAGATGTTAAGGTGCCGGTGATCATGATATCCGGTAACCACGATGGCGCAGATCGCCTCGGCTTCGCTGCTAATTTACTAAAAACCAGCGGTTTGCACTTATTCACCTCATTTGAACAGCTGTTTAAGCCGGTGCAGCTAGCGACTAATGCCGGAGAGTTAGTGCTATGGGGAATTCCGTACTGCGACCCGGAACAGGTGCGAGATTTTTTTGGCGTAAAGGTATCTGATCACCAGAGCGCTCAGGAATATGTTACCGGGCAGTTGAAAAAACACATGCACGAGCACTACAGTGAGGAGTGCTGTCATGTAGTGATCAGTCACAGTTTTATCGACGGCGGTAGCGAGAGTGATTCGGAACGGCCGCTAAGTATTGGGGGGGCGGATCGGGTCAGCGCCGATTTATTCCGCGATTTTGCTTACACCGCGCTAGGGCATCTGCATCAGGCTCAATATAAAGGACAGCAGAACATCCGCTACAGTGGCTCGCCGCTAAAGTACAGTTTCTCTGAAGTGACACAGAAAAAATCGGTTACCTTAGTAAGCTTTGATACTGAACAAAACGTCAGCCACCAGTTGCTGCCATTATCACCATTGCGCGATGTCCGGGTTCTGGAAGGTAACTTTGACCAGCTACTGGCGGCAGCCGTCGATGATCCCAACAGCGATGATTACCTGCAAATTAAATTAACCGACCAGCAGGCAATATTGGATCCGCTGGCACGGTTACGGACGGTTTATCCCAATGTACTGGACTTAACGAAACTAAGTACTCAGCGACAAAGCTCTGAGGCTGTGCGCAGTCGCGAACAGCTGGCGAGGGAACCGCTGGATATAATTGATGATTTTTATCAGGACGTGATTGGTGATGGGCTATCAGCTGAACAGCGTAGTCTGCTCAATGACGTGTTGCAGGATTTAAATCGTAACCAGCAGGACAGTTGATGAAAGCCATTTACTTATCAATGACCGCATTCGGGCCTTTTGCCGGACAACAGACAGTCAACTTTCTCGAGCTAGGCGATAATCCGTTATTTTTAATCAACGGACCAACGGGCGCGGGTAAAACCACCTTACTGGATGCTCTTTGTTTTGCTTTATACGGCAGAACTACCGGGGATCGCAGCGGTGAGTCGATGCGCTGCCAGCAGGCTGCTGCGGATCTTGCTACTGAGGTTTCTTTTATTTTTTCGCTGGGTAAAAAAACCTACCGTATCGATCGCAGTCCCAAACAAAGCACTCAGGCAAAACGCGGTGACGCCCGTTTAGTGGATCGCCCGCCGGCTGCCACCCTGTACCAAGTTGAGAACATTACAGCGAGTGATACTGATCCGACCGGGTGGCCTCTTAAACTGCTTTCCAGCGGTCGTATTGCTGATACCACGGACTTTGTTAAACAGCTTATTGGCCTTAGCCACGAACAGTTCCGACAGGTAGTGATTTTGCCGCAGGGCCAATTCCGTCAGCTGCTGGTGGCCAAATCAGAGCAGCGTGAGAAGATTCTATCCAGCTTGTTTCAAACGGGACAGTTTAAGCAGGTGGAAGAGGCCGTTAATGAGAAAGCCAAGCGTATTAATCAGCAGTATCGGCAGTTGCAGACCAGCCTGCAGGCGTTATTAGAGGACAAGGGGTTTAGTGAGTCCGGTCAGGTCGAACAGGCTCTGTCAGAACTAAGCCCGGAAGTAAAACAGGCTGAGCAAAGTTATCAGCAGGCAGTGCAGGAAAAGAACAAAGCTTTGACTGAGCAAAGCCGGGCTGATGCCCTGGAAAAGCAATTTGTCCAGTTGCAGCAGTTAAGTGCTGAATCAGAAAAATTAGCAGCCCGACAAGCATCGATAGATTTGCTGGCTGGGCAATTGGATAATCATCAACAGGCACAGCAAATAGAGCCGGTATGGCGGACATTAAAACAGGCGAGTACAGCGTTGCAACAGCGTAAGCAAAGGCTGCAGCAAAGCCTGAAGCAAGTGGATGAGTCAGCAGAGCAATTAGAGCAGGCGCAGCAGAACCAGCAACAAGTAGCGCAGCATCAGGAAAAAATTCAGGATGCTGAAGAGCTACAACGGCGGCTGGTTCGGCAGGCTGACAAGTTGGCGCAGGTATCGGAGCTGATTGAGCAGCGAAAAGAACGACATAACAGCTGTGATGAGGAGCAGGCATGCCAGGCCAATGATAAAGAGCAGTTAGCAGAACTAAAAAACCAGTACCGTAACAGCGAACAAGAATTAATAAATCTGCAGGCGCAGATACAGCAACATGAAAATACCGAGTTGCTGCAGGCGCGGCTGCAAAGTCAGTTACAGCAGCGACAGCAGTTAACTCAGTTAAACGAACAGTTGACACAGCAGCGCCAAAAGGTAGCGTCCCTTCAACAACCGGTTGCTGACAAGCAACAACAGCTGCAGCAGGCAAAGAAGCAACTGGCAGAGTTACGTCTGCGCTGGCATCAACAGCAGGCGCAATGGCTGGCACAGCAGTTGTCATCGGGACAACCCTGTCCTGTTTGTGGCAGCCATGAACATCCGCAGCCAGCAGCGGGCGTTGCACCTGAACAGTTGGTTAGTGAGCAGCAGCTGGAGCAGGTAGAACAACAACAGAATCAGGCACTAACCGCGGTTCAGCAGGCTGATCAGCAACTGCAGGTAGCTTGTCAAAAGCTGGATAGCCTGAGCGAGCAGGCTGAGCAACTGAGCGACCAGCTTGGTGAACTGGCGAACCAACCGGAACAGATGATCAATGACCGTATCAGGGCAGTGCAAGGGCAGGCCGATAGGCAAAAACTGCAGCTGCAGCAGGCTCAGACGCTGCAGCAGTCCCTGACGGAGTTCCGGCAGCAGCAACAACAAGTCCAGCAACAGATTGATCAACGGCAGCAGGTTATCAATCAGTACCAAAGTGCGCTGGCCGGTATCAATGGGCGACTTGAACAACTGGATCCTGATGGTCAGCTGAGTAAACAGTCTGGCAGCGACCTGGCCGCTCGGCAAAAGGCTAATCAGCAGGTCATCGAGCAGTTAAAGCTGCAGCTACAGCAAGCCGAAGAGCACTATCGGCAGGCGCAGCAGAATTATCAGCAGGCGCAAGCCCAACAACAGGCCCACGAGCAGGAACAGCAGCGCGAAACCCTGCATTATCAGCAGTGTCAGCATAACTGGCAACAGCAGCTTGATGATTCGCCTTTTGCTGATAGACAGGCGTTTGAGCAGGCCTTACTGGAACAGCCGCAAGCTTTTGCGATACGCGAACAAATTCAGAGTCATCAACGCCAGCAGTACGAAAATATCAGCGCTGTGACTCAGGTTAAACAAAGTATAGGCCAGCAAACCCGACCGGATCTGGTAACTCTGAGAGAGCAGCTGGCGGCAGCAGAAACAGCACAGGCCCACGCTCATGAACACTGGTTATTAAAAGAAAAACAGCAAACGGCGCTGCAGGATTTACTGCACAGTTATCGCAGACGGCAAACTCAGTCCAGCGATTTAATTCATCAATACAAAGTCATAGGTGAGCTGGCAGAAAGCCTGACCGGCAATAACGACCGCCGCATTAGTCTGCATCGCTTCGTGTTGGCAGTGTTACTGGACGATGTTTTACGAGAGGCCAGCTTACGACTCGAACAAATGAGTAGTGGGCGTTATATTTTGTTACGCAGCGAAAGCGTTGGCGATAAGCGTCAGCACGGTGGTCTGGAATTGCAGATTGAAGACAGCTATACCGGCATGCGGCGGGAAGTTAATACGCTATCAGGAGGCGAGAGTTTTATGGCGGCGCTGGCGCTGGCACTGGGTTTATCAAATATAGTGCAAAGCTATGCCGGCGGTATACAGCTGGATACTTTATTTATTGACGAGGGTTTTGGTAGTCTCGACGGCGAAGCTCTGGATCTGGCCATTGATGTGTTAGCTAACCTACGGGCCAGTGGCCGCAGTATTGGCATTATTTCCCATGTTAGTGAGCTAAAACAGCGCATCAGTCGTCGAATAGACGTGCAGCGTCACGCCAGCGGCAGCACCTTAACTCTGGTTTAACATCCAGTCGACAATCGCCTGGCAGTGGACTTCGGTGGTGTCAAACAAAGGCAGGGCGCTGTCTTTTTGGCTGATCAGCAGTCCAATTTCGGTGCAGCCAAGAATAATGGCTTCAGCACCCCGGGCAGAGAGCTCATCAACAACCTGTAGATAATAGTGCTTTGCCGACGGAGTAAACTGCCCCTGACAGAGCTCACTAAATATAATGCGGTCGACACGTTCAATGGCCTCTTCTTTGGGTATAACGACCTGAATTTTATTTTGCTGCAGCCGCTTTTTGTAAAACTCCTGCTGCATAGTGAAGCGTGTCCCCAAAAGTCCTGCTGTTTTAACGGCGTTTTGCTGCAGCGTTTTGGCTAATGCATCGACAATATGGATTAACGGCAGGTCGACGGCCCTCTCAATGTGGTCCGCCACTTTATGCATAGTATTCGTCGCAATAACAATGGCTTCGGCGCCTGCTTTTTCCAGTTGCCGGGCCGCCAGTGCAAGGTGCTCGCCGGCGGCCTGCCAGTCATTTTGTTGTTGTAGCTCTTCAATGACCGCAAAATCAACACTGACCAGGATCAGTTCGGCACTGTGCAGGCCGCCCAGCTGCTCGTTAATCAGTTGATTCAGGCGGCGGTAATAACTGCTGCTGGAAGTCCAGCTCATCCCGCCAATAATGCCGATAGTTTTCATGGCTCATCTCATTTTTAATGGCAATACAGAATATTTTTAGCATAACGTTAAGTGACCTGAAAAGACAGTTAAGTGCCGCCAATGAACCCAGGTCAGGGTCGCACCCGTATAACAAGGTTCACAATCCATTGCAGGAGCTCTAAGTGATTATTTTTTACGATGGTGGCTGTCCTTTATGCGTGAAGGAAATGCGCCACTTAAAGCGGCTTGATAGTAACGGCCGGATCCAATTCGAAAACATTAATGAAGAAGATTTTAACCAACGGTTTCCGGCCATTGATGTCAGTGAGGCTAATAATTATCTGCACGGACAGCTAGATAACGGGCAGATGATTTACGGGCTGGATGTTACCCATGCTGCCTGGTCTGAAGTAGGCAGGGGCTGGTTAACCGCACCGCTGCGCTGGCCCGGTATTCGTTGGTTTGCCGACAAGTTTTACTTATTTTTTGCTAAACACCGCAACCGTATTTCACGCTTATTAACTGGCAAAGAACGCTGCCAGCAGTGCTCGATAAAATAAGTTTATGCCGTAGAAATTAGTTCGACTTCAAACTGTAATTTGATTTTAATTGAACAGTCAATTAACATACATGCGTCTGTAACATTCACACGTTAGTCTTAGATAGCATCTAGCACTTGAACCATAGGACGCAAAGAAATGAAGCTACACGCACCAATGAAACCGAGCCTTCTGGCGCTTGCAGTACTGTCAGCAGTAAGCACCTCTGTGCTTGCTCAGGATAATCAGCAGCAATCCAGTGAAGAACAAAAAGCAGAAGAAGAACGTATGGAACAGATCCAGGTAACTGGACGCAGTGTTTCGTATGCAAACAATACAACTGCTGAAGAAATGAAAATGCAGCAGACGCCAATGACCAGTGCGTTGTCAGTGATTGACAACCTGCCGGGTGTTTTGGTTAACGAAGGCGACCCCTTCGGTTCCGACGAATGGTCGACCAGCATCTCGATGCGTGGTTTTCAAATTGACTTAAGTCACCAACAAATTGGTATGACTATCGACGGCATCGCCAACGGTAATTCGAACTACGGCGGTGGTACTAAAGCAAACCGTTTTATCGATTCTGAAAACCTGGCGACAGTGCAGGTTTCTCAGGGTACCTCAGATGTTGCTTCCCGTTCACACGAAGCACTGGGTGGTACCATTAATTTTGAAACCATCAACCCGTCTTTCGAGCAGCAAACTGTCGTTAGCACGACCTTAGGCGAAAACAGCGCACAGAAATTTTTTGTTCGCCACGAAACTGGTGAAATTGCTAAAGACACCTACGCCTGGGTTAGTTTTTCCAGCCAGGAAAACACCGACTGGATGGACGAAGTCGCAACCAATACACGTGATCACTTTGCCGGTAAGATTGTTAGCCGCATCGCCGATATCGACCTGGAAGGTTACTTTACTTACGATGACGCGCGCGAATATACCTATCAGCGTGTTTATGGTGTCAATCAGTATGAGTCGAATAAACAGTGGGACGGCCTAATCCCCAACTGGACCGGCGTGCCATACCAGGATCAAGCTTACCGTAAGGGCTGGGTGACTCACCGTGAAAACATGTTTGGTTATTTAAAAGGCACCACAAACATCGGCAACCTGCAATTAAAGGGTAATGCGTACTACCACCATAATGAGGGCCGCGGCGACTGGATTCCTTATTATGTCGTTGACGTAACTGATGACGGTGCCGGTAATCCGCACTCCGAGCTGGATACCAGCACCACAGTAAATGGCGGCTCACCACTTGGCCAAATTTACTTTGTTGACCGCGAAGGCCGCTCATTACAGCCGGAAGCAGGCTGTGAAAGTTCGATTACCTTCCCTTATGGCGGTGCCGGTGCAGCCTTTGATCCGGATTGCTATGGTCCCGGAGCTGTTCCTGTATCGTCTCACCGACATACCAACTACAACAAAGATCGCTATGGTATCAACGGTGACTTTATCTGGGATACTACAGTCAGTGGCATGGACAATACCCTGCGCGGTGGTTTCTGGTATGAAGATTATCAGCGCGAAGAGTACCGCAGCTGGCACAAACTGACAGATTCCGCTACCAGTGATCGCTGGGAAAACAATCCTTACTGGATCCAGTTTGACCGCGAGTTTCCTGTTGATACGTTGATGTACTACCTGGAAAACGAGATCGATACCGGGTTTGCAAAACTGCGTTTAGGCCTGAAGCAATTTAATGTCGACGTGGCTAAAGACGACCAGTTTGACAGCAGTAACGACTTAGATGTTAATTCAGACTCAGATGTATTGGTTTCAGCGGGTTTTGTCGCGCCGATTCCGGCTGTTCGTGGTCTGGAAGTATTTGGTGGCTACGCAGAAAACTTTGCCGCCATCAAAGATGGTGTGTTGGAGCGTGATGACACCGACCTTAGTCAGGTTGAAGCCGAAACGGCAGAAAACATTGATTTGGGTCTGCGTTACTCATCGCCGGGTCTGAACGCCAGCTTAACCTATTATGATATTTCTTTTGATAACCGCATCACTTTTATCAGCAACGAAGACGTTGACGGCATTGACTTCTTAGAAGCCGCAGCCGGCGGTTACGTCAATGACGGCGGTGTTGAATCCGACGGTATTGAAGCGTCACTGGATTATCAGTTGACTGAAAACTGGGGCGTCTACGTTTCTTACACGAAAAACGACTCGACTTACATCGATAAAGCATTTGCCGGAAATACGGTAATTGCCAGCGCCGATGATATGGCCTCGGTAAGTTTTGATTACAGTAAGGAAGGCTACTTTGCCGGGTTCAGTACTAAATACGTTGGTGAGCGTTATCTTGACCAGGCAAACACAGCAAAAACCGACTCTTATACGGTCAGTGATTTGTACCTTGGTACCACTGCCTATGATATCGGTGGCGGCATTGAATCGGTAGAATTCCGTTTTACCATCAACAATGTGTTTGATGAAAGCTATCTTGGTACCATTGCTCCGGGCGCAGCCTGGATTGGTGCACCACGGGTTGCAGCTTTAAACGCTAAGTTCACGTTTTAAATAAATTGGAAGCGGGAACCGGCTTTCCGGCTCCCGCTTTTTTTTACGTTTATGAAAAGGAATCTTTTATGCGCAAGTTAAGTCTTTTTGCAGCAGTCCTGGCGACGCTCAGCTCGACAGCGATAGCTGGGGAAACCATCTCTCACATTAGTTTTGGATCGTGCTCGCACCAAGACAAAGACATGCCTATTCTCGATAGCATCATAGCCGATGACCCACAGGTTTTTTTATTCCTTGGGGACAATATCTATGGTGATACCGAGAATATGCAGGAATTGAAGGAAAAATACGAAAAATTAGGGGCTAAGGAGCGTTTTCAGCGTTTAGTTGCGGAAACTCGGACGCTGGCCATCTGGGATGATCATGATTACGGCGAAAACGATGCCGGCAAAGATTACCCGAAAAAAGAGCAGTCGCGGCAAATTATGCTCGACTTCTGGGATGTACCCGAAGATTCAGAGCGGCGCCAACGTGAAGATGGCATATACACCTCAACCATGTATGGCGAAGGCGAACAAAAAATTCACGTCATTCTGCCGGATTTACGCTGGAATCGCGATGATCTAAATCATGTCACGCGGCAGCAGTACGCTGAAGAGCGAGCGCCGAATAACCTCGGTCCTTATGTGAAGCACGATGATCGGCAGAAAAGCATGCTCGGTGAAAAACAATGGCAATGGCTGGAAGAGGAGCTGAAAAAGCCATCACGGGTCAAAATTATTGCATCGAGTCTGCAGTTGCTGGCAGATTTTACCGGTTGGGAGTCGTGGGCGAACTTTCCGGGTGACCGTCAACGCTTGTTTGATCTGATTAAAAAGCATCGCGTCAATGGCGTTATTTTAGTCAGCGGAGATACTCACTGGGGTGAGTTTAGCTACTACGATGAAAACCTGGATTATCCGCTTTGGGAAGTGACAAGCTCTGGCCTGACACAAGAATGGAAGCAGGTTAGTCCGAATAAGCATCGAATTGGACAATATACCGCCAATGTGAACTATGGCTCGGTAGAAATTGATTGGGAAAAAGAGGATCCCTTAGTATCTTTATCGCTTAAAGACGTCGATGGCGAAATTTTCAGTCAACATAAATTTCGCTTATCCACCTTAGAGCCATATGATAATTAGAGGTACTCATGCCCAAGGTAGGGATGCATCCTGTCAGAAGACAGCAGTTAATCGATGCGACCATCGATGTGGTCGCCGAAGTTGGTCTGAAATCAACAACGATTAGCGCAATTGCGAAAAAAGCCGGTTTGTCATCAGGTATTATCAGCCACTATTTTGGTGGCAAACAGGCATTGATTGAGGCCACGGTCAGGTACTTATTGTCACGGCTTAAACTGGAAAGCTCACCAGCAGATCCGGTCTTGCGGTTAATGAAAATTGTTGATCTTAACTTTGCCGATATTCAGCAGTCATTACCCAGCACCAAAACCTGGCTGAGTTTTTGGGGGGAGTCGATGCATGACGAGGGATTATCCCGGCTGCAGGAAGTCAATAAGCGCCGGTTACTCACCAACCTGCGCTACAGTTTTAGACAACTGTTACCCAAACAACAAGCACACGAAGCAGCGCAAATGACGGCGGCCTTAATTGATGGCTTCTGGTTGCGCTGTGCGTTAAGCCGCCAGCAAGAGCGTGGCTTTGATGATGCAAAAGCCTATTGCAAAGCGTTTGTAACAAAACTACTGACAGAGCAAGGTATTGAGACTCGTCAGTAGCTATTTTTGTAAAGAGTAAAATTAAAGGAGCTCGATTTGTCAACTTCTGTGATTTCAAATTACATTCATGGAAAATACCAACAGCAGGGTAACGCTGACCTTTTTGACGTTATTTACCCTGCAACCGGAGAGACGCTGTACCTGGTAGAGGAAGCCAGCCCGGCCTTACTGGAACAGGCGATTGTCAGCGCTTGTCAAGGGCAGGCACAGTGGGCAGCGATGACGGCAGTTGAGCGCGCGCGTATTTTACAAAAAGCGGCTTCGATGTTGCGAGAGCGTAATGACGAACTGGCCCGGATTGAAGTACTGGACACCGGTAAGCCATGGCAGGAAGCGGTAGAAGTTGATGTGCAGACAGGCGCTGACGCTATCGAGTATTTTGCCAATCTGAGTCAGTCAATGATGGGCTCGCAGCAGCCCATTGGTAATGACTTTTTTTACACTCGACACGAGCCACTGGGAGTTTGTTTTGGTATTGGTGCCTGGAATTATCCTTTACAAATAGCCTGTTGGAAGTCGGCAGCTGCACTGGCTGCCGGCAATGCGATGATTTTTAAACCTTCGGAAGAAACGCCACGTGGCGCTTGTCTTTTAGCTGAGATATTTACCGCTGCCGGTGTGCCGCAGGGCGTTTTTAACGTTGTGCATGGTGATGGCAAAGTGGGTAACTATCTGACTGAACACAGTGAAGTTGCCAAAGTCTCTCTCACCGGCGAGGTCGGTACCGGCAAGAAAGTCATGGCTGCTGCTGCCGGCACACTAAAACAAGTGACGATGGAGCTGGGCGGCAAGTCACCATTGGTTGTTTTCGAGGACGCCGATATTAACGAAGCGGTGACCGGTGCCATGCTGGCTAACTTTTATACGCAGGGTGAAGTCTGTACTAATGGCACACGGGTTTATGTTCATGAATCGGTGTACCAACAATTTATGCAGCAGTTGCTGGAACGGACACAGCGCAACATTGTGGTCGGTGATCCGATGAATCCGGATACCAATCTGGGCGCCTTGATTTCAGCGCAACACTTAGCCCGGGTGCTGGAATATATCAAGCATGGTAGCGACGAGGGTGCGACTCTGGCCTGTGGCGGCGCACAACTAAAACCGCAAAACTTTGAAGGCGGTAATTTTATCGAGCCAACAATTTTTACCGACTGCACGGATGATATGAAAATTGTGCAGGAAGAGATTTTTGGTCCGGTAATGTCCGTGCTAACGTTCAGCGATGAGGACGATGTGATTAAAAGAGCTAATAACACACGTTATGGGCTCGCTGCCGGTATCTTTACCAGCGATATTCGTCGCGCCCATCGTGTTATTGCCCGCCTGGAGGCAGGTATTTGCTGGATTAACGCCTGGGGCAATTCGCCGGCCGAAATGCCTGTTGGTGGTTATAAAGAATCAGGTATTGGGCGCGAAAACGGCGTTGAAACACTGAAATCCTATACCCAGACCAAATCAATTTATGTTGGCATGGACACCTTAGAGGGACCTTTTTAATGAGTGCCGCCGCCTATGACTACATTATTGTTGGTGCCGGTTCGGCCGGCTGTGTGCTGGCGAATCGGCTGAGTGAGGATTCAAAAAGTCAGGTATTACTGCTGGAAACCGGAGGCTCAGATAAAAGCATTTTTATCCAGATGCCGACTGCTTTATCGATACCGATGAATACCAAAAAGTATGCCTGGCAGTTTCACACTGAACCTGAGCCTTACCTGAATAACCGCCGCATGCATTGCCCGCGGGGTAAAGTTTTGGGTGGCTCTTCGTCAATTAACGGCATGGTTTATGTACGTGGACACGCTCATGACTTTGATGAATGGGCGCAGCAGGGGGCAAAAGACTGGGACTATCAGCACTGTTTACCTTATTTTAAAAAAGCCGATGACTGGGCCTTTGGCAGTGACAGTTATCGCGCACAAGGCGGCCCGCTTGCGGTTAATAATGGCAACAATATGCAAAACCCATTATATCAAGCCTTTGTTGACGCCGGACAGCAAGCCGGCTACTGGCATACGGATGATTATAACGGTGCTCGCCAGGAAGGCTTTGGAGCCATGCATATGACCGTAAAAAATGGTCGCCGCTGGTCAACCGCGAACGCCTATTTGCGGCCGGCAATGCAGCGCAGTAACTTAACCGTTCGAACGGGTGTGCAGGTAAAGCGGGTACTGTTAGAAGGTAAGCGCGCTGTTGGCGTTGTGCTGCTTAAAGGGCGGCAGACCGAAACCGTAAAAACCCGCAAGGAAGTGATTCTCAGCGCCGGTTCGATCGGTTCGCCGCATATATTGCAACTGTCCGGTATCGGTCCTAAGCCGGTGCTGCAAGCTGCCAGTATTCCGCTGCAACACGAATTACCCGGGGTTGGTGAAAACCTGCAGGACCACCTCGAGTTTTATTTTCAGTATCGTTGCAAACAACCGCTTAGTTTAAACGGCAAACTGGGACCTTTAAGTAAATTAGCAATCGGCATGCGCTGGATATTGTTCAAAAGTGGGCTGGGTGCAACGAATCACTTTGAATCCTGCGGCTTCATCCGCTCAAAAAAAGGCATTCGCTGGCCCGACTTGCAATACCATTTTTTACCGGCAGCAATGCGCTATGATGGCCGCAGTGCCTTTGCCGGACATGGCTTTCAGTTGCACATAGGACACAATAAACCGAAAAGCCGCGGTTGGGTGCGGGTTCAATCTGACGACCCTAAGCTGGCACCGCAAATACAATTTAATTATTTGCAGGATCAGGAGGACATCGAGGCCTTCAGAGCGTGTGTCAGACTCTCCCGGGAAATTATTGCACAGCCAGCTATGGATGATTACCGGGGGGCCGAAATTCAACCCGGTGCAGCTGTGCAGACTGACGAACAAATCGATGCCTTTGTCCGCGAGGCGGTGGAGAGTGCTTACCATCCGTGCGGAACTTGCCGGATGGGCGCTGCTGATGATGAGATGGCAGTGGTTGATGCCCAGGCCCGGGTACGCGGCCTGCAGAATTTGCGGGTGGTTGATTCATCGGTTTTTCCGACTATCCCCAACGGCAACTTGAATGCGCCAACCATTATGGTTGCCGAACGGGCTGCCGATTTAATTAAAGGAGCAGAAATGCTGGAGCCTGCAGCTGCGCAAGTGATTGTTGACCCGCAGTGGCAAGAGCGGCAGCGGCAACAAGCCCCACGGCGCGCTGCGGTTGAGGAAGTCTGATGCTGACTTTAGTGGGCCTTGGAATGATTTTTTTCATGCTCATGGTGGGCTTGATTCTGCTGCGCTGGGGACGACTGACATTAACCGGCAAAATTCCGGTATCGACTCTGGTTTTTGTCGCTATTTTGTTTACCTCGGGTCTGGATGTAGGCCTGATTATGTTTCCTTTGACCGAGTTTCCGGTCTACGAAAATATCGAGGCAAACCAAGAATATGCGTTTGCCAACCCTCTTGCCATTGAATTTGGTTTTTGGGGGTTTATGGTCTGGGCGATTTATTTTGTCACCTGCTTTTACTTTTGTGCATTGGAACCTAAATTAAAGTTTTTTCAGATCAGCTGGGTAAAGTGGGTAAACAATTTAGTCATTATTGGCACTTGTGCGTTTACGGCTCATTTACTGTTTGCCAATTTAAGCTGGTATCTGCCGACTCTGGCGCCAAAATCAGGGTTTCCGTGGCTTTTCGCTGGTCTGGTGATAACCACGATTTGTGCCGCCGTGTATTCAAGTACCGAGCTTAAGTACGTGAAAGTGCTGAGTGTTTCGTCCGGTGGTTTATTTATAGCCCTTATCATTGGGCTGGGAATTTACATCGTTAACCAGCCTAATGTGGCTGTTGCCGATTATTTTAATACGTTACCGTTACTAACTGATTATTTCAGCCATCTGCAGCGTTTCATTTTGCCGATTAACGATTACCATGCATTTTATTTGTTCTGGTGGTTTGCCTGGAGCATTATGATCGGGCAGTTTACCGCGCGTTTCGTCGGTCAGATGAAAACCATAACCTTGTTTGCCAACATGCTTATCTGGCCCTCATTATCATTGGGTTTATGGTTTGCGGTGTTGTATTTATTCCATATCAAGGGTGTTGACACAGCTGGCTGGATTAACCGAATTATGGTGGCTGTTGGCGTTGTCTTTGTTTTGAATTCGCTGGACTCACTGATCCGCCTTTATTCAGACAATTTGAATTTAACTGTGGTTCGGCTCGGCAAACCTCGCTATTTTGCGCTTCACAGCAGCTTAATGATTGGTTTAACCGTTTTGTTCAGTCTCGAGTTCATTCGCATTCAATGGGTTGGAGCGCTGGTCATCGGTATCGGGCTTTGCTGCTTTATTTATCTGCTGGCCGCTCAGAAAAGACGTTTACTACCCGATCCTAAACCGTTGCTTTCTTATCGCCGTTAATCGCTTAAATCTATTAACGCGACTGCTTTAGTATATTGGTTGAACCCGACTCAGTCTGCTATACCTGTCTATAAGAAAAACATTAACTGTTTTTATTTTTAACAGTGTTACACAAAAGGAAGATGATTTATGAGTTCAGGTAAATGCCCCATCATGCACGGTGGTATGACCAATAAAGGTAAGTCGAATACGCACTGGTGGCCAAATTCGTTAAAGCTCGAAATTCTTCGCCAGCATGATCGTAAAGCCGATCCTATGGATGAAGATTTTAATTATGCCGAAGAATTTAACAAAATTGATCTCGAGCAGTTAAAGCAAGACCTTAAAGATTTTATGACTGACAGCCAGGACTGGTGGCCTGCAGACTGGGGCCATTACGGTGGGCTGATGATCCGGATGGCCTGGCACTCAGCAGGCAGTTACCGGACAACTGATGGCCGTGGCGGCGGTGGCACGGGTAACCAGCGCTTCGCACCGCTGAATAGCTGGCCCGACAACGTCAGTTTGGATAAAGCACGGCGCTTGTTATGGCCAATCAAGAAAAAATATGGCAATAAGCTGTCCTGGGCCGATCTATTTATCCTCGCCGGCACCATGGCGTATGAGTCAATGGGCCTTAAATCCTTTGGCTTTGGTGGTGGCCGTGAAGATATCTGGCATCCGGAAGAGGACATCTACTGGGGTAGTGAGAAAGAATGGTTAGCTGAAACAAAAAATCGTTATCAGTCAGATGAACAGCGGGACTCTCTGGAGAACCCATTGGCTGCCGTACAGATGGGCCTAATTTACGTTAACCCAGAAGGTGTTGACGGTAACCCCGATCCGTTGAAGACAGCAAAAGATGTGCGCGAAACTTTTGCCCGTATGGCGATGAACGATGAAGAAACCGTTGCGCTGACAGCCGGTGGGCACACAATCGGCAAATGTCACGGTAATGGTAAAGAAGAAAACCTTGGTCCCGAGCCTGAAGCAGCAGATGTCACTGAACAGGGTATGGGCTGGCATAACAGCGGTGGCAAAGGCAAAGGCCGAGATACGGTCACCAGTGGTATCGAGGGTGCCTGGACAACTAATCCAACACAGTGGGATAACGGATATTTTTATCTGTTATTTACCTACGACTGGGAGCTAAAAAAGAGTCCTGCAGGTGCCTGGCAATGGGAGCCCATTGACATAAAAGAAGAAGATAAACCGGTCGACGTCGAAGACCCGTCTATCCGTCTTAATCCGATCATGACGGATGCCGATATGGCAATGATTAAAGATCCGGAATATCGCAAAATTTCCGAGAAGTTTTATAAAAACCCCGATTATTTAGCCGAAGTGTTCGCCCGTGCGTGGTTTAAGTTAACCCATCGTGATTTAGGACCCAAGTCCCGTTATCTGGGACCGGATGTACCGGACGAGGACTTAATTTGGCAGGATCCCGTACCGAGTGTTGATTACACCCTGAGCGACACTGAGATTAATGAGTTAAAGGGAAAACTGCTGAATAGCGGGCTGAGTTCTTATGAACTGATCACCACAGCCTGGGACAGTGCCCGCACTTTTCGTAATTCTGATTACCGTGGTGGTGCCAATGGCGCCCGTATCCGTCTTGAACCACACAAAAACTGGCATGGGAATGAGCCTGAAAAACTGCAAAAGGTATTAACTAAGCTGGAACAGCTACAGGCTAGCCTGGATAAACCGGTGAGTGTTGCCGACCTGATCGTTTTAGGCGGTAGTGCAGCGGTTGAAAAAGCCGCCGGCGAGGCAGGGTTTGACATTAAGGTACCCTTTACGCCGGGTCGGGGCGATGCAACGGCTGAAATGACCGATGCAGAGAGTTTTGAGGTGCTTGAGCCGCTGCATGATGCTTACCGCAATTATTTGAAGAAAGACTATCAGGTTCCGGCCGAAGAGCTGATGTTGGATCGTACTCAACTGATGGGTCTGACCGCACCGGAGATGACCGTGTTAGTCGGCGGAATGCGCGCGCTGGGTGCTAATTTCGAACAGTCAGAGAAGGGTGTTTTCACGGATCGTGCAGGAACCTTAACAAACGACTTTTTCGTTAATCTGACAGACATGGACAATGTCTGGAAGTCAGTCGGAGATCACTACGAGGTTCGCGACCGCCAGAGCGACGAGCTTAAATGGACGGCTAGTCGTGTTGACTTAGTGTTCGGTTCGAATTCTATTTTGCGATCTTATGCTGAGGTTTACGCACAAGATGACAACCAGGAAAAGTTCGTCAGAAATTTCATTAAAGCCTGGGTAAAAGTGATGGATGCCGACCGGTTTGATGTCGTCTGATAAAAATGGAGTCGCAGCAACGATGCTGTGGCTCCTCTTCCTTCAATCTATAATAGTTTTATGTGTTAAATGTGTATAAAGTAGGGCATGTAACCTTTTTAACCTGTTGTTGAGTAAAGACACGCATGCACTATTTACGATTAGCCGGGTGGTTGTGCCTTTATTGCCTGGTACTGTTACCCGTTATTAATCAGCTTGCCCATGCTAAAAAACCTTCACTTTTTAATGATTTTGTCAGAGTAGCTGATGAAACAGCAGGTCAACAATCGTCGGTTTACTATATCTATCGGGATCAACGCAACTTTCTGTGGTTTGCCAGCGATACTGACGGTGTCCTGCGTTATGACGGCTATGATTACCGGGTATTCTCAGAACAGCTGACCGGAGATCAGGAGCATGTGAGCTATGCAGCTGTTGCCATTACTGATGACACGACATTATGGGCGGCAACCTGGGGTCAGGGTTTGGTCAGCCTTAACTCGAAAAAGCAACAAGTAAGACATTTTAGCACTACAATGAGTGGCTCTGAGTCACTTCGCGATAATCGGGTACAGACGCTTTTCAAGGCAAAATCCGACCGTTTATGGGTAGGCACGCTTAGTGGGCTTAACTATCTCGAAAAAAGCACCGATAACGACAATTGGCGCTTGGCGAGCTTACCTGTTAACCATCCTCTTTATGGTCTTCGTATCTGGGGCTTAGCTGAACATGACGATAAAATGTGGGCGGCAACCTCACGCGGGCTTTACCAGTTTAATGACGACTTTTCTGACTGGCAGGTATACTACCTCTACCCTGACCAGGTCGGCGACAACCGTCTTAATGAAATTCGCACCGTGGCCAGCTTTGGCGATCGACTGTGGCTGGGCAGCAATGAGGGTGTATTTTACCTCGACCCTAAGCAGCAAGCCTTGCGGGCTGTTGAATTTGCTGCTGGTGAAAACCAGTCAATCCCCCGAATTAACACGCTTGCAGTTGATGCAAGTGACGTAGACTCGCCGATTATATACGCCGGGGGAACTGATGGGCTGTATCAAGTTAATCGGACAACCGGTCAATACATTGACCAACAGGGACAATGGAATCTGCTGGCAGGGGTCGATATCCGCGCCATTGAGTTTGACGCTAATGGTTCTATCTGGATAGGCGCCAGGAACCAGGGAATCTTCTACGCTCGGCGACAATCAGAACATTTTTCGGCGCAGTTAACCTATTCAGTTTATTCAGCTCAGTATGGCGAGGATAGCGCACTGTGGCTGGGAACCTCAGATGGTTTATTTTACCAGCCTGACAGCCAGGATGATTGGCAGCAGCTGAAATTGCCGGCTGAGTTAAAGCAGCAACGCGTCCCGCTGATATTTTTGGATAGCAACAGTAACGCCTGGGTAGTGGCCGATGATACATTGCTTAAGACCTCGCAACGAGCACCCAATGCATTAAAAAAAGTAAACTTTGTTAAACAACAGCTGAATACGGAAAACTCGATAACAGCAATAGGTGAGGGCAGCAATGGCTCTCTGTTATTTGGCTTCTGGGGTCTGGGCCTCGCTGAATACGATCCACAAAACGGAACTGCAGAGTGGGTGTTTAACGGCAATGCGGAGCTGCGTGGCGATCGGATTTATGACATAACGGCGGTAGCCGGTGTCGGTGACTTTTTTGTTACTCGATACTCGGGTCTTTATCATCGCCCTATTGGCAGCAAGCAGTGGCGCTCAGTCAGCGGGCCTGAACTGACATTACCGGGCAAAGACACGATGTTGTGTGCCGAATCCTATAGCCCAAATACTTTGTGGCTGTGTTCTACCGAAGGCGCCTGGAAGATTGATTTCAGCACTCAGCAAACTACCCGGCTGTCTGAACAACAGGGGCTAAACTCAGACCGCGTCGTGGGCATTCAGTCTGATCAGCAAGGTGACCTGTGGTTGCTCACCAGCCGTGGCCTTGCCCGTTATCAGCAAGAACGTGATGAACTCATAAATTTCACCGTGCATGACGGCCTTCCCGCTGCTGAAATGTTGCGTGGTGCTGCAGCACTCAGCCGCAACGGGCAATTAGTCGTTGGTACGGTCAAGGGAGCTGCGCTGACCCGGCCGGCAGATTTAAAAATTAATGTGTTTGCACCGACAGTTAACTTAACCCGGGTGATGATTAATAATCGCGATACCACTGATCAATACAGCTTTACCCAACCGCAAATAAATCTGCCCAGTGACCACCGTTCCATCGAAATTAGCTACAGTGTTATGGACTTTCATGACACCAGCTTGAATAGGGGACGCTATCGGATCCTCGGACTGGATGCCCAGTGGAGTGACTGGAGAAACAGTCGGATAGTTCGTTTTACGACACTGCCACCGGGACACTATCGATTGCAAATTGAGGGTGAAAATAGCTTAGGAAGCCGCAGCGAAGAACCGCTGGAAATCCTCATTCATATAGAACGACCCTGGTGGCAGAGCTTTTGGCTGTGGTTGCTTGTTGTCAGCCTTGTTCTACTCCTTGCTTACTTTCTTTATAAGCTACGCTTCCGTGCATTAGAAAAAGTCAATGAACGGCTTGATTTTGAAATAAGGCAACGCACCCGAGAGCTTAGTGAAGCCAATGAAAGACTGCGATCACTATCGCAGACCGATTATCTGACTCAGTTACTTAATCGGCGGGGTTTCAGCGAGCAATTTAAAATGTTGCAACGCCAATTCAGCCGTAATCCCAGAGATGTCAGTATCGCTTTGCTTGATGTCGACCATTTTAAACAGTTTAATGATCGCTATGGTCACGAAGTTGGCGACCAGGTGTTACGAGCCCTCAGTAAAGAAATGCAGGGCCATTTACGGCAGCAGGATATTCTGGCGCGTTGGGGAGGAGAAGAGTTTGTTATCTTATTCCCCGAAACTGATTTGGCCGGCGCTAAAGTAGCTGCTGAAAAACTTCGCCGGACTATTGAAAAAATGACTGTTGACGGTGAAGAGCGGGACTATCGGGTGACCGTGACCCTTGGTGTCTGCAGCGCAAGACATTTAAAGGATCCCATCGAAAAGTGGATGTCCTGCGCTGATACTGCTCTATATGAGGGCAAAAAACAGGGACGGAACCGAGTACAAACTAAGGAGTTCAAATGACATTAAGAGTGATTGTGGGGTTATTAATATGCTTTTCTACAGCGGTCTGGTCAGCGCCAGAGCAATTTGCCTTTCGCGGTCAGCAGCCTACGATTGATCAACTTCAGCAGGCCCAGGAAAAGGCAAAAACAAAGGGTAAAAAATTGATGTTAGTGTTGGGGGCTAACTGGTGCGGAGACTCGAAAGCCTTGGTTGAGCAATTTTCCCAGCCTGCTATGGCTGAACAGCTTAATAAAAAATATCAGATAGAGTTAGCTGACATTGGTTATTTTGAGGGGGGCTACAGCTTAGTTGAGCATTGGGGAGAGCCAATTTATTATGGAACGCCCACGGTGATAATTGTTGACCCGGATTCCGGTGCGGTTTTAAATAAAGCCGACTGGCAGCACTGGACGAATGCCTCGCAACACTCTCTGGCTGAATTTCGTGAATACTTTTTAGCCAGTGACTTCAGCTTATCAGATGCTGTTATTAGCGCAGCGCACAAACAACAATTAGCCGAGTTTGAAAAACGCCAAAGCCGACGGATTAAACAAGGTTATCAGGCGGCAGCGCCGTTATTAAAAGACTATAAAGAATCGGGCTTAGCCGCACCGCCTGAGGCTTTTATGAAATTATGGCTCGAACTTGCTGAGTTCAGAAATCAAGTTCATAGCGATGTTGTCCGGTTAACGGCAGAGGCCGGAAAGCATCCAAAAAAAGCATTAACCCTTCCTGCTTATGGTATGAAATCATGGGAGTAGTGTGGTTAAAAAGCCAGTGTCTGGATGATTTTGAAGGCGATGTCGACTTTGTTGAACGGTTAGTTCATTCGGTGCTCAGTTATTTGCAGGAGACGGTAAGTAAAATAGAGCAAAAATATCAGCAAAGTGACCTGGCAGAAGTGCGCAAATTGGCCCACTTTTTAAAAGGCCCCAGCCAACAGCTGCATTTTCAGAGACTTTTTAAAATAACACAGCAGCTTGAACGCTCTGCCCAATCGGGTCAGGTTGAGCAATCTCTGATCCTGCAGTTAAAAAAGGAATCAGAACAGTTAGCCGCTGTTTTGCGGGATTTCCTTGACTAGTTACTCAGCAGAGCCTTTATATCGGCAAAGCGATAGGGCTTGGGCAGAAAACCATCGAAGCCGATGCCTAAAGCCTGGTTTCTTAGCTCAGGATCATCAAGAGCACTGATCATGAATACCCGTTCGGGCAGTGCGTCATTGCGTTTTAAATGCTGATAAAACTCAATGCCGGTATAATGTGGCATGTTCTGGTCCAGTAACAGCGTGTGGCATGACAGGGAAGATAAAATATCCAGAGCGGCTTTTGGGTCGCACTCGCTGATAGTATTGGTAAAACCACACAGGTGCACAATTTCTTCGAGCACCATTAAGTTAGTGGGGTTATCGTCAACAATCATAATTCGGTCGGTGCTCATTTCTTTAGTCTCAGTCGCTGATTAACGGAAAGTCGACAGTAAAGTGGCTGCCCCCTGTGGAGGCAGTACGATATCTAATGTTAGCCTGCATTCGCTCAACTAAATCTTTACAGATGGTTAAGCCTAATCCGGTGCCGGTAATAACACTATTTTCCTGGCCCAGCCGTTCGAACGGCTCGAACAGCAAATGTTGCTGTTGTTCAGGGATACCCGGACCACAGTCAATGATGTCGACAGAGTAGCATGGGCCTGTCAAATATCCTCGTACGGTAATCATTTTGTCGTCATCTGTATACTTAAGTGCATTGCTCAGAATGTTATTCACAACCTGCACAGCGCGCCGCGGGTCGGTTTTTATTAGCGTCTCGGGATGGTTGAGTTCGACATTCAGACGCTTTTCTGCAAAAGGGTGAGCGCTTTTAATTAGATCAATGCTGCGGGCAACAATTGCACTGGCACTGATACTGCGCATCCTTATTTCCAGTGCGCCGGACTCCAGTTGAGTTTTGGTCAACAAGTCGTC
This sequence comes from Idiomarina seosinensis, assembly GCF_044797955.1. Lineage (GTDB taxonomy): Bacteria > Pseudomonadota > Gammaproteobacteria > Enterobacterales > Alteromonadaceae > Idiomarina > Idiomarina seosinensis_A. Next base: position 1,371,369 of record NZ_CP085211.1, on the reverse strand, counting down.
TATCAACTGTTGTAACAGCTCTGCTGAGGACTCAATGCGGCCAAGGTAGCGATCGAATTCCTGATGTTGCAGCTTTAGCTTAATAATTTCTGTCGTACCCAGAATTGCGGTAAGCGGCGTTCTTAATTCGTGCGTCACCGAAGAGAGCAATTTACTTTTTGCCCGGTTTGCTTCATCGGATGCCTGTTTAGCCTTGCGTAAAACTTGCTCCACTTCTTTGCGCGCCGATATGTCGCTTAGTGTCCCGACCAGAGCAAAACCACCGAACTCATCGCTTAATACCCGTTGCCCCCGGGACTGAACCCAGGCATGAGAGCCATCGGCTTTAGTTAAACGGTAATCAATTTGTACCGGGTCTCCGCTCTCCAACGCATCCTGGCGTTTTTCATGAACCTCATCAATGTCCGACGGGTGAATAAAGCGGTCGTATTCATCAATGGTCATGGGGCTGGCAACGGTCTGGTTAACAATTTTAGAAAAGTTATCGTCAACGTGGATTAAACTGTGTTCAGGATAAACGGTTATTAATACGTCGCCGCTACCCTGCAGAGCCGTACGAAGCCGCGTTTCTGATGTTGACAGACCTTTAATGGTATTGTCGAGAGAACGACTGATTTTATTAACCTGGCGGCCGATCTCATTAAATTCCCGAATCGAGGATGGCTTTTGTTGTTCGTGGAACTCCTGATTTCCTACCGCGGTAACGATATTTTTTAATGCATTAACTGGACGCAATAATTCTCTGGATAATTTGGCGGCGCGGTTCCGGATATAAACGAAATAGACCAGATAAAAAAGGATTAAGCCGGCTAACAAAGACCAGGTCACCAAATCGGTAGAGGATTTTAATTCGTCTGCAGCAGCATAAAGCTCGCTTTCTTCAATAACAATAAGAACTTTCCAGTCAGTTTCTTTCACGGTATTCCAGCTGACTATAACGGGGATATCGTTAATGACAGCATGAGTGGTGCCGGTTTCACCGCTGCTTATGGCGTTTAACAAGTCATCGCTGCCGGGTATTGAGGATAGTGAAAACTGTTGACTGGCCAAAGTGTTGCTGGTGACTTTGGTCCGATCGGATGCGGTTTGCAAATGCATATCCCACAAGCTCTGACCCCGCTTGGGTATCGCAATAAACTGGTTATTGGGGTCAAGCAGCGTGGCAAAGCCATGCCACGGAATTTCAGTTTCCTGAATGTGGGTTATTAAATTTTCAATTGTGATATCAATACCGGCTACGCCCGCCAGTGTCTGATTGAGATAAACTGGCGCAATATTGGATAACATCCAGCCGCTGCCGGCGGGATCGAGATACAGTTCGGTCCAGACATCCTGCCGGGAGGGATTATGGACGGCATCCGCCAAATAATAAAAATTAAAAATGGGTATTTCTACGGTGCTCTCATACTGAGTGTCAGTATCAAACGGCGGATAAATGTGATTTAGACTGTCTTTGGTATTAAAGTACACCTGCTGGATCAGAGGGTTAACCCGGGTTACAGACTTCATTAGCGCGGTTGTGCGATTTAGCTGAGCTATTTGAGACAGCTGCTGATCGGCTTCGGGGGTTATTCCTGAATAGAAAACAGCGGCATCATCGCCTAATCCTTCATACTTCGAATACAGCTGTCCGTCGTTGCCGCGCTCTAGTTGTTGCATTCGTTGCAGCTCTGCATCGCTAACCGGATGCTGCAAGGCATCACCAATGGTGGCGGTATAACTTTGCAAATGTTCAGTAACCGACTGCAACTGCTGGCTGAGTATGTCGGCTTCTCGATCGGCGACCTGATTTGACTCGGTCAAAGCCAGTGAGCGCAACTCGTCGTTGGTTTTAGCTGTGGTAATATGGTTTGTGGCGATATAAGTCATCAACAAAACCGATTCGATGAGAATGATCGGAATTAATGCGTGCTGCCGGAAGGCAACCCATAACCACTTTTTCAGTGATTGTTGCTGAGTATCATCAGTCGGTTTGTTCATTACAAAGGTCTTCAATGGGTATTCCACAGCTAAAACATGATTATCGGGTCGCAGCCCTATGCAATTTTAATACCATCGGTATTTTGCCACAGGTTTGGGACTGAAATCGAGATTAATCGGGCCTGACGTTGCAAAATGCAATAAAATGCATTGCAAAATGCATTGTCATCGCAAAAAGCAAAGCGTGCCACTTGAAAAACTGCTCATAACTTCACCAATAGTTGCAATAAGCGCTTAATGTGGCATGCACAGTAAAGTTGGAACTTTAATTGCATATCTGCGCCCGAACTTTTAGTAGAGTACATCATGACTGAATCTGAACAAGCCCGCGTTCTGCTGGTTGAAGACAATCCGTCGACAGCCTTAATTTATGAAAACTATTTAGCCGGTCACTATGAAGTTATTGTGGCTGCTACCGCAAGCGAAGCCCTGGATTTATTTGAACAGGCTGATTATGAGGTCTGTGTCATCGATATTGGGTTGCCTGATATGTCAGGCATCGCGCTGATGAATCAGCTACAGCGGCGTCGGCCGCAAATACCTGTGATTATTGCTACCTCGTCAGAGCGGGCCAGTGACGTCGTCGATGCGATTAATGCCGGCGCCAATGACTATCTGACTAAGCCAGTTGACAGAACCCGGCTAAACGTCACCGTTGCCAATTGCCTGAAACAGTACCAGGTAAACCGGTTGGTAACAGCCTATGATGCGGGTGCGGAAGCTGTGCATTTTAATGGTATGGTTGGTGAATCAGCCGTAATGCAGAAGTTATTTGCTGCTATTTTGCCGGCCGCTAAAAGTAATGCGCCAGTTTTTATTACCGGGGAGAGCGGAACGGGCAAAGAGTTGTGTGCAGAAGCCATTCACCGCGAAAGTGCGCGAGGGCTTAACCCTTTTGTTGCAATTAATTGTGCCGCGATTCCAAGAGAGCTGATTGAGAGCGAAATTTTTGGCCACGTTAAAGGTGCATTTACCGGTGCTATCGGCGACCGCAAGGGTGCCGCATTGCGGGCTAATGGAGGAACCTTATTCCTTGATGAAATTGGAGAACTGCCGGTTGACTTGCAGAGCAAAATCCTGCGATTTGTTCAAACCCATGAAATAACCCCGGTGGGTTCAAACCACACGGTCAGGGTTGATGTGCGTTTTGTTTGTGCCACTAACCGCGATCCGCAGCCAGAAATCGAACGCGGGACTTTTCGCGAGGATTTATTCTATCGGCTTAACGTAATCCCGATGCATATGCCGGCCTTGCGGGAGCGGGGTAGCGACATCAGTCGTTTGGCGCACCATTTTCTGCAACTGTTTTCGAAAAAAGAGGGAAGCTCTTTTATCCGTATTTCCAGTGCCGCTGAGTTGGTACTGAGAAATTATCATTGGCCCGGCAATGTCAGACAATTAGAAAACGTTATCCGGCAAATTGTTATTATGAACCAGGGTGACGAAGTAACCCCAACTATGCTGCCGCTTTCGCTTGTCAAAAATTATAACGCTGATGCAGTGGCAGTTGATGCTGACGAGAGGTTAACCAAGTCAGACATTCCGGCGGTGCAAGAAGAGCCAGTTAAGCCATTATGGAAGGTCGAAAAAGAAGCGATTACTAATGCTCTTGAGCAAAGCAGTAACAGCGTCACTGAGGCAGCAAAAAAATTACAGGTAAACCCATCAACGATTTATCGTAAAATGGCACGCTGGAACTCGAGCGGGAGAGGTTAAGCTAATGTCCCTATTAACATCCAATACCCAGAGTATCATTCAGCCGAACCTCGAGCAGTTATCCGAGACAATACAACGGCAAATAGACGCCGGTGAGCCCGTTGTCGTGATTTATTTTGATATCGATGATTTCCAGCAACACCAACGCCATCATTTAGCTGACGCAGATGAATTCTTAGCGGAATTGCACCATAAACTGGCTCACCACCCATTAGTCAAGGATGTCTGCCGGGTGATGGCGGATCAATTTGTGCTATACAGTACTGGCAGCGTATCTCATCAAAAATTAAAGTCGTTGCAAGCTGTTATTAATGACATGCTCAGCTGTGCCGTTTCGACCGGAGATATCAAATTTAGCGCGGGGATTTCCTTTTCGCCGGCTCACTCGACATCGGCTGTCAAATTAATTAACTATGCCCAGTGCGCAACCTTTGAATCAAAAGCGAAGGGTAAATCGCAGGTAGAGATTTTTGATATTGAGGCTTACCAGCAGGAACAGGTAAAAGTTAACGAGTTGGGGGCTATTGCTGATGGTTTACGCAATAGTGAGTTTGTCATGTATGCGCAGCCTAAGTACAGAATTCAGACCGGAGAAGTTTACTCCTTTGAGTTACTGATGCGTTGGCAGCACCCCGATAAAGGCTTGCTGTCACCTAAGTCATTTATTCCCCTGATCTGCGGTTCTGAGCTGGATCTGGCGTTTGGTGAATATGCGTTGTTCAAGGCCATAGAATATCTAAGGCAGGGACAGCGGCTTGGTAAAATACCTCATCTGAGCATCAACTTAAGCCCAAAACAGGTTATGAGTGAGCAGTTTCTAGGTTTACTGGAATACTATGCGCAATATGACAAGCAGCTGATTTCGCATTTAACGTTCGAGATTCTAGAAACTGAGTTAGGTGTTTATTTACCTAAGACTCTGGCCATATTGCAAAAGTATCGTCAGCTGGGTTTAAAAATAGCACTGGATGACTTTGGCAGTGGTTACTCATCGATTTTATCAATGTTTGAGTTGCCCCTTGATGAACTCAAAATCGATCGTCATTTAATTACTAATTTACATTTGGAGCCTAAAAAGCAGTCGTTGTTGCAATACACGATCCTGGTTGCCCAGCAATATGGCCTGTCAGTGGTTGCCGAAGGTGTTGAATCGGAACAGGAAGCTTCGGTGTTAAGACAGTTAGGTTGTGACAGTGGTCAGGGGTTTTATTACCACAGACCGGCGCCTGCAGAAGATCTGATATTTTCTTAGCCGGGAAAAACTGTGCAGGTTTGAAATATTGCTGGTTGCTGACTAGCCTTAGTTAGTGAACCCGGCAGACATTAACTGCACTAACTGGCCTTGGTTAATGTTTGTCACTTAAAACAGTTAACGGAGGTGTCATAATGCAAGCTAAAGACGTCATGACTTCGCAACCACAATATTTAAAAGATAATGTAACGATTCGTGAAGCCGCGCTTACTATGAAAAATAATAAGACCGGTTTTGAGCCGCTAACGGACGCCAACAAAGTCACCGGGGTTATTACCGATCGGGATATTGCGATACGAGTAGTGGCTGAAGGTAAGAGCCTGGATGACAGCGCTAAAAGCATCGCTACCGAACGGGTACTTTATACTTACCAGGACGAAGATATTGAGTCTGTCTTGCAAAATATGACAGAACAGCAGGTCCAGCGTTTACTGGTATTGAATGATCGCGAAAACAAGGATCTTGTTGGTATCGTAACCCTGGGTGACATTGCTAATGAATGCAAAAGTCCCGAATTAGCGCAAAAAATTGTTAACGCATCACGGACTTACCAATAGTTTTTTCGTGGAGCTTTATCAGGAAGTGGTGCGTCCGAGTAGACTCGAACTACCGACCTCTGCCATGTCAAGGCAGCGCTCTAACCAACTGAGCTACGGACGCACTGTTTAGCGAGTGTCGTTGAAGACGGGCGCTATATTAGTCATTTCAGTTCTCCGGCGCAAGTGTTTTTTATGCTCCGGAGAACTGACTGGCTAGTTTTCACCCATTGCGGGTGGTATGCCGCTACAGTTACTGGTTTTTCTTATTCTTTATCAACTAATCGCTGGCGTTGCCCGCTTGATGATGGCAGCGACGTTAATACCCCGGGGTAAGCTTCCGTAATTCATCTGCTGGCGTTGTGTTAAGCGCCCGGCAATAAAGCCTGAGGCGATAAAATCTGGCGCATATTGTAATAATAAAGCAGCCTGTAAAGCCAGCGCCATACGATCGGCAAATTGGCGCGCATGATATTGCCAGTCCTGTTGCGGAGTTTGTTTAAAGTCGCGTCGCAACTGGTTAATAAACGCATCAAGGCATTCGTCACGGCCCTGGGCCTTGCTAAGCTCAGCAAAATAAGCATCCAGCACTTTTGGCTCTTTTTGTATCGCCCGCAGAATGTCCAGGCACTGCACGTTGCCGCTGCCTTCCCAGATAGCATTAATTGGCGATTCGCGGAATAATCGCGGCATAATGGTTGTTTCCATGACCCCCATACCACCAATCACTTCCATGGCTTCATAGGCATGATTCGGAGCCCGTTTACAAATCCAGTATTTGCCGATGGGTGTGGCAATACGGGCGAACAGCTTTTCATGTTCATCGTCTTGATTGTCAAAGGCTCGGGACATACGTAGAGTTAGGGTCATTGCCGCCTCGCTTTCCAGTGCCAAGTCAGCCAGTAAATTTTGCATCAGCGGCTGCGCACTGAGCTGGTTGCCAAAGGCGCTCCGATAATGACAGTGATGCAGGGCCTGAACACTGGCCTGGCGGATGCCCGAGGACGATCCAATCATGCAATCATAACGCGTCATAGCAACCATCTCGATAATGGTGCGAACACCACGGCCTTCCTCGCCAACCATCCAGCCCAGCGCGCCGCGTAATTCACACTCGCTGGAAGCGTTAGCAACATTACCCATTTTGTCTTTCAGTTGTTGAATCTGGACCGGGTTTTTACTGCCGTCCGGACGCCACCGCGGAACCAGGAAGCAGGACAAACCTGCCGATGTTTGTGCCAGCACCAGGAATAAGTCGCACATTGGGGCAGATACAAACCATTTGTGACCAACCAGCTCATAAGCTTGCGCCGGGCCTTGCTCTCCAATCGGATATGCTTTTGTCGTGTTACTGCGTACGTCGGATCCGCCTTGCTTTTCAGTCATCGCCATACCTACGGTCAAGCCGTTTTTACGCTCTGCCGGGATATTAGCAGGGTCGTAATAGGGGGCAGTGATTTTTCCGCCATACAGGTCAAATAACTGTTTTTGATGCATTAGAGCGGGTAGCGAGGCAAATGTCATAGTGATTGGGCAGCCATGCGCTGCTTCGACCTGGGTATGCAAATAATATTTGGCAGCACGCGCCACGTGGGCGCCTTTCTTGGGCTCCCGCCATGGGCTGGCATGTAAACTCTCAGTAATGGCAATGTCCATCAGTTGGTGATAACTGGGATGAAACTCTATCTGGTCAAGGCGATGGCCAAAGCGATCGTGGGTGTGAAGTATTGGCTTTTGGCGATTAGCGTCAAAGCCCAGCTGGATACGTTCTGTTAAACCGCATTCAGCACCAAACCGGGCTATGTCCTGTTCGGCCCAGCCAGCACCTTCGCGCTGGACGGCTTCTTGCAGAGCTTTATCTTCAGCAAACAGGTTGTAATTTTCCAGTGCCGGCGGCTGATTCTTCACTTCATGGGTTTGTGCGCAGTAAGCATCTGTAGTGTGAGGTTTTTCCATGGTAGATTGGCTCCGGTCCGACCAGTTGCTTTATCCCTAGATTAGAGCTAATCCTCACCCGGTGTAAAGCCACAGTTGGCGAAAAATTCCTGCCAGGGCTGCACAAAGCTTTTACTAACCTTGCTGAGCTGTTGCCCCTGCTCGCTTAAGCGCACCAGATAACCCGTCAATGCCGGCTGCGGACTGATGTCGGCGAGTTGACGTAACAACGGCTGATATTGTTGAAACTGAGTGGTTAACAGAGCTAAGTCGGCCTGGACATCATTAATAAAAAACTGCATAAAAACGTTGCGTAAGACTTTAGCCCGTTGAGGCACCCCTTTACTATCACAACCTGTGGCCCGGGTAAGTGGTGGTAACCCTGCCTGCAGTTGCCGGAGTTTCAGGCGCATGGATACCACTGAACGACTCAAGCGGTTTAGGTAGTCGGATTGCGCCAGTTGTTCGCGCCACTCGTGCAGATGAGGCTGTGGGCCGGGTTGCTGCAGCCAGTTAACAATTTGTGTGAGAGCATCCAGTGCGGTGTTAAAGGCTGCAGGATCCACTTTTTGCAGGGGTTCAGCGCCAATGTCTAAGGCATTTCGTAGGGCCTTATCCGTTGCCAGTGCGTGGGCTGTATCAAATTGAAGCTGCCGGGATTTGGCCTCAATTGCCCGTTGTAATTCATCGACTAGAGGCGCAGATTTTGGCTGTTTGATGCATTCTTTTAAGCCCTGTAGCAGTTTAATATCACCCTGCAGACGCATTAACCCATCTTCTAATCGACCCAGAGCGCTGTTGCGTTGAGCTATTTGCTGACCCACGTTGCAGTGTCCCAGGCGTAAGCTGGTTAATAAGCTCATACCGACCGGTTGCCCTGCAGGCTTCAGCTGTCGGACAGCGGGCAAGGGCGCCGGACGAGGCGAGTAGCTTAACTGTACAGCATCAGTATCAAGTGTGCTGGCAATTCGCTGATTGAGTGTATGCACTGAGGTGATGATGTTTTCTGGTTGCGAACAGCCAGTCAGTACTAAGCCGGCCAAAACTGCCAGTAATAGTGGCAAACACTGGTAAGTTTTTACAATTCTCAGTACACTGCCAGGCATTCGAGTTCCTCTTGTCGTTCAGGTGTTGTTATGTTTACCGGTATCGTACAAACCCAGGCACAGATTAGTGATATCAAAGATTCGGATGAGTTTCGCCATTTAACAGTGAAGGTAGAACCTCAATTTTTGCGTGATTTAGATATTGGCGCCAGTATTGCTATAAACGGTTGTTGTTTAACGGTGGTTCACCAGAGTTCAGATACGGTTGAATTTGATGTTATCGATGAAACATTGCGCCTGACCAATTTAGGTCTGTTAATCGAGAATAGCCAGGTTAACTTTGAACGCTCGCTAAAAGCGGGGGATGAAATTGGCGGACATCACGTGTCCGGCCACATCCATTGTCAGGGGACCTTGATTGCTGTCGAACAAAGTGACACGAACTGGGCGGGTTGGATTGAAGTGCCGGCAAACTTTACCCCCTATTTATTTGCTAAAGGCTTTATTGCGGTTAATGGCGCAAGCCTGACTATAGGCGAGGTAAAAGAAAATCGTTTTAGCCTGCACCTGATACCCGAAACCTTACGGTTGACAAATTTATCTCAGGCACAGCCAGGTACACCGTTAAACATTGAGTTTGATCAGCAAACCATCACTATTGTGGAAACCGTTGAGCGTGTTTTAAAGCAACGGGGTTAACCGTCGTTGCCTTCGATATGAACTTTGGTTTTGTTATGCAACTCGTCAACCTGCAGTTGCACATGAATCAGATCCCCACAGGCTGAACACTCGTCCTGATAGTCCTGATTACCAGCTGAATTGTCGATTTCCAGTTGAGTTGTGTGACCACAATTCGGGCAGCGTACGACCACTGTGTTAAGATCTTCCTCGTACATATCCGGCTCCTGTGAAAGCGTGTACGTTGCCTTAACTATAGAAACAAAATAGCCGGGCCAGCCAGTAATTTATGCGCGTAATCACGCTTATTAATCTAATCATTTGTTTTATCTGCAAAGAAACCGGCAGCAAGGCGTTAACGAGATGCGTCACATGGTTGCCCAAAGATAGCGGGTCGATTATAGTAGCGCGTGATGTTCGACAGTAGCGAACTCAATAATTTCGTAAGGTTCTGCTTTTTTGCAGTGGAGCCAAAATAGCGCACGTGGCACTTGGTAGGTGTCACCACTGGTGAATAGGAAGTTTCATGCCTGTAATTACTCTCCCTGACGGAAGTCAACGCGAATTTGAACAGCCCGTTTCAATTATGGATATCGCTATGGATATCGGCCCGGGCCTGGCAAAAGCCACGGTAGCCGGCCGCATTGATGGTGAACTGGCGGATGCCTGCGATAAAATCGAGCACGACGCTGATGTCGAAATAGTCACACCGAAAGACGATGACGGTGTGCATATCATTCGTCATTCCTGTGCCCATCTGATGGGGCATGCGGTAAAGCAGTTGTGGCCTGAGGCCAAAATGGCTATTGGGCCGGTGATCGAAAATGGTTTTTATTACGATATCGACGTTGATCATACCTTCACTCAAGAAGATTTAGATAAGCTTGAAAAGCGAATGAAGGAACTGGCGAAAACCGAATACGCAGTAGTAAAAAATAAAGTCAGTTGGGAAACAGCTCGTGAAACTTTTGCCGAGCGTCATGAATCATATAAAATTGAGATTCTGGACGAAAACATCCCGACTGAGTCGCGGCCTGCTTTGTATCATCACGAAGAATATATTGATATGTGTCGGGGACCGCATGTTCCGACCATGAAATTCTGCCAGCATTTTAAAGTGATGAAAATGTCAGGCGCATACTGGCGCGGTAACCCCGATAATAAAATGCTGCAGCGCATCTACGGGACGGCCTGGGCTGACAAAAAACAGCTAAAAGCGCATTTAAAACGCCTGGAAGAAGCGGAGAAACGTGACCACCGCAAAATTGGTAAAAACCAGGACTTATTCCATTGGCAGGAAGAAGCGCCGGGTATGGTCTTCTGGCACCATAATGGGTGGACAATTTTTCGTGAACTGGAAGATTATATTCGCGAAAAACTGCGTGAGTACGATTACCAGGAAGTCAAAGGTCCGATGATGATGGATCGGGTATTGTGGGAAAAATCAGGACACTGGGAAAAATTCTCAGAGCTGATGTTCACAACCGCCTCTGAAAATCGCGAGTATGCGGTTAAACCAATGAACTGCCCGGGCCACGTTCAAATTTTTAACCAGGGCTTGAAGTCCTACCGGGACTTGCCTTTGCGGATGGCAGAGTTTGGCAGTTGCCACCGCAACGAGCCGTCGGGCGCTTTACATGGTCTGATGCGCGTCCGTGGTTTTACCCAGGACGACGCCCATGTCTTTTGTACCGAAGAGCAGGTGCAGTCAGAAGTCGCCAAATGCATCGAAATGGTGTACGAAACCTATGCCACTTTTGGTTTTGAAAAGATTGACGTAAAATTGTCAACGCGGCCAGAAAAACGGCTGGGCGAAGATGCCACCTGGGATCGGACTGAGAAAGCCCTGGCGGATGCTCTTAAAACCCACGACATCGACTTTGACTACTTACCGGGTGAGGGTGCATTTTATGGGCCGAAGATCGAATTCACCTTGTTTGATTGTCTAGGCCGCGCCTGGCAATGTGGTACGATTCAGCTGGACTTCGCGCTGCCTGAGCGTTTAGGTGCCACTTACGTAGGTGAGGATAACGGACGCCATACACCGGTTATGATCCACCGCGCCATTTTGGGTTCGTTAGAGCGCTTTATGGGTATTTTGATCGAGGAATATGCCGGTCATTTTCCAACTTGGCTGGCGCCAACTCAGGTTGTCTTAATGAATATTACGGATAATCAGAGTGATTATGTAAAAAATGTGGTAAAATCGTTGAATAAAAAGGGAATTCGGGCCTCTGCCGACTTGAGAAATGAGAAAATAGGCTTTAAGATCCGAGAGCATACGCTTAAACGCGTCCCTTATTTGCTGGTTGTCGGCGATAAAGAAGTCGAAGCAGGCGAGGTTGCGGTACGTACTCGTGGTGGTGAAGATTTGGGTAAACTCCCATTGGCTGATTTCATTGCACGTATTGAAGACGAAGTACGGACCCGCAAAATTTAAAAAATTAGATGGAGGAATAAACCATTAAAGGCGGAAAAAGAACTCAAAAAGCTGCAGATAAAAATCGTATCAACGACGAAATTAAGGTTGATGAGGTTCGCTTAATCGGGACCGAAGGCGAACAGATTGGCGTTGTCAGTATTAACGAAGCTCTTAACGCAGCAGCGGAAGCTGGCGTTGACTTGGTGGAAATGAGTCCGAACGCGGAGCCACCAGTATGCCGCTTAATGGATTACGGTAAGTTCCTCTTCGAAAAGAGTAAAGAGCAAAAAGAACAAAAGAAAAAGCAAAAACAGATTCAGGTAAAGGAAGTTAAGTTCCGGCCTGGAACTGATGAGGGCGACTACCAGGTAAAACTGCGCAACCTGCGTCGTTTCCTCGAGGGAGGTGACAAAACCAAAGTCACTATTCGTTTCCGTGGCCGGGAAATGGCACACCAGGAGTTGGGTATTGAATTACTGAATCGGGTTAAAAACGATTTGGAAGATATCTCAACACTTGAGTCGTTCCCAAGACGTGCCGAAGGGCGCCAGATGATTATGGTTCTGGCACCCATCAAGAAGTGATTGTGGTTTACAAGTAGTCTGATTGTCAGGCTCACCCTGTCACACTTTTATCAACAATGCGGAGTTTTATTTCATGCCGAAAATGAAATCGAACAAGGGCGCTGCAAAGCGCTTTAAAAAGACTGCTTCAGGTGGTTTTAAGTGCAAGCAATCTCACTTGCGTCACATTTTGACAAAAAAGAGCCCTAAGCGTAAGCGTCAGCTTCGCGCTAAGAACATGGTCCATGAGGCCGACGTTCAATTAGTCGCTCGCATGTTACCGTACGCATAAGGGGAGATAGCAAATGGCACGAGTAAAACGTGGTGTAATCGCGAGAGCGCGTCACAAAAAAGTCCTAAAGCAGGCGAAAGGTTATTATGGTGCACGCAGTCGCGTTTATCGCGTTGCGGTTCAGGCAGTTACTAAAGCGGGTCAATACGCTTACCGTGACCGTCGCAACAAAAAACGTCAATTCCGTCAGTTGTGGATTGTGCGTATTAATGCTGCGGCCCGTCAAAATGGTTTGTCGTACAGCCGCTTTATCAATGGTCTGAAAAAAGCATCGATTGAAATCGATCGTAAAATTCTGGCTGATATCGCAGTTCATGATCAAAACGGCTTTGCCGCTTTGGTTGAGAAAGCGAAAGGCGCACTGTAATCGATTGAGCTGTCCCGACGTGGATGGTTGAAAACGAACAGATTTCAAAGGGAGCCGTCAGGCTCCCTTTTTTGATCAAAACTCTGCTAGAATAAAGCCTTTAAAATTTTGCTTAGTCGCATAGTGTAGGTGTTGAGGAAAACCATGCAATTAGAGGAAATCGTTAACCAGGCCGGACAGGCCATCGCCAGCGCGGACTCTCCGCAGCGGTTGGATGAAGTCCGGGTTGAGTACATGGGAAAAAAGGGCAAGCTGACCGAATTATTAAAAGGGTTAGGCAAACTGGATGCATCGGAACGACGCGAAGCCGGCCAAAAAATAAATCAAGCGAAGCAGCAGGTGCAAAACAGCATTAATGCACGAAAAGAATTGCTTAAAGCTGAGGAATTAAAGGCCAAACTCGAGGCAGAGCGGATTGATGTCAGTCTGCCGGGTCGCGGCACCCAGGTGGGTGGGGTACACCCGGTTACACAAACTATTCGCCGCATCGAGCAGTTTTTTGGAGACCTGGGTTTTAGCGTAAAAGAAGGCCCTGAAGTTGAAGACGGCTTTCATAACTTTGATGCGCTGAATATTCCGGCCAATCATCCGGCTCGCGCTGATCATGATACGTTTTATTTCACCCCTTCCTCAATGCTGCGGACGCAGACCTCCGGGGTCCAGATACGTACCATGGAAGTCGAGCAACCGCCGCTGCGGATTATTTCGCCAGGCCGTGTTTACCGCAACGATTACGATCAGACTCACACGCCGATGTTCCATCAGGTTGAGGGGTTAATGGTCGATACTGATGTCTCCTTTACTCAGCTTAAAGGCATTTTAGAGGACTTTCTGACACACTTTTTTGAAGAGTCTTTACAGGTCCGTTTCCGACCCTCATATTTTCCTTTTACTGAGCCCTCAGCGGAAGTTGATGTCATGGGTAAAGACGGTAAATGGCTGGAAGTATTGGGATGCGGAATGGTACACCCGAACGTCTTAAAAGCCGTTGGTATTGATGCGGAGAAATATACCGGCTTTGCTTTTGGTATGGGGGTTGAGCGCCTGACAATGCTACGTTACGGCGTCACCGATTTACGCTCATTTTTTGAAAATGACCTGCGTTTCTTAAAGCAATTTAACTAATCAATGAAAGGGCAGTTGCAACAATGAAATTTAGTGAACAATGGTTAAGAGAGTGGGTTAATCCACCGATTAACAGCAACGAATTAAGTGAACAGCTGAGCATGGCTGGCCTGGAAGTTGATGGTTTTGAGCCGGTCGCGGCCGACTTTCATACAGTAGTTGTTGGTGAAGTGGTGGAGTGTGGAACTCATCCCGATGCCGATAAGCTACAAGTTACTAAAGTGAATACGAATGACGGCGAACTGCTGGATATCGTTTGCGGCGCGCCGAATTGCCGTCAGGGTATTAAAGTTGTAGTTGCGAAAGTCGGGGCCTTGTTGCCCGGCGATTTTAAAATAAAAAAGGCTAAATTGCGTGGCCAGGCCTCGCACGGCATGCTGTGTTCCTATAAAGAACTGGGTCTGCTGGATGACCATGAAGGGATTATCGAGTTACCCGATGATGCTCCGGTTGGCGAGGACTATCGTCAATACCTGGCACTGGAAGATAATAGCTTCGACATCGACTTAACTCCTAACCGCGGTGACTGCCTGAGTATCCGGGGAATCGCTCGCGAAGTTGGTGTGTTGAACCAGCTGCCTGTTAACGAACCCAAAGTGCCAGCGGTGGCACCGACTATTGATGATCAACGTGCCATTCATCTGCGCGCTGCTGCACAATGCCCGCGGTACCTGGGTCGTGTGATTAAAGGCGTCGATGTATCCCGGCCAAGCCCCATCTGGATGACTGAAAAGTTACGCCGTAGTGGTATCCGCAGCATCGATCCGGTAGTGGATGTAACCAACTTTGTGCTGTTAGAGTTGGGTCACCCGATGCATGCCTTTGATCTCGATAACGTACAGGGCGACATCCAGGTGCGTTTAGCTCAACCTGGTGAGTCTCTGACTTTACTTGACGGCACTCCGATAGCCTTAGATGACGACGTTCTGGTTATTGCTGATGAGCATAAAGCCCTCGCTATGGCCGGTGTTTACGGCGGACAGGACAGTGGTGTGACTACCCATAGCCAAAATGTCTTTTTGGAAAGCGCGTTTTTTGCGCCCGATGCTATTCTGGGTAAAGCGCGTCGTTTTGGCTTGCATACCGACGCTTCGCACCGTTATGAAAGAGGAGTGGATCCGGACTTACAACGCACGGCAATGGAGCGCGCTACGCAGTTATTGCTGGATATCGCAGGCGGAGAAGCCGGTCCTGTTGTAGAAGCCGTTGCTGAGTCACATTTACCGAGTCGACCGACCGTCACATTACGGGCAGCCAGGTTGGCCAAATTGCTGGGTATGCACATCGATGAGCAGCAAGTTACCGATATTTTACAGCGTCTTGGTCTTGGCGTTGAGCAGCAAGATGCGGGCTGGCAAGTCAAAATTCCATCGTATCGTTTTGACCTCAGCATTGAGGAAGATCTGATTGAAGAGGTCGCGCGGATTTATGGTTATAACCGCATTGTGGCAGAGGCTCCGGCCGCTCAACTGCGGATGAGTGAGCACCCCGAAGCACAGTTAAGCCGACACCAACTGGTGGATGCTTTAGTTGAGCGAGGTTATCAGGAAGCCATTACCTATAGCTTTGTTGACCCGAAGCATCAGGCTTTATTGTTCAGCGATTCTCCGGCCTTAACCTTACCTCATCCTATTTCCATTGATATGTCGTCTATGCGGCTTAGTCTTTGGCCAGGACTGGTTAATGCAGTAGCCTATAATCAAAAACGCCAGCAAAGTCTGTTAGCTTTGGTCGAAACGGGATTGCGCTTTATCCCCGACCCGATGGCGGAAAACGATGTTAGACAAGAACCGGTATTGGCCGGTATTAAAAGCGGCAAAGCCGTGCCTGAGAATTGGTCAGAAGCAGAACGCAACGTCGATTTTTACGACTTAAAAGGTGACGTTGAAGCATTAATCGCCCGAACCGGCGAGGCTAATGAATTTCGCTTTGTCGCCGATCAACATGACGCGCTGCACCCTGGGCAGTCTGCCGCTATTTATAAAAATGGCCGGAAAGTCGGCTTTATCGGCGCTTTGCATCCACAATACGAGAAAACTTTTGGTCTGAATCAACGTGCTTTTGTGTTCGAAATATTACTCGAAGCCATCAGCATTAAGCGTATTCCGGTGGCTCAGACGATTTCACGATTCCCCAGTATTCGTCGTGATTTAGCGGTTGTTCTTGATCAAGATATTGCGGCAGGTGAAGTACTTACCGAGTTGGAAAGTATTGGCATAAGCCAGTTGGTTGGCCTAAACTTATTTGATGTGTATCAGGGTGAAGGCGTACCGGCGGGTAAACGCAGCCTGGCACTGGCATTAACGCTGCAGGACAAGACCAAGACTCTTGAAGAAGCAGAGGTGAATGCTCTTGTTGAGCAGTTTGTTAATCGGTTAAAGACCCAATTTGACGCAATTTTGAGGGACTAAATTATGGCGCTGACCAAAGCAGAATTAGCGGAAGTGCTCTTTGAAAAGTACGGCATTAACAAGCAAGATGCCAAGACCTTAGTAGAGGACTTTTTTGAAGAAATTCGCTCGGCTTTGGAAGGTGGCGAAATAGTTAAGTTATCGGGCTTTGGTAACTTTGAACTGCGTGAAAAAAGTGAACGCCCCGGTCGTAATCCAAAGACCGGGGAAGACATTCCTATTTCAGCCCGGCGTGTTGTCAGCTTTAAGCCGGGCCAAAAATTTAAGAACCGCGTAGAAACAGCAAAGCCGGATTATTGATTTTCTTCAACCCCTTTTCTTCAGCCCCTGAAAAACAGGCTACTGAAGGGATTAAGCAAACGACTGACCCCAGAAGTGAAGTAGAGTGGGGCATTTAATGTTGCCAGTGTTAAGCAGTCTTCATCTTTGGTGTGCGGACTATGCTTTCGCTCCGCGTCCAGTAAAATGAAGTCGCCGTCCTGATACGAGCCCTGCTCGTCATTAAACACGCCATCAAGCACTAATGTGGCTTCCTGCCCCTTATGAGTATGCTCAGGAACCTGGGCCCCTGGCGCCATGTAAATCAGGTTCGTCTGACCTTTTTCACCAACTTTTATAGGTGCGCGCCATAATTTACCCACCATATGGGTCCATTCACCAATCCGGCCGCGATTATGAGCAAGAGTGCGCGGTAATACAAAGCGACGGCCTTCCAGGCAAATCAGCTCTTCTGCCCTGACCGGAGGTTTGGCCTGAGAAGAAAAAATCTGCTCAAGCATTTTGTCACAACGCGCTTTACTCATGCCCTCATAATGATCAGTCGGTACCGTTAAGGTTTCAACCACGGTATCAAGATGCTTACGGCATAAATCTTCTTCGATCTCGCACAAGGTTTGCTGGCAAGTCGGACACATGTCGATGTGAGTGCCTAAAACCAACGTCATGGCAGAAGTTAGATCGCCGGCCGCATAGTTAACTAATAATTCTTCACTCGGATGTGATTTAATCATGGTCTACGATTAACTCTTTCAATTTTTTTAATGCCAAACGAGTACGAGACTTAACAGTACCCAGTGGAATACCCAATGAGTCTGAAACTTCCTGTTGCGACTTGCCCTCGATATAGATTTTTTCTACCACAACACGCTGGGCGTCTGGTAATTGTGCGTAATAATGCGCTATTTCCTGCATTAATACATCGTTATCTAACGCATAGCCATCGTCTAAGCTGTCGTTAGTTTCAGCCAATATAGGCCATAGCTCATCAGCGCTGATATCGTCCTTTCTTTTTTTGTTTTTTCGCAATAAATCAAATCGAATGTTTCTTGCGATAGTAAAAATCCATGTAGAAGGCGAACCGCGATCAGGCTTGAACAAATGTGCCTTATGCCACACGTTAGTCATCGTTTCCTGTACTAAGTCCATAGCAACCTGTTCGTTGCCAAACTGACGCGTACCATACGCCTGCAATTTGGGAGCAAAATGGCGAAACAGCTCGCTAAAAGCCGCGCGGCTGCGAGTTTCTGCTACCTTGGACAGCAGTTCTGCTGCGCGCTCGGCAGTGTCTTGCTGGGATGCTTTCATAACTCCCCGTTGCGAAGTTCTTTCTGACACCACTTGCATAACTCGACCTTATATTCTTTTTTGAGTGTAATACAAGTTACGTGACCCTGTAGTCAGTGGATCAACAATGGCAGAAAAAAGTGTGTGAACTACGCGACTAATTGTAGCAGATATTGTGCTACGTTCTCAGAATTATCATGCTTTAACAGGTCCTGCTTGGTGTAAACATCAAGCGGTAAAATTTCCAGCCAGCGTTGGCATAACCAACTAAGATCATCAAAATTTGGCTTTTCATAAAGGCTGCCCAATTCAGGGTAAGTCGCATAAATTTCCTGCAACCGCTTTATCAGCAGTTCATGCTGCTCTGTAGCTGGCTTTGGCTGCCAGGCTGGTAGTCTTTGCGACTCGCCGATGTTCAGTCCATCAGGCTCGCGGTGGTGCTGATGGATTTTTACCCGGCTTTTCCCTTCGACAGTAATTCCAAGAAAACCATCTTCAAGCATTTCAAAGTCGGTGATAGAGACCGCCGTTCCGTAGGGCAATATGTACTTTTGCGAGTCTTTGCCTTCATTGGCATCGAACATACAAATCACAAAATCGGTCTGTTCGGCCATGCAACGCTTAACCAGCCGGGTGTAGCGCGGCTCGAAAATTCTCAGGCGCAAACTCCCATGGGGCAATACGTGCGCTGTGAGTGGAAATAGCGGTAATTGTTCATACGGCTGCGTCATACGGCCCCAAAAAAAGTTTGCCATTTAAGTTGACAGTGATTACGCATCTTGTTTGGCCTTGGATCTGATTAATTTAAGTTCCTGAAAACTTTTATGTTAAGTGCTACGTTATCAATGGTCGATTTAAAACAACTGAGTGTAAGCGATAAGCTTTATGCAAAATGAGCAGTGGAACGTGTAAATATGACAGCGATTGTATGGTTTCGACATGACTTAAGAATTCAGGATAATCCGGCTTTGAAAGCTGCCTGCGAAGAGCACGACCGGGTACAGGGAATTTTTTTGCTACCGGCAAAAACTTTTAAGGGGCATCATTGGTCGGCGCGCAAGGCTGATTTACTGTGGCGTCACCTGCAGCAGTTTAAAAGCGAGTTGAAGGAACAGGGTATTGCGTTAGAGGTAAAAACTCATGACAGCTTCTCGCAGTCGGCTGCAATATTGTCGGAGGCCTGTGACTCGGTCGAGGCAAAAGAAGTCTATGCTAATTACGAATACCCGGTAGATGAAGTCCAGCGTGACCGGGCAGTAGTTGCGTCGCTAAAGCAGCAGGGTATTAAGAGTCATTTTTATCACGGTTTATTACTGATTGCTCCCCAGCAGATAAAAAATAAGCAGGGTGACTATTACAAAGTGTTCACCCCCTTTAATAAAGCCTGGCGCAAGCAGGTGGAGTTGATAGACGACTGGCAACCAAGCCGTCCGCGCGCGGCCCTGAACAGTGCAGATAAGGCGGCGCAAGTGAGTGATTTGCCAGCCTGCCCACTGCCGCGTATTGACACATCAGACTGGCCGGTTGGCGAGCAGGCTGTTTTGAGTAAATTCGGTCAATTTGTCGGGCACCAGATTGATGATTATCAAAAACAGCGCGATTATCCGGCCGTTGATGGCACCTCAAAGCTCTCGGCTTATCTGGAATTAGGCGTATTGTCACCCAAGACTTTGGCACGTAGCCTGCAGCAAAAGTCACCGTCATTCCCGTACGGTCTTGAAAAAGGAGCTGACACCTGGCTAACTGAACTGGCCTGGCGCGAATTTTATCAGCACTTAATGTATCACGAACCGCGCTTAAGTCAGGGCCAGAACTATCAGCAACAGACCCAGGGTCTGCAGTGGCGTCAGGCCAATGATGAGTTTGAACGCTGGTGTCAGGGTAATACTGGCTATCCGATTGTTGATGCCGGCATGCGGCAGCTCAATAAAACCGGTTGGATGCATAACCGGTTGCGGATGATAACCGCGAGTTTTTTAGTTAAAGATCTGTTAATCGACTGGCGTCGTGGCGAGCAGTACTTTATGGAGCATTTGATAGACGGAAGTTTTGCCGCTAATAACGGTGGCTGGCAGTGGAGTGCCTCGGTGGGAACCGATGCAGTGCCTTATTTCCGAGTATTTAATCCGGTAACGCAAAGTGAACGCTTTGATCCCGACGGAGACTACATTCGTACTTGGATAAAAGAACTTAAGTCCGTTCCAACCCAGCATATTCACTGGCCTCACGGTTGGCTAAAGAAGCAACCTGAGAACGCTTACGCAGCGCCAATTGTGGACCACAGCGTGGCAAGAGAGCGTTTTCTGTCAACATTTAAACAGGTGAAAAATGACTAATCAAGAACTGGTCGATTCGCTAAAATCGTTTTATGACGAATTTAAATCGGAAAACCTTGAACAACTGAGCGAGCTGTATCATGACGAGGTGAATTTTACTGATCCGATTCATCAGATTGTCGGGCTAGACGACTTAAAAGCCTATTTCGAGCACACAATGGAGAATGTTAAATACTGCCATTTTGCGTTTGATGATGAACTAGTAGGTGAAGATAAAGCGTATCTTAGCTGGCAAATGCGGTTTGCTCATCCAAAGCTCGCCGATGGGGGTGAAATCGTGCTGCCGGGGGTTAGCTCTCTGCACTTCGAAGACAAAAAAATTCGGCAGCAAGAAGATCATTACGATTTAGGGGCAATGCTGTATGAACATGTGCCTCTGGTGGGCTATGTTATTGATAAAATAAAGCAACGTTTGGTGGCAGAATGAGAGTATTGATAACAGGTGCAACTTCCGGTATCGGCCAACAGCTGACCTGCGATTATGCAAAGTCGGGTCATCAGGTAATCGCCTGCGGACGCCGCGAAGAGGTGTTGCAGGAATTACAAAAAAAATATCCGGAGCAGATAGAAACATTGGCTTTTGATATCACGGATCGTGGAAAAACTGTGGAGCTACTGGGCCAGCAGGAAGCTATTGATATTGCAATTTTAAGTGCCGGCATGTGTGAGTATCTGGATGTTACTGAATTTGACGCCGACATGTTTGAACGCGTATTCCGGGTTAATATTTTTGGTACAATGAACACGGTTGAAGGCTTAATCCCGATCATGGGTAAGGGCAGTCAACTGGCAATTATTGGTAGTCTCGCGCGACTGCTGCCATTTACCCGGGCAGAAGCTTACGGTGGTTCCAAAGCAGCGATCCACTATATTACCCGCAGCCTTGAGGTTGATTTAGGCAAAGCATACGGTATCAAAGTACTGTCGGTGTCACCGGGGTTTGTCAAAACACCGATGACCGATGAAAACGATTTTGAAATGCCAATGCGGGTTTCTGCTGAGTATGCTTCCAGAGTTATCCGCAAAGGGATTGCGAAGAATAAGAGAGATATTGGTTTCCCCTGGTTGTTCAGTGGAATGTTAAAGACGATGTCGTTGCTACCTCAGGGAATGCAAGTGGCCTTATCGCGACGTATGGCAAGGAACTAGAATGAAGATAGCGGTTGTTGGAAGTGGTATCGCGGGATTAACCGCCGCCTATTATTTGAGTAAAAAGCACAAAGTTACGTTATTTGAAAAGAACAATTACATTGGTGGGCATACAGCAACCGTTGATGTGACCCTAAACAACCGGACATTTCCGGTCGACACCGGCTTTATAGTTTTTAATGATCAGACTTATCCGCGCTTTAAGCGCCTGTTAAAAGAGCTAAAAGTCTGTTGGCGTGATACAGAAATGAGTTTCAGTGTAACCGATCCGGCCACTGGGCTTGAGTACAATGGCCATAACTTAAATACGCTATTTGCTCAGCGCAGTAATTTTTTTAAACCTTACTTTTACCGATTACTTAGCGGCATTTTATCGTTTAACAAAGCGGCTAAGCAGGCATTAATGGACGGCGAAGATGTCGACCAAAAAACGCTGGGAGAATTTTTAGGGGAACAGGACATCAGCGAGGATGTTGCCCGGCTGTATTTGTTGCCAATGATATCGGCCATCTGGTCTTCCAGTATTGCTGATGCGGAACGGTTTCCGTTGGGTTTTTTCCTGCGCTTTTTTCAGAACCACGGGCTACTAAATGTTGCTGACCGGCCTCAGTGGCATACCATCAACGGTGGTTCACGGTCTTACATTGCGCCGATGATCGAGGGTTTTAAAGATCGTTTGCACCTGAACAGCGAAATTACGCATATTTTCCGGCAAAAAGACCAAATTAAAATACAGTTTGCCAGTGGCGAAACCGAGTATTTTGACGAAGTGATTATTGCTACCCATAGCGACCAGGCACTGTTGTTGTTGGACGACGCCAGCCAGCAAGAGCGTGATGTGTTAGGTGCCATTGAATATCAGCCCAATGATGTTGTCTTGCATACTGACGAACAGCTTTTACCTAAAAGTCGCCGCGCTTGGGCAAGCTGGAATTACCGGCTACGTACTGAAGGCGATGCAGAAAGCCAGCCCAGCTCGGTTACCTACAGCATGAACATATTGCAGGGTCTGGACAGTGAACAGGCTATTTGCGTGACGCTAAACAATACAGCGGCAATTAACCCCGCTAAGGTGATCAAGCGTTTTACTTATGATCACCCACAGTACTCGATTAGCTCCCTGCGCGCCCGTGAGCAACGTCATTTGATTTGCGGTAAGCAGCATACACACTTTTGCGGAGCGTACTGGTATAATGGCTTCCATGAAGACGGTGTTCGCAGTGCTCTGGATGTTGTCAATCGCATCGATCCGACACTCAACGTGGTTAACGAATAGCGATTAGTGGAGACTCAGTGAGCATAGAAGGCAACAGCGACAGCGCAGTCTACTGGGGGAAGGTTTATCACCGGCGGCTGCGCCCCAAACAGCATGATTTCGATTATAAATTCATGCAGTGGTACCTGGCGCTGGACCAGTTAGATGAGGTACACCGCTGTTCGTCCTGGTTTTCGACCAAGGGGTTTGCGCCATTGTGGTTCCGGCGCCGTGATTACTTAAAAGATGAGCCAGGCTCTTTGCAACAGGCAGCCTTAATAAAAATGTCAGCTTTGGCCGGCAAGCCGCTGCAGGGTAGGGTGTTTTTTCTTGGCAACATCCGTACATTTGGTCTTTATTTCAGCCCGGTAAACTTTTTTTATCTGCAACAGCAAGGACAATTCACTCATTTGCTTGCGGAGGTCAGTAATACACCGTGGCTGGAACGGCACTACTACCTGGTTGATCTGAGCGAAAAACGGCCAACCACAGAAAAAGAATTTCACGTGTCGCCATTTAATCCCCTGGATATGACCTACAGCTGGAAACTGACGGATCCCGGCGAAACACTGTTTGTGCAACTTTCGGCGGCAACGGACGAAAAAGATTTTGTCGCGGGTATGAAATTATCCCGTAGTCCATTAAACCGTGAGCAGATTCATCACGTAGTAAAGACATCACCCGTAATGGCTATAAAAATTATTAGCGGCATTTATTGGCAAGCATTAAAGTTGTTTGTTAAGCGTGTCCCCTTTTATGGTCACTCGAAGAAAAAAGGATAAGAGGCTAAACCATGGCAAATGGTGAAACGGCATTAACAGCCCCGTTTGAATTTAAAGGTTTAAACAAAATGTTTAGACAAATCGCTTTTGGCCTGTTAAGCCATTTAAAACACGGACAGTTAGTATTGACTGAACGCGGCCATATGGTCGGCCAGTTCGGACAGGCTGATAGCGCACTGAAAGCAGAGATCGACGTCAAGAAACCGGAGTTTTACCGGACTTTGTTGGTCGGCGGCAGTATTGGTGCTGCCGAGCTGTATATCGATAAAAGTTGGGATACCCCGGATCTGACCAAAGTCATTCAGGTATTTGCGTCTAATTTAGCGGCGCTGGACAAACTGGAGTCGCGTATCGCCTGGTTAACATTTCCTGTGAATAAACTCAGTCACTGGGCTAACCGTAATCATAAGCAGCAGGCAAAAAAGAATATCTCAGCCCATTATGATTTAGGTAACGAGCTGTACAGTCGCTTTCTAGATTCTAATATGCAGTACTCCAGTGGCCTGTTTAAACACGCCGACGAGTCGCTGGAACAGGCACAGATAAATAAAATGGACCGGCTTTGCCTTGAGCTTGAGCTTTGCGCTGATGATGAGCTTCTGGAAATTGGTACCGGCTGGGGAGGGCTGGCGATACATGCCGCCAAGCACTATGGTTGCCGGGTAACCACTACGACTATTTCCGAAGAGCAGTTTCGCTACACCCAGCAGCGTATTCAGGAAGAAGGTCTGGAGGACAGAATAACCCTGTTAAAACAAGATTATCGTGATTTGCAGGGCCAGTTCGATAAATTGGTCTCCGTAGAAATGATAGAGGCGGTCGGGAAACAATATTTACCGACATTTTTCAGCACCTGCAACGAGCGCTTAAAGCCTGGTGGGAAAATGGCCCTGCAGGCTATTACTATTGCTGATCAACGTTATAACAGTTATGCCCGTTCAGTGGACTTTATACAAAAGCATATTTTCCCGGGGGGCTTCCTGCCATCGCTGACGCTAATGCAAAAATTGTTTAAAACCTGTACTCACATGGTTGTGCGTGACATTCATGATATGGGTAAAAGCTATGCAGAGACCCTGCGCCGCTGGCAACAGTCTTTTAATTTAAAATTCGGCGAACTGGAGCCGCTAGGTTATGACGAGCGCTTCTCGCGGTTATGGAACTATTATCTCAGTTATTGTCAGGGTGGTTTTTTAGAAGAAACGGTATCGGTAGTTCAGTTAACAGCTACGAAGTCGCGTTATGAATAGTGCCATCAAGCATAAAGTCGTAAGCTTTGTTCTATTTAACATTATCTGGCTAAGTGCAGTCGCCGGCCGCACAGATTATATCTGGCTGACGATGGCTCTGGTTTTGGTTCAGTTAAGTTACAGCCTGTGGGTAGCCAGAGTATCATTACGGCTGATTTTACGGTTACTGGCGGTTGGCCTGCTACTTGAGGCGATTGCTATCAGTATGGGTATCGTTGACTTTACCGGCGGCTTATTTCCGCTATGGTTAACCTTGTTGTGGGTTGGCTTTTCCTCGATGGCTCCGGTTGCTCTTGACTGGTTGGCCAAAAAGCCGCCGCTTGCTGCTCTGTTAGGGGCTATTTCCGGGCCTTTTACCTACTGGGTTGGGGTAGGAATAGGTGCAGGGACGACCGACTCTTTACCGGCTCTGGTAGTTACTTACGCGGTGGTATGGGCATTGTTTATGTTGTTTTTCAGCCGTGCCATCCAAGCCGGTCCGAATGAGAGGTTAGTGATATGAAGACGCTAGTCATTTGGCTATTTTTATTAATCCCGTTCAGTGCCGCTGTGCACGCATCAAGCTGCGAGCAGTCTTTACCTGAGCAGTTTAAAAGGGTGGGCGAGACTCGCTTAAGTGTCTGGTTCTGGGACGTTTACGATGCCACCCTGTACACTGAAAAGGGCAGCTTTTCCTGGCAGGATCGTAAACAACTTAATAAAGCCTTATTGTTGGATTACCTCAGAGATATTAAGGCCGCTGACTTAGTAGAAACCACTGCCGAAGAGTGGGATAAACTGGGCTTTTCACACCCGGAAAGGTCAAACTGGTTAGAACAGCTGAGTGCTATCTGGCCAGATATTAAAGAAGGCGACTGCTTATTATTGCGCGAGAGTGACGATGGGTACGCGGAATTCTATCAGGACGATAAAAAGCTGGGTGTTGTCGAACATGAAACCTTTACCGAGCAATTTTTGGCGATCTGGTTATCTCCCGACTCTCGTTTTAAAGATGAGCGACAAGAACTCACAGGAGAAAAATAATATGGCAATTTTACGATGGTTTACCGGTGCTTTGTTCAGTGTCTTATTCTTAGTCGGTTGCTCAACCAGTATTGATGACTATCAGGGGCGAACTCCGCAACTGAAGTTAGAAGAATTTTTTAATGGTTCTCTGGTTGCCTATGGCACCGTTCAGGACTATTCCGATGACGTAATTCAGCGCTTCCGTGTCGAAATGCAGGGCAGTTGGGACGGCAATGAAGGAGAGCTGGCGGAGACTTTCTACTATGCTGATGGCAGTACTCAGGAACGTACCTGGTACCTGACCAAAACCGGCCCCAACACTTATGAAGGCCGTGCTGATGATGTCGAGGGTGTCGCTGTAGGCACTACCGCCGGCAATGCGTTAAATTGGCAGTACGTCTTACAGGTAGAAATGGACGGTGACACGATGAATCTGAGCCTGGATGACTGGATGTATCTGGTCGACCAGGACAATATGATCAACCGTACCACTATGAGTAAGTTCGGTGTCAATGTCGGTGAAATTACCCTTTACATCGGGCGCAAGTAATAAACATCAAGTTACGCTGTCAAATGCCGATAAAGTCCGTATAATCCAGCGTTCTGCAGATTAAGGACTGAGCGGTAAACATGGGCGGACCCACATTTGCGTACAATAACCCCCGGATTAACGGGCAGACTATCTTCGTTAAGCGTGGCGAACATGCCGGTAAATTAGGTATTGTGAAAGAGGAGCTGGGTAAAGATGAGTTTTTAGTGTCGCAGGCAGACTTCGGCACTGAAAAGGTAAAGCTTAGCCGCAAGCAATTTCTTGTTTACCGTTATCGAAAAATACACGTACCTATCGACAAAGTCGCTGGCAAAAACCCCGATGTTTTATAGCCAGCGCTCTTTGTTCCATTAGCTTAAACGGTCCCGCGCGGCAACCGACAGGCAGTGGCGTCCTGCTCGAGTTTTTGTTTCCACAATTGCTTTGCTGTCAAACCATTTCCGGAAGATACCGCTTTAGTCGGTGAGGCCGGAGTTTGCTGCGACTTTTCTGTGTTGCGAACCGTGGCCAGAGTGTTCGCTTCTTCAGCTAGCTGGGCAAGACGAACATTCTTGTTACCATTAACGCTATACCAGCCATTACTTGCCTCAATTGAAGGCTCTTTGCCATAAGCTTTTTTATAAGCCGTTGTATAGTCAGCTAAAACCTTTTCTTTATCCAGTTTGCTCATGCAAGAATTCCTATTCGGTAGCAAAAAAATAACATTATCGTGTAAAAATAAAACGACAATTATTGTTATACCGTTTTTTCGGATTATTGTCTAATTTACGGTAGAATCGTGTTTAACAACCTAATTCTGAAGGATTTACTGACATGGCGATTGCTCGCAATGAGCTGCTGGACTACCTGAATCAACAGCTTAACGTTGGCAGGATTAACGACTTTTGTCCTAACGGCCTGCAAGTCGAGGGCAAAGAAAATATTCAGCAGATTGTCACAGGAGTTACCGCTAGCCAGGCCTTGCTGGACCAAGCGGTTAGCGTGGGCGCAGACGCTGTGCTGGTGCATCACGGCTACTTCTGGAAAAACGAAGCGGCTCCTGTTACCGGAATGAAGCAGCGGCGAATAAAAACCTTACTACAACATAATATCAATTTACTGGCTTATCATCTGCCGCTGGATGTTCATGCCCAGTTTGGCAACAATGCTCAACTGGCGCGGCTGATGGGTTGGTCAACACAGGGCACGGCGGACCCTAATGATCCGGCTTGTGCTTTGATGCTGGGCGGTTGCTCTGAAATCAGTAGTGACGGCTTAAAGGCGCAGCTGGAAGAACGGTTGCAACGGCCTTTAACCTGCTATGTAGCCAAACCCGGAAAATTA
Organism: Idiomarina seosinensis; assembly: GCF_044797955.1. GTDB lineage: Bacteria > Pseudomonadota > Gammaproteobacteria > Enterobacterales > Alteromonadaceae > Idiomarina > Idiomarina seosinensis_A. The sequence continues at coordinate 1,343,833 of NZ_CP085211.1, read as the reverse complement.
ACCCGTTTAGCCTGGTGTACCGGTGGAGGACAGGGTTTCATCGATAAGGCCGCGGCTTTAGGCGTGGATGGCTTTATCACAGGAGAGGTATCAGAACAAACGGTACACAGTGCACGGGAGCAGGGTATAGCGTTCTTTGCAGCCGGCCATCACGCTACCGAACGTTATGGTGTCAAAGCGCTGGGCCAACATCTGCAACAGCAATTTGATCTCCAGGTGCAGTTTATCGACATTGATAATCCCGCATGAGTAGCCGGCAATGAAACAAAAAAATAACAGCAGTCGCGGCGATTTTTCAGGCATTAGTAAAAAGTTTGCGCGTTCGATTTATGGCAGCAGTAAAGGCCGGCTGCGAATGGCTGTATTAAAGCGTGAGCTTGAGCCCTTTGTTGAGGGCCAAAAACGCACAGTTTTGGATGTCGGAGCCGGTCTTGGGCAGGTCAATGAGTGGTTTTTGACGCGTGGGCATCATGTTATCCATACCGATATTTCCGCCGATATGGTAAATGAAGCGCAACAGCGCCATCAGCAACTGGGGCTGCAGCGTAATGCACAGTACCTTATTACGCCGTTATCAGAGTTGCCGGAACAATTGCCGGAGCAGCAATTCAGCCTGATTTTATGTCATGCGGTTTTAGAATGGCTGGAAGATGGCGAAACAGCGATAAACCAGTTAAATCGGTTACTAAAACCCGGCGGTTATCTGTCGCTTATGTTTTATAACCGCAATGCCAAGTTAATGGCGAATGCCATATATGGTAACTTTGACTACATAGCCCGTGATTTAAATGTTAAAAAGACTGTGCGACTGAGTCCTCAGACACCACATGAACCCCGACAGGTAGAGCGCTGGATTGACGCCAATGGCCTAAAAATAATTGATAAAACCGGGGTGCGCTGTTTTCACGACTATTTACGCAATAAAGACGATCAGCAGCGCTTTGACGAACTGCTTGAATTAGAACTTAATTACAATAAACAGTCACCGTTTCGGGAGTTGGGCCGTTATCAGCACTGGCTTATTCAAAAACCCACGACATAAAAGGGAAACCACAATGAAATGTACATTTATTGGCTTAGGAGTAATGGGTTATCCCATGGCACGCCACCTACAGCACAATGGGTTTGATGTTTGTGTTTATAACCGTACACAAAGTAAAGCAGAAACCTGGGTAAGTGAATATCAGGGCCGCATGGCAACATCACCCGCCGAAGCCTGTGAGGGCAGCGATTTTGTCATGGTGTGCGTGGGTAACGATGATGATGTGCGCAGTGTTTTTTATGGTGAACATGGTTTACTGGCCAATTTAAAGCCTGCAGCTGTGGTTATTGATCACACCACAGCATCGGCCGAGTTAGCCAAAGAGTTAGATCAAGCGGTGCGCGAAAAGCAGGGTGAATTCCTGGATGCGCCGGTGTCTGGTGGTCAGGCAGGCGCTGAAAATGGTGTTCTGACAACTATGGTTGGTGGTCAGCAGAAAACCTTTGATAACGCTGAACAGGTGTTGAGTTGCTACGCTAAAACGCGTGTCTTAATGGGTCCTGCAGGTAGCGGTCAACTGGCAAAAATGGTCAACCAGGTGTGTATCGCTAACGTAGTGCAAGGCGTTGCCGAAGGACTGCATTTAGCCCGCAAAGTAGGCCTTGATCCGGATAAGCTGGTGCAGGCTGTTAATGCAGGTTCGGCAGGGTCCTGGCAGTTGGCGAATCGGTACCGCACCATGTGGGATCAGGAATACGATCATGGATTTGCTGTTAACTGGATGCGTAAAGATCTGGGTATTGCGCTTAGCGAAGCCGAACGCCGCGGTGCTGCTTTACCGGTAACGGCATTACTGGATCAGTTTTATGGCGAGGTACAGTCAATGGGCGGAGGGCGCTGGGATACTTCCAGCCTAATGGCGCGTCTGGATAAGCTTAGCGGTGACTGGGAAAAGTAAATCGCTGTAATAAAAACAGAGAGAAAAATCAAAAAAGGCCTCGAAAGAGGCCTTTTTCTGCTTAATTAAGCTGCGAGGTTAAGCACCTGTTAGCGAATACCTGTGCGGCGTAGTGCGTTGGTTGAGAAGTCTGACCGTTGCGGCTCGATATCCCATTCCATGTATTCACGCTCTTCGTTGCCCAGACCTAACGAGATGTAACGGCCCGAACTTAAGTCATACAAAGCCTCCGCAGCCATCCAGGGCACGTCAACATTGTAGAACTGGGTATTCAAGGCTTCGCCTACCCGCCATAATTCACCGCGGCCATCATAATGGTCGATAATTGAAGCGGTCCAGGTATCTTCATCAAGGTACATGGTCCGTTTTGAGTAGATGTGGCGCTCGCCATCTTTTAGCGTACCTTCTACTTCCCACACCCGGTGTTTTTCATAACGGATAAGATCCTGGTTCATATGACCAGCCTGGATAATTTCTTCGTAGTCCAGCTCCGGGTCCATGATTTTGAAGTTATTGTAAGGAATGTAAATTTCTTTTTTCCCTTTCAACTCCCAATTATATTTATCCGGGGCGCCATTATACATATCCAGGTTATCGGAAGTACGTAAGCCATCGGCTGCGGTACCCGGGCCATCATAGGCAACATTCGGGGCGCGACGGACACGGCGCTGACCCGCGTTATATATCCAGGCACGGCGACCTTCTTTAACCTGATTAATGGTTTCATGAACCAATAATACAGTCCCTGTCAGTCGGGCCGGTGCCTCAACTTCCTGGAGGAAGTAAAATAAGATGTTGTCGTCTTCTTCTTCTCGACCGGTTTTTAAATATTCCGGGAAAACCAGTGTTTCTTTCAGTTCGACCGGCACATAATCGCCATTTGACAGTACCGGGAATTGAGCCACGTTACGAGTTACTGCGCCACCGCGGAAACGGGTAATATGGTTCCATACGGCTTCAACACCGCTTTCCGGTATCGGGAAGGGTATCGTCGTAGTTTCGTAGTTTTGAATTCCGTTCCCGCCGGCGACTAGTTCAGCGTTTTCCGCATTCTTTTGAATTTTTGGCCACAGGTTATCGGGATACGTTGCGCTACGGCGAGTCGGGTAGACGTGCATCTTGTAGGTGTCGTATTTATCGAACATGGCGAGCTGACCCGGAGTCAGGTGGTCACTGTACTGGTCCAGGTTATCGTGGGTTATGGTAAACAGCACCTGGTCGTCGGCAAAAGGGTCGGTACCGCGCACAACGTCGGCATCATGGTTTGAAAACCCGCCGTCCCACGCAGGAATGGAACCATCAGAATTGGCAGCTTTTTCGGCACCAATAGGCGTTAAGTCCTGACCTAAACGAGCGGCTTCTTCAGGACTGACTTTTGCGGCAACACTAACAGAAATAACCGATAGGGCAAAAACGCCTGCTTTAAGTATCAGTTTATTCATTGTATTTTTCCTTGTTGTTCTACTTTCGTTCATCACTGTGCCAGAGGTTCGACCTGTCAAGCAATAGTTTAATGAAAAAAAGCGGGAAATTGGACAAAAAAGGTTTCCAAATAATCTCAACCTTATACAATCCTATGACATCTTAGGTAAGCAGGAGGTTCCATGGGTTTGTCTCCAACCCATGTCGGGTTGTTACTCACAGGACTTTTGAGTGTAAACACAATCGCACAGGAAAGTGGCGCCAGTAACAGCGCTGCTGCCGATTACGAAGTGATTGAAGCACCGGCACTGACATCAACACCAACAAAAATAAAAAGCTCGGTTCTTATCGAAATTGCTGCTGCAGGCGATCGTCTGGTTGCTGTCGGTGACTACGGCAACATTATTTATCGCGACAAAAAGGATAGCACATGGCAACAGGCGTCTGTTCCGACCAGTGTATTACTGACCAGCGTGACCTTTTTTAATCAATCGGTGGGTTATGCCACCGGCCACCACGGTGTTATTTTAAAAACAACCGATGGTGGCAGTAGCTGGCAACGGGTAATGGACGGCTTTCGGTTATTGCAGTTACAAAAAACCTTTTTTCAGCAACAGGTAGAAAATCTACAGGCGCAAATAGAGCGCGCTGAACAATCGGATATTGCGGATTTAGAGTGGGATCTGGATACTGCTAAATTCCAGCTTGAAAATGTAGAATCGGCACTTAGCGAATCAGGTCCGACTAAGCCGTTTCTCGATCTGGTTGCTTTATCTACTGATCATATAATAGCTGTCGGCGCTTATAATACACTGGTGATAAGTAAGGACGGCGGTCAGCAGTGGCAGCTGTTGAACGATCGGATTAATAATCCGGACGGCTATCATTTAAACGCTATTGCCTCTCAGGGCGATCAGGTCTTTATTGCCGGTGAGGCCGGCAACGCTTACCGCAGTCAGGATGGCGGAGAAAGCTGGGACGCCGTAGCGCCCCCTTATCCCGGCTCATTTTTCGGCACTCACTTTGCAAAGAACGGACGCATCTGGCTCTACGGACTGCGTGGAAATGTTTTTTATAGTGACACCCTAGGTGATAGCTACCAGGCCGTGAACAGCACCGTTGGCGATAATTTATCCGGCGGCTTCACCAATGCCGACGGGGATACCTGGCTGGTGGGCAACTCCGGCATCATGGTTGAGATAACAGCTGATGGCTCGGTACAAGCCCACCAGCATCCCAGTAATTCTGTGTTGACTGATATTGTCTCGGTTGAAGGTGAAAAAATATTAACCGGACGCAGTGGTATGTTGTATTGGCCGGTCAGGCAGGATGAAGAGACACTTGAACTGATGAGTCAGGGAGCGCAGTAACGTGGACAATAAAGTGTATAATAAAAAACCTGCCTGGCTGGAAAAGCTGCTGTTTAAATTTCGCCTGCCCTGGTTACTGTTATTCGCAGCGGTTACTCTGATACTAGGCTATAACGCCGCTCAGGTGCGGCCGGATGCCTCGTTTACCAAAATGATCCCGACTCAGCATCCCTTCATCCAAAATTACTTTGATTATCAGGAAGACCTGGCTAGTCTGGGCAATGTCGTGCGGGTAGCCGTAGAGCACACTGAAGGTGACATATTCGATGCGGAGTTCCAGGAAACGGTAAAAAATATTACCGATGAGATCTTCTTTATTCCCGGCGTTAACCGGTCCGGGTTGCGCAGTTTGTGGACGCCGAATGTGCGCTGGATGGAGGTTACGGAAGAGGGCTTTGTCGGCGGCCCGGTTATCCCGGACAGTTATGACGGCTCAGAGGAGTCTGTCGAACAACTTCGGGAGAATGTATTACGGTCCGGTGAAGTCGGTAATCTGGTGGCTAATAACTTTGAGTCGACCATCATTTATGTTCCGCTGGATGAAGTAAACCCTGAAACGGGTGAAAGTCTGGATTACGCTGAGTTTTCAGAAAAACTTGAAAACTTAGTACGTGATAAATATGCCTCAGACTCGGTGAATATCCACATTACCGGCTTTGCTAAGCTAATTGGAGATTTGATTGAAGGGGCCTATCAAGTCGGTCTTTTCTTTTTATTAGCAATCGCCATTACCATGGCCATGCTATACACCTACAGCCGTTGCTGGCGAAGTACCCTGACGGTATTGTCCTGTTCTATTATCGCTGTTATCTGGCAGTTGGGCATTATTGATTTAATCGGCAGTGGCATCAATCCTTATTCTATGTTGGTGCCCTTTTTGGTATTCGCTATTGGCGTTTCTCACGGCGTGCAAATTATTAACGCCATCAGTTATAACCGCACTCAGGGCTACGATAAACTGCAGTCATCGCGGCTGGCATTTCGCGGCCTCTATATTGCCGGATTGACAGCACTTGCCAGTGATGCCATTGGTTTTACCACGCTGATGGTTATTGAAATTGAAGTGATTAAAGAGCTGGCGATTGCGGCCAGTATTGGTGTGGCTGTTGTGGTGCTGACTAATCTCGGTTTGCTGCCAATATTGATGTCCTATTTCGGTGTTTCCCGGCACGGCGTCGAGTACCAGCGCAAGGCTCAGCAAAACAAGCACCCGATCGTACATTTTTTCGAGCAATTTGCTCGCCCGAAATGGGCTTACTCGGCGTTAGTGGTTGCCGCAATTATGCTCAGCTGGGGCCTGTATCAGAGTCAGCATTTGCAAATTGGCGATTTAGACAAAGGCGCTCCTGAGTTACGTCCTGACAGCCGTTATAATCAGGATAATGCGTATATTGTCGAAAATTACAGCTCCAGTACTGATATTTTCGTGGTTATGGCAGAAACTGCACCAGAGCAGTGTATTGCGTATCAAAATCTTGAGCTGATGGACCGCTTTAGCTGGCATATGGAAAATACTGCCGGGGTGCAGGACGTCAAGTCGATCGTTTACGTATCCAAAATGGGCATGTTTGCGATTAACGAAGGCAATATGAAGTGGTTCAGCCTAAACCGTAATCAGTTTGTCATTAACGCATCCCTTAGCCGTATTCCTGACGGCCTGATAAACAATGACTGTTCAATGGCGCCAATCATTATTTATCTTGATGATCATAAAGCAGAGACCCTTAAACAGGTGGTCGCTTCGGTTGAGGAGTTTAAGCTGCAGCACCCGCAGGAAGGCATAGAATTGTTAATGGCTGCCGGTAATGCCGGTATTGAGGCGGCGACAAACTCTGTCATTGAAGATGCGCAGTTAAAAATGTTGCTGTGGGTTTATGGTGTTGTTATTGCTCTGTGCTTAATTACTTTCCGCAGTATTCGCACGGTTGCCTGTATTGTTTTACCGCTGATGCTGACTACTGTAATGAGTCAGGGCTTAATGGCGGTTCTTGGGATCGGTGTTAAAGTTGCAACCTTGCCGGTCATTGCCCTCGGGGTTGGTATCGGTGTTGACTACGGTATTTACATCTACAGTAAGGTAAGAGAAGGGCTGCAACCGGGAGTGTCGTTGCAGGATACTTATCGCTACGCGCTGGAACATACCGGCAAGGCAGTGGCCTTCACTGGCCTGACGCTGGCTATTGGTGTCGCTACCTGGATCTTCTCCCCAATCAAATTTCAGGCTGATATGGGAATACTGCTGACCTTCATGTTCTTATGGAATATGTTGGGCGCACTTATTCTTATTCCGGCCTTAGCGCGCTTGTTCCGTATTGGGGTGAATAACGAAAAGCAGGGCAGCAGCGCCTGAACGGGCTAGCTGTTGTTAGTAAGCGCAGGTTCAGGCGTCGGCTTTAATTAAGTCGGCGCCTTTTTCTGCTATGGCGATAGTCGGCGCATTGGTATTGCCACTGATAACGGTGGGCATTATCGAGGCATCCACAACCCGCAAGCCTGTAACACCATTAACCCTTAACTGGCTGTCGACCACCGCCGTGCTGTCGCTGCCCATGCGGCAGGTGCTGGTAGGGTGATAAATTAACCCACACTGTTTTTTTATCTGTGCCAATAACTGCTCATCGCTGGACTCAGCTTTTGGAAATAAAATGCCGCCGTTATGCGCGGCTAAAGCCGGTTGCTGCAGTATTTCCAGCGCTTTGCGGACACCATTGATTAAGTCACGACGATCATCGGCGTCGCGTAAAAACCCATATTCGATTTGGGGCGCTTTCATAACATCGTTTGGATTTAGTGTCACTTGTCCGCGGGATCGCGGGCGCAATAGGCACACATGACAGGTAAAACCGTTACGCAAGGTGGGCCACCAGTCGTATCCACTGTCGTTAAACATCACCGGTAACAGGTGACACTGGATGTCCGGCTCGGCAATTTGTTCGGCAGAACGATAAAAGGCGCCAACTTCAGCCAGAGAATGAGCCAGCTGCCCGGAGCGGCGGAACAGATACTGAAATAAAGACGGTGCCAGTTTTATTAAGCCCCAGGGCGTCAGGGTCATGCCATCGTTTTGATGATTGCGGACATGAAGGGAAACATCCACATGTTCCTGCAAATTCTTGCCAACTTCCGGGCTATCGTAGGTTAGTTCGATGTCGTGCCGGGCCAGCTCTGCGGCGGGGCCGATGCCCGAGCGCAAGAGTACTTGCGGCGAATTAAAGGTACCGGCGGCAACAATAACTTCCTTGGCCGCGCTGGCGACATATCGATGGCCAGCACGACGATAACAGACGCCGGTTGCGCGTTTATTAGCAAACAGGACACGCTCGGTAGAGCACTCGGTTAGCACGGTTAAATTTTTGCGTTTTAATGCCGGTAGCAGGTAGGCATGGTAACTGCTGCAGCGTTTACCATTATCCATGGTAAACTGATAAGGACCATGGCCTTCCAGGTTTTCACCGTTAAAATCAGGATTAGCGGGCAAACCGAATTCATCACAGGCCGCTAAAAATTGCCGCGATACCGGATACCAGGGTTTCACATCAGAAACTTTTAATGGCCCGCTTTGGTTGTGAAAAGTACTGACACCGCGCTGATTACCTTCCGCTTTTTTAAAATATTTGAGCATGTCGTGGTAAGCCCAGCCCTGACAACCTTTAGCTGCCCAGCCGTCATAATCCGACGCCAGGCCGCGGGTATAAATCATCGCATTAATGCCACTGCTGCCGCCCAGCATTTTGCCTCGCGGGGTATATAAGCCTTGCCCCTGACGTAAGCCGGGTTCTGACTTGCTGCGGTACAGCCAGTTAAATTTGCAGCTGTGGATAAATCGGGCAAAGCCGGAGGGCATATCCGAAAAAAAACCGCCGGCACCGCAACCTGCTTCAAGTAGCAGAACACGGTGGCGGGGGTTTTCAGTAAGCCGGCTGGCCAGTACACAGCCTGCTGAGCCGGCACCAACGATGATGTAGTCGTAGTGGTGCTGACGGTAGGTTTTATTCATCAGAATGTGTTAAGAAAATCAACATTCTGTTGTTTTATCACATCACAGCGAAGCGGCATAGTCGTATAAAGATTTTAGTAAGCGCATTTTATGGCTGCTTTGCTGTTGGGTTTCAGCCAGTTGTTGAAGCCGTAACATAAAGTCTTCGGCGGAGAGCATACCCGCTGGCGGCTCCAGTAACCTCTGCTGGCAAAACTGCCGCCATCGCATTAGCTCTTGGTCGGACAGGGTAGCGGGGAAGTTTCGTGCCCGATAGCGAAACAGCAACTCAGGTAACCGCTTGTCTTCCGTGTTCAGTTGCAGGCCGGCCAGCTGTTCTGGACTGCAGGCGCGGATCATGGCCATATTGTTGCGATCCTGCTGGCTAAAAAAGCCCTGATAAAGTTGCTGATCGACGTCCCCGGTGCCACTGAAGGTGCTCTGCTGTTCGTATACCGCTACCAGCTTATCGCGCCAGTCAGGTTGGTTGAGTAACAGGTCTGCCCGTTGTGCGATGGTGTCCATATCAAGCTGAGCGGCTTGTATTGCCGGCCCGGACAGTGTTTTAAGCGGTGCTAAAAACGGACAACGGCTTAAGTTGATAATTTGCAGACCCAGTTGTGCTAACTGTTGACGTTGGCGCTGCTGCTTGTTGGCGTATAGGGCCTCGGTGATTTGTTCTATGCTGAGATCAGCAATGAGCTGCGGGTCGTGCCGCAGATCCCAGCTAATGACTGCGTTATTTTGCCGGGGGTGAAAGGCAATCGGTAAAATAACGCTTAAGTAACGTTGTTGACTGCCGTAAAAGCCGCTGACGTGTACCAGAGGTTGCAATTGCTGCCAGTTAAACAAATCAAGCAACGCGGCTTTGCGACGGATTTTATAGGCCCATTGCCATAGCTTGGGTTGTTTTTCAGCAATCAGACGGGCCAGGCCAATGGTTGCATGGACGTCGGACATGGCGTCATGAGCCTGACCATGGTCAATTTGATTGGCTGCAGTTAAGTGCTCGAGCCGCAGGCTAACCCGGCCATCGTCGCGAGTAGGCCACTCAATGCCTTCCGGGCGCAGCGCGAAACAGGCCCGGGTTACATCAATAAGGTCCCAGCGTGAATTACCGTTTTGCCAGCTGTATTCATATGGGTCATAAAAGTTGCGGTAAAACAGGGTACGCGTGACTTCATCATCAAAACGGATATTGTTATACCCGATCACCGTCGTTCCCGGCTGACTGAACTCGTGCTCAATGGCCTGACTGAAACTGGCTTCGTTGACGCCCTGATTGAGAGCTAATTGTGGCGTTATTCCAGTCACCAGCACAGCTTCCGGATTGGGAAGAAAGTCCGGCGTAGGCTGGGCATAGAGCTTTAAAGGCCGCCCTACAGGGGTAAACTGATCATCGGTTCTTAAACCGGCAAATTGAGCGGGCCGGTCAAGGTGCGGATTAGCACCCCAGGTTTCATAATCGTGCCAGTAAAAAGTTGACTGCATAAAAGTCGGCTACCGTTAGTATATTCAGAGATGGCTGAGCCAAAGGTGCGTTAACCCGCTATTATAGCCGAGTGTATGAGCTAATCACCAAATCATACGCTTTGGCTAATTTTTCTGCCACTGTCCGCTCATCCTGATGGCGAATTGCCAGTTCGGCGTGGGGCAATATTCGCTCGCCGACGCGCTTGGCAACGGTATCTTCAAGTTCTTGTTCTGATCCTGCAGCGGCTTCGGTCGGCACCTCTACGGTAATTTCACCTGCAGAACCGATGTGTTGATAATTAACACGATAAGTAGGCATATAGGCTCCATTAATCACATTGCGTTTTGGTTTAATATCCACTGTAATAGGTTGACAGATAATAATAAAACCACAAATGGGAAATCTTATGAAAAAACAACTACTCACTTCAGTACTGGCTATGGCAATGTTCGGATCCACAGCTGCTATGGCCGATCAGCATAAACACGAACAGGATGTGGCTATTGCCATTCATGGCGGCGCCGGTACCATCACCAGGGCAAATCTGAGTGATGAACAAGAGCAGGCTTATCGTGACAAACTGGCTGAGGCACTGCAGGCAGGATATGACTTGCTGGAACAAGGAGCCAGCAGTACCGATGCGGTTATTGCTGCCATTCAGGTAATGGAAGCCTCACCGTTGTTTAACTCTGGTGTGGGTGCGGTATACACCTGGGATGCTGAACACGAGCTGGATGCCTCGTTGATGGAAGGCCTAAACGGTAATGCGGGTGCTGTGTCCGGGGTTAAAACCGTAAAAAGCCCTATCCATCTGGCGCGCGAAGTGATGGAGGAATCTGTTCATGTCATGCTCAGCGGCGAAGGTGCTGAGCAGTTTGCAGAACAGCAGGGGCTTGAGTTAGTGGATAACAGTTACTTTAATACTGAGCGGCGTTATCAGCAGCTATTAAAAGCAAAAGAAAAAATAGAAAAGAGCGAGCAGCCTGAACAGCAGGCCTGGCAGTATTTGGATCTGGATTACAAATATGGCACGGTCGGTGCCGTTGCTGTGGATAAAGACGGTTTATTGAGTGCCGGAACCTCAACCGGCGGTATGACAGCAAAACGTTATGGTAGAATCGGTGACTCGCCGATTATTGGTGCAGGTACCTGGGCTGATAATGAAAGCTGTGCCGTTTCAGCAACGGGGCACGGTGAGTACTTTATTCGCCATCATGTTGCTGCGGATATTTGTTCGCGGGTAAAATACAAAGGTTTGTCGGTAACTGAAGCGGGCGATGAAGTCATTCACGGCGTTCTGCAACAGGCTGGCGGCACCGGTGGTGTAATAATTATTGATGCCGAGGGCAATGTGGCAATGCCGTTTAATACCGAGGGTATGTACCGCGGCTATATGAAAGCCGGCGGCGAGAGCGAAATTTCGATATACAATGACAATGAATAAGTCAGGAGTCTATGGATCCACAAGCGCTGATTAAGCAGTATCAGGCTGAGCTTGAACAATGTACATTACAACAGGCCGCGCAATTGCGCGGCCGTTTTCGTGGTCTACGCAAAATTAAACATGCCGGACGACGACAACAGGTTCTGGCAAAAATTAAGGATGATCTGGACGCCGCGCAGTTACAGTTTTTAGCTCGCGCTGAACAGAAATTTACCATTAATTACCCCCCACAGTTGCCGGTTGCGCAGCAGCGTGACGACATAAAGCAGGCCATCGAAAAGCATCAGGTTGTGGTAGTGGCAGGTGAAACAGGCTCGGGTAAAACGACCCAGCTACCAAAAATGTTGCTGGAAATGGGGTATGGCCGTCGTGGTGTTATAGGTCATACACAACCAAGGCGTTTAGCGGCGCGTAGTGTTGCTGCGCGGATTGGCGAAGAGTTAAAAGACAGCCAGCAACAGCAAGTCGGTTATAAGATACGGTTTCAGGACAAAACGGCGCCAACTACAGCGATTAAACTGATGACCGATGGCATGTTGTTGTCAGAGCTGCAAAATGATGCCCTGCTGCTGCAATACGATGCGATTATTATCGATGAAGCGCACGAGCGCAGCTTAAATATTGATTTTTTGTTAGGGGTGCTGCATCAGCTATTGCCTAAGCGGCCCGATTTAAAGTTGATCATAACCTCAGCGACCATTGAAACTGAGCGCTTTTCCAGACACTTTAATAACGCGCCGGTATTAACCGTAAGCGGACGCACTTATCCCGTTGAGGTACGCTACCGGCCGCCGGCAGAGGGTAAAGCTTCAGAAACTGATGTCTTACAGGGAATACTGGACGCGGTGCAGGAGTTACAGGCTGAAGGGTCCGGTGATATCCTGATTTTTGCCAGCGGCGAGCGCGAAATTCGCGATTACGCTGAGTCAATTAATGAGCTGCAATTATCGGATACCGAGGTTTTGCCGCTTTACGCCAGACTTTCTTCACATGAACAAAATCGTGTGTTTCAGAGCCATTCTAAACGCCGCGTAGTGATTGCAACCAATGTGGCTGAAACCTCGTTAACTGTGCCGGGAATTCGCTATGTCATTGATCCCGGAACCGTTCGTATTAGCCGTTACTCTTATCGTACTAAAGTGCAGAGACTGCCGATTGAGCCGATTTCTCAGGCCAGTGCCAACCAGCGTAAGGGCCGCTGTGGACGTATTGCTGCCGGCATCTGTATCCGCCTTTACAGTGAGGAAGACTTTGCCGGCCGGCCAGAGTACACAGATCCGGAAATTCTGCGGACCAATTTAGCAGCCGTTATCCTGCAAATGTCTGCATTGAGGCTGGGTGATATACGGGCCTTTCCTTTTGTGCAAAAACCTGATGAACGCTTTGTTAAGGACGGGCTAAATCTGCTGGAGGAAATTCACGCCATAGAAGCCGGCCGTAAACAGTCACAGCCAAGGCTGACAGAAACAGGCCGGCAGCTTTCAAAACTGCCGCTGGATCCGCGTTTGGCGCGCATGGTAATCGCCGCTCAGCAGCACGGCTGCGTGCGCGAAATGTTAATCATTACAGCGGCCTTAAGTATTCAGGATCCGCGAGAACGCCCCCATGATGCTAAACAAAAAGCTGACCAGTGGCATCAGCGATTTGCTGATAAAAGTTCGGATTTTAATGGCTACCTGAACCTCTGGAATTATTTAACTGAACAGCAAAAGGTTTTATCGGGTAACCAGTTCAGAAAGCAGCTGGGGCGCGAATTTCTGCACTTTATGCGAATTCGTGAATGGCAGGATGTGTATACCCAAAGCCGGCAAAGTGCTCGTGAACTGGGGCTGAGTATTAATCAGGAGCCGGCCACCTATGAGCAGGTCCATCGGGCCATACTTAGTGGTCTGATATCGCAAATCGGTTTAAAAGAGCAAAAACATGAATACCAGGGTACCCGGCAAAGCCGGTTTCATATTTTCCCGGGTTCTCATTTATTTGGCAAGCCACCTAAATGGCTGGTCAGTGCCGAGCTGGTAGAAACGTCTAAGCTGTTTGCACGGGTTAATGCAGCTGTTGAGCCTGACTGGATTGAACAGGCCGCTCATCATCTGGTGAAACACCAGTACCTGGAGCCACATTTTGAGGCCAGGCAGGGCAGTGTTGTGGCTGACCAGCAAGTGTCTTTGCTCGGCTTGATTTTGGTCGGACGGCGACGCGTGCAATACGGACCTGTGGCGCCGGCAAAGGCACGTGAGATATTTATCCGCGAAGCGTTAGTTCAGGGCCAGATAAAGCGTCAGTTACCTTTTATAAAACACAATTTAAAGCTGATTGAAAGCGTCCAGACACTGGAGGCTAAGTCACGGCGGCGCGATATTCTCGTTGATGAGCAAGAGCTCTTTGATGCTTATGAAAAACATTTGCCGGCGGGAATTTATACGGAAAAACTCTTAGCAGGCTGGTGGCATAAGGCCAGCAAGAAACAACCGGATTTATTGTTTTTTGAACGCGACGACCTGATCGGTGCTGACACCTCACACATTACCGAACAGGATTATCCGGAATTTTGGCGCCAGGGTAATTTGCGACTGCCTTTAACTTACCATTTTGAGCCTAATGCGGAAGACGATGGTGTCAGTGTCAATATTCAGCTGGCAATACTTAACCAGGTTCAGGACCAGGGCTTTGACTGGCATATCCCCGCTCTGCGCGAGGATCGTGTCGCGGCTTTAATCAAGTCGCTGCCCAAACCTATCCGGCGCAATTTTGTGCCGGCGCCTAATTATGCCAGTGCCGTGGTGGCAGATATCGAGCCGCTGCAAGGCAGATTAACGGAAGCCATGACGGAAAAATTGCGCCGTATGAGCGGCGTTACCATAGCAGACGATGCCTGGAACGAAGACGCTGTGCCACCGCATTTACGCATGAACTTTAAAATTTTTGATGGTAAAACCTTAGTCAAACAAGGCCGGGACCTTGACGCGTTAAAAGCCGGCTTATCCGATACCGTCCAGCAACGGTTGGATCAGTCAGCCGGAGAGCAGGTCAAGCGTGATGACATCGAAGACTGGGACTTCGCTCAGTTACCGGAAGTGATAACAGAACAGCAGCAGGGTTTTGAAATTAAAGCGTATCCGGGGTTAACGGTAGCCGCGGATGATAAAGCGATTGCGATACAGTTATACGACTCGGCTGCTGAGGCCGCGCAGGCCCACCGACACGGACTACGGGAACTGGTGTTAAAGCAGGTGCCGTCGCCGGTTAAATATTTACAAAAATCGCTATCTAATAAAGCCAAACTGGCCATGTATTTTAATCCCTGGGGCAAGGTCGATGCTTTGATAAAGGATTGTATTGCAGCGGCCGTTGATGAGTTGATTAATGAATATGCCCTCGATAATAACCTTGTTCGTGACGAACAAAGCTTTAAGCAGCTAAAAGAGCAGGTCAGAGCGGAACTTAATGACCGGGTCGAGCGCATTGCCGGCTATGTCGAATCCTGTTTATTGCTCAGTCAGAACATCCGTAAGCAGTTGAAAGGAAAAATTCCTCTTGATCAGATTCAGTCTCGCGGTGACGTGCAAAAGCAACTCGATCAGTTGGTTTTTAAGGGGTTTGTCAGTCAGCTGGGCGCCGAACGACTGGTGGACGTTGAACGCTATCTTGCGGCATTGCAAAAAAGACTGCAAAAGCTCCCGGTAGATCCGAACAAAGACAGGTTAATGACCTTAGCGTTGGATAAATTGGAGCAGGACTACCAAAAGCTGGAAAAGCAGCAGGGCAAAGTGGTGCCTGAGGCGGTCAGAGAAATCTACTGGATGTTGCAGGAGTTGCGAGTTTCATTTTTCGCGCAGACACTGGGGACACAATATCCGGTATCTGAGAAACGGGTTCGTAATGCGATGAAGGAATTGGCGCGCTAAGAAATTAGCGCGCAAAAGCTTTGCCTGTAGGTCAGCGGTGATTACGCATAAAGATTAAGGTTTTCTTTGGCATAAGCTTCAAATTCGGTAAAGCCGCCAACGTGGTTTTCGTCAACAAAAATCTGCGGCACTGTGTGTACCGGTTTACCAACAGTTTTTTCTAAATCAGCCTTTGAAATACCTTCGGCGTGAATGTCGATATAGCGGTAATCAAAATCGTCGCGGTCAGCTTTCAACTGCTTCGCAACATCAACGGCGCGAACACAAAAAGGGCAGCCGGGACGGCCAAAAATTACGGTGAACATAGTTTTACCTCTGCAATACTGTGATACGTCGTTGTTGCGTACCGGGGTCAAATAAAGTGGCCTATTATCCACTTTTTACGGTTGTTTACCAACGACATGAAACGAATGTATTTATCGAAAAAATCGATAAGTTAATGATCTAAGTCTAGATCAGATTCGGGTACACAACAACAGGGCAGGATATCACCTTTGCGGATATAGGCGAGGGGTTCGGTCAAATAGCGCACACTACCGGCCTTTAGGGTTGAGCGACAGGCGCCACAAAACCCGCTTTTGCAGTGGTAATGAACATCCAGTTGACGAGCTTCAAGGGCTTCAAGCAAAGTCCCTTTGGAAGCGTCAACGGCCAGCTCATGCTTGCCGTTAACAACCACTTTAAAGATAGTCTGGCTCATGCCGCTTACAGGTCAAAGTCCCCTAAATCCGATGCGTTCACGCTACTGTCAATCTGGCCCACCAGATAAGAGCTTATTTCTGCTTCTTGAGGCGCTACCTGAACGTTATCGGAAACCAGGTATTTGTTCATCCAAGGCAACGGATTCGAACGTTGCTCAGGGAAAGGAGCATCAAATCCAATGGCCTGCATGCGAAGATTAGCAATGTATTCTACATACTGGCACAACATACTTTCATTCAGTCCGATCATCGAACCGTCTTTAAATAAGTAATGAGCCCATTGTTTTTCTTGCTTTACTGCGGTCATGAAAATTTCATAAGCATCGTCCCGCAGCTCTTCAGCAATTTCTTTCATTTCCGGGTCATCTTCGCCATATTGCCATAAATTCAGCATATGCTGTGTCGAGGTTAAATGAACGTTCTCATCACGGGCAATTAAGCGAATAATTTTTGCGTTGCCTTCCATCATCTCGCGCTCGGCAAAGGCAAAAGTACAGGCAAAGCTGACATAAAACCTTACCGCTTCCAGTGCGTTGACGGAATTGATGCATAAAAACAGTTTTTTCTTTAATTCACGCATGGAGACATGGTGGACTTCGCCGTTCACTTCTATGTCGCCTTCGCCATGTGTTTGCCACAATTGCGTATAGAAAATCAGGTCATCGTAATATTGTGAGATATCCCGGGCGCGCATTTTTATCTGTTCGTTGATAACAATGTCATCAAACACTTCACTGGGATCACTGAACAAATTACGCAAAATGTGAGTGTATGAGCGCGAGTGAATGGTTTCAAAAAATGACCAGGTTTCAATCCAGGTTTCCAGTTCCGGCAGCGACACAATGGGTAATAAGGCGATGTTGGGACTGCGGCCCTGGATCGAATCGAGTAGGGTCTGGTATTTTAAGTTTGAAATAAAAACGTGTTTTTCGCTTTGCGTTAATTTGGCAAAGTCAACTCGATCACGGCTGACATCAACCTCTTCGGGGCGCCAGAAAAAACTGATTTGTTTTTCAATTAGCTTCTCGAAAATACTGTGTTTCTGTTGGTCATAGCGCGCCACGTTAACCGAGTTGCCAAAAAACATCGGTTCAGCTAACTGATCATTATTAAGTTGATTAAAGGTTGAATAAGACACTCGACAAACTCCTGTGATTAAATCTTACACGCACCGCCGGCACAATCATCATCTTCTTCGATAATGACTTCGTTAGGGTTAGGTGCTTGTCTGGCTTGACGTTGAGACTCGCTGATATTGGCCTGATTATCTGCTGCCCCATCGCGAGTGTTGTGGTAATACAAGGTTTTTACACCCATTTTGTAAGCCGTGAGTAAATCCTGCAGTAATTGCTTCATGGGCACTTTACCACCCTCAAACTTGGTCGGATCGTAATTTGTGTTGGCCGAAATGGTTTGGTCAACAAACTTCTGCATAATGCCAACCAGCTGCAGGTAACCTTTGTTATCGGGTATCTGCCACAATAGCTCGTAGCTGTCTTTCAGCGTATCGTAATCAGGCACGACCTGCTTAGTTACGCCGTCTTTGGACGCTTTGACACTGACAAAGCCACGAGGGGGCTCAATACCGTTAGTCGCGTTTGAAATCTGCGAGGAGGTTTCTGATGGCATAAGCGCCGACAGCGTCGAGTTACGCATGCCGTACTGACGGATGTCCTCGCGCAATTGCTGCCAGTCCAGCTGCAGCGGCTCGTTGCAAAAAGCATCCAGATCTTTTTTGTAAGTATCCGTTGGCATAATGCCTTGCGAGTAGGTGGTCTCATTAAATTTCGGACAGGCACCTTTTTCTTTTGCTAACTGCACCGAGGCTTTCATCAGGTAATACTGCATCGCCTCGAAGGTTCGGTGTACCAGAGCATTAGCAGAACCGTCGGAATATTTAACCCCGTGCTTAGCCAGATAGTAGGCAAAATTAATCACGCCAATGCCCAGGGTACGACGGTTCATGGTGGCGTTGTAAGCTGCCGGTACTGGATATTCCTGATAATCCAGCAGACTATCGAGGGCACGTACTGCAAGCTCGGCCAGCTCTTCAAAATCTTCCAGCTTTTCAATTTTGCCCAGGTTAAATGCCGATAGGGTGCATAAGGCAATTTCGCCTTCTTCATCATTAACATGGCTAAGAGGTTTGGTCGGCAAAGCAATCTCCAGGCACAAGTTACTCTGGCGAATTGGCGCTACCTTAGCATCGAACGGACTGTGGGTATTACAGTGGTCGACGTTTTGTACATAGATACGGCCAGTACTCGCTCGTTCCTGCATGAACAAGCCAAACAGCTCTATAGCTTTAATCCGTTTTTTACGGATGCTGTCGTCATTTTCATACTGAAGGTACAAGCGGTCAAAGGCCGCCTGATCTTCAAAAAACGCATCATACAGGCCGGGTACATCTGACGGACTGAACAAGGTAATGTAGTCATCTTTTACCAGGCGCTGGTACATTAAGCGGTTAAACTGCACCCCATAATCGAGATGGCGAACACGGTTTTCTTCGACACCGCGGTTATTTTTTAATACCAGCAGGTTCTCGATTTCCAGGTGCCACAGCGGATAAAACAGGGTCGCAGCGCCGCCGCGGACTCCACCTTGAGAGCAACTTTTTACCGCTGTCTGAAAGTACTTGTAAAACGGGATACAGCCGGTATGAAAAGCTTCGCCGTTCCGGATAGGGCTACCCAGGGCGCGGATGCGGCCGGCATTAATACCAATCCCGGCACGCTGGGAAACGTACTTAACAATAGCGCTGGCCGTGGCATTAATCGAGTCAAGACTATCACCGGCTTCAATTAGCACACAGGACGAAAACTGACGCGTGGGTGTCCTGACGCCTGACATAATCGGTGTCGGTAAGGAAATTTTAAACTCTGAAGTCGCATCGTAGAATCGCTTAATAAAATCCATCCGGGTGGCTTTTGGATAGTTAGCGAACAAACAGGCAGCTACCAGAATATAAAGGAATTGCGCGCTTTCATAAATATCCCCGGTGACACGGTTTTGTACCAGATATTTATTTTCCAGTTGTTTTACCGCGGCATAAGAAAAATTCATGTCACGCCAGTGGTCGATCAGCTCGTCCATCTGATCGAATTCCTGCTCACTGTAGTCATCCAGCAGGTGCTTATCGTAGCGTTGTTCTGCCACCATCTTTTTAACATGCTCGAACAGGCGCGGTGGCTCAAACTTACCGTAAGCGCGTTTTCGCAAATGGAAAACCGCCAGTCGTGCGGCCATATACTGGTAATCAGGAGCTTCTTCGGAAATTAAGTCGGCGGCTGCTTTTATGATGGTTTCATGGATGTCTTCAGTTTTTATGCCGTCGTAGAACTGAATGTGCGATTTAATCTCGACCTGAGAAGCCGATACATTGTGCAGACCTTCCGCAGCCCACATGATGACACGGTGAATTTTATCAAGATTCAACGGTTCGCGTTGACCATTGCGTTTGGTGACAAAAAGTTGATCGTTCATTTGGCGCTGCTCTTTATCTATTTGTTATGCTGGATGAACACAAGATATTGTGCAAAAAAGCCCCTGATTATGGAATAGGCACAATATCTAGGGGTTTGGTATAAGCCGTATGCTAGAATTAACAGGGGCAGTGATCAAGTGAAATCGCATGAAAATAATCGCAAATACCGCTTGCAAAAAGCGCCGTCGCTACGCAAGTCTTTAGCTGCTTGCATTTGCGCAGAAGCATGGGGCGCTATAATTTTTTGGACTTTCAAAATAGATTTTTAGTATTACCGGTTCTAAGTGCGACCATTAATGAGTGCGCTCACTAATGGCCAGAATGTTTAGCAGATCGAGCGGGTGTTCAATGGTGTAATCTGCGCCCCAGCGTTGCGGCTGGTCACTATCGTTAATATAGCCATAATTTGCCAGTACGGTAACCATACCAGCATTGCGTCCGGCTTCAATGTCACGCTCGGCATCGCCAACATAAATGCATTGGTCGCTATCAACCAGCAGTTGTTTAGCGGCATGCAGCAGAGGATCAGGGTGAGGCTTTGCCACCGCCAGGGTATCGCCACCGACGACAATTTCGATGGCAGCCAACTCGGGATAATGAGGCAATAACAGCTGTGTTAAGGCATGGGGTTTATTAGTGACAATCGCCACCGCGATATTGGCATTAGCCAGGGTGCTTAGTAACTGGCTAATACCGTCAAATAATTTTGAATGAACCGCAATGTTTTGCTCATAGTGGCTTAAGAAGCGGTTTTTTAGTGATTGGTATTGGTTGCTTTGCAAATCCTCCATATGATCGGCAAAAGCAAGTTCTAACAAACCGCGCGAACCATGCGAGGCTACTTTACTGAACAGCTCTTCAGCTACCTCGGGCCGGCCATGATAGCGGCAGACATGATTTAATGCTGCACCTAAGTCCATAGCGGTATCCAGTAACGTACCGTCCAGATCAAATAAAATCGCTTTAACGGGCTTAACGTCGCTCGTTTTACTCATGGCCTTTCCTTTTGTTCGGCTAACTTAACAAGGTTTATAAAGAGCGACGATATAGTTAACATCCACGTCATCGGCTTGCAGCTGAAACCCTTTTAACGGGTGATAAACAATGCCGCTCATTGCAATTGGCTGCAAACCCGCCTTATCGGTCATGTTTAATAGTTCCGATGGCTTGATAAAACGCTGATGATCATGGGTGCCTTTGGGGACCCAACGTAAAACGTGCTCGGCGGCAACGATACCTAATAGCCAGGATTTGAGGTTTCGGTTCAGGGTGGAAAAAAATATTTTTCCACCCGGCTTAACCAGAGCTGCGCAGGCACGCACAACCGATTCGGGATCAGGAACGTGCTCCAGCATCTCCAGACAGGTGACAACGTCGAACTGCTCAGCGTGTTGTGCGGCAAAGCGTTCTGCTGAAATACATTGGTAGCTAATCTCTAACTGACTCTCAAGCGCATGCAGGCGGGCCACCTCGAGCGACTGTTCCGCCAGGTCTATTCCCTTCACATCAGCCCCCCGGGCTGCCATGCCTTCACTTAGTAAGCCACCGCCACAACCGATATCCACTGCCCGGCGACCGAACAGACCGTCGCTGTGTTGTTCAATAAAGTCCAGCCGCAAGGGGTTAATTTGATGTAAGGGTTTGAATTCACCCTGAGGGTCCCACCAACGGGAGGCCAACGCTGAAAACTTATCGATTTCAGCGTTATCGACGTTCGAGTCATTCAGGTTATTTTCTTTTACGGTCATTTTGGTTACTCAGGTTCGGGCGGTGTTTAGTAAACAGCCGGGCAATTACAGTATGCCTAGCATACCGCAGCCAGTGATTGTTAAAAAGAGGGTGCGAGATGGGTTTGGTATGGGTACAATAGGGAGATCATTATAACAACGAACTTGCGGATTTTTTAGGGACAAATATATGAGCGATTTAGCCAGAGAAGTGTCACCCGTCAACATTGAGGATGAGTTAAAGAGCTCTTACCTCGATTACGCTATGAGTGTAATTGTTGGCCGTGCCTTACCTGATGTACGTGACGGATTAAAACCCGTTCACCGTCGCGTGTTATTTGCGATGAACGAACTGCGCAATGATTTCAATAAACCATACAAAAAATCAGCTCGGGTCGTCGGTGACGTCATTGGTAAATATCACCCTCATGGTGACTCGGCAGTCTATGACACTATTGTGCGGATGGCGCAACCTTTCTCGCTACGTTACACGCTGGTTGATGGTCAGGGCAACTTTGGGTCGGTAGATGGTGACTCAGCCGCTGCGATGCGTTACACCGAAATCAGGATGCAGAAAATCGCGCATCAGCTGTTAGCGGATCTGGACAAAGAAACCGTTGATTTTGTTGACAACTACGATGGCACAGAACGCATTCCCGATGTCTTGCCAACCCGAATTCCTAATTTGCTGGTTAATGGTTCGTCAGGTATCGCTGTTGGTATGGCAACCAATATTCCGCCGCATAATTTAAACGAAGTGATCAATGGCACTCTGGCCATGATCGATCGCCCTGAAATTACCATTGATGAACTGATGGAATACATTCCTGGTCCGGATTTTCCAACGGCCGCCAGTATCTCCGGACGCTCGGGCATTATCGAAGCCTATAAAACAGGCCGCGGACGCATTCACTTGCGGGCTAAAGCAAACGTCGAAGTGGACGAAAAGTCCGGCCGCGAAAGCATTATTGTGACCGAGATTCCCTATCAGGTTAACAAGGCCCGGTTAATAGAAAAGATCGCCGAGCTGGTAAAAGAGAAGCGTTTAGAAGGTATCACTGGTTTGCGCGATGAATCCGATAAAGACGGCATGCGCATTGTTATCGAGATTCGCCGCGGCGATGTCGCTGAAGTTGTTTTAAACCATCTTTACGCCAATACCCAAATGCAAGTCGTTTTTGGCATCAATATGGTGGCGTTGGATAAAGGGCAGCCGCGGCTGTTTAACCTTTACGATATGCTTAATGCCTTTATCCGTCACCGCCGTGAAGTGGTTACCCGACGTTCGGTATACGAACTGCGTAAAGCACGCGAACGCGCCCACATTTTGGAAGGTCTCGCCATTGCTCTGGCTAATATTGACGAAATCATCGAGTTGATTCGTCAGTCGCCAACGCCGGCTGAAGCTAAAACCGCTTTAACTGCCCGCAGTTGGTTGCTGGGTAATGTGGCCGGCATGCTTGAAGCGACTGGTGTTGATGCCGCGCGTCCGGATCATCTGCCGGCTGAATACGGTATTCGTGACGGTAACTATTACCTGACCGAAGAACAAGCGCAGGCAATTCTGGATCTACGCTTGCACAAGCTGACCGGTCTGGAACATGAGAAGATTCTGGAAGAATACAAAGGGATCTTAGACCAAATTGCTGAGCTACTGCATATTCTGAGTTCAACGGAACGTCTGATGGAAGTGATTCGCGAGGAGCTTATCGAAGTGCGCGGTAACTTTGGTGACGAACGACTCACTGAGATTACGGCAGCGACTCACGACATCAGCATGGAAGATCTAATCAACGAAGAAGATGTAGTTCTGACACTGTCCCATGAGGGCTACGTAAAATATCAGCCCTTAACCGAGTATGAAGCGCAAAAACGCGGTGGTAAGGGTAAAGCTGCGACTAAAATGAAGGATGAAGACTTTGTCGAAAGGCTGTGGGTGGCTAATACCCATGACACCATTTTGTGCTTCTCGACCCGCGGCCGTATTTACTGGATGAAAGTTTACCAACTGCCACTGGCCAGCCGGGCGGCGCGGGGTAAGCCTATAGTTAACTTGCTGCCGTTAGAAAATGACGAGCGCATTACCGCAATTTTGCCAACTCGTGATTACCCGGAAGATAAGTTTGTGGTTATGGCTACCCAGATGGGAACGGTTAAGAAAACCCCACTAGCCGAATACTCACGGCCGCGTAGCGGCGGTATTATTGCCCTGAACCTGAATGGCGACGACGAGCTTATTGGCGTGGATATTACCGACGGAGACCAGGAAATTATGTTGTTCTCTGACGCCGGAAAAGTGGTCCGCTTTAAAGAAGATCAGGTACGCTCGATGGGCCGGACCGCAACCGGCGTTCGTGGTATCAGACTTGAACCAGAGCAGCGGGTGGTATCGTTAATCGTGCCGCGCAGTTACGAAGACCAACAGGCGGCCATTTTAACGGTTACGGAAAACGGCTTTGGTAAGCGCACATCAGTAGCTGAGTACCCCACTAAGAGCCGCGCTACTAAAGGCGTACTGTCAATAAAAGTCAGCGAACGCAACGGCAATGTTGTTGGTGCTATGGAAGTTATCGACGGCAATGAAATTATGCTGATCAGTAATAAGGGTACTTTAGTGCGCACCCGGGTAAACGAGGTGTCCAGTGTTGGCCGTAATACCCAGGGGGTACGTCTGATTCGCACCGGTGAAGATGAAAAAGTCGTTGGCCTGCAACGAATTGACGAAATGGAAGACGATGAAATCGCGGCGCTGGAAAACGAAGCCAGCGAAGCGACAGACGAGCAGGCTGGCCAGGATGACTGATTTGTTTAACTTTTCTGCCGGCCCTGCGATGTTACCTAAAGAGGTCATGCAGCAGGCGCAGCAGGAATTGTTAAACTGGCAAGGGCAGGGAGTTTCGGTGATGGAGCTTTCGCACCGGGACCCCGCCTACGTAAAAATGGCCCGTCAGGCAGAACAGGATCTGCGCGATTTGTTAGCCGTACCGGACGATTACGAAGTGTTGTTTTTGCAAGGGGGCGGTCGCGGACAATTTGCTGCCGTACCACAAAACATTGCCAGTAAGTCAGCGACCGTTGATTATCTTGATAGCGGCATATGGTCCGGTTATGCCATCCGCGAAGCGGAAAAGTTTGTTAACCGGGTTAATGTGGTAGGTGGCCAGCAGCAGCAAGCTAATGGCAAAGCACTGACACCACGGAGTGACTGGAAGTTGTCTGAAGATGCCGCTTACTTTCACTATTGCCCCAATGAAACCGTTGATGGTATCGCGCTGCACCAAATTCCGGATGATATTGCCGCCCCGTTGGTGGCAGATATGTCATCGAATCTGTTATCAGAGCCCCTGGATGTTAGCCGGTTTGGAGTAATTTACGCCGGTGCGCAAAAAAATATCGGACCCTCAGGGTTTGCCGTGGTTTTAGTTAAACGGGACTTATTGGGGACACCGCAAACTGAATTGAGCTCAATTATGGACTACCAAATCCAGGCTAAGAGTAGCTCAATGTATAATACCCCTAATACCTTTGCCTGGTACCTGTCCGGTTTAGTCTTTAAGTGGCTTAAAGAAATTGGCGGACTACAGGAGATGGGACGGCGGAATCATCGCAAAGCAGAACTGTTATATCAGTACCTGGATCAGTCTGAATTTTATCGTAATGAAGTGCAGCCAGAATACCGTTCAATCATGAATATTCCCTTTCAGCTGGCTGACAAAAAGCAGGAGCTACGCTTTTTGCAACAAGCGCAGGCGCAGGGCCTGTCAGGATTAAAAGGACACCGCTTTGTCGGTGGCATGAGAGCCAGCCTGTATAACGCCATGCCGGAGGAAGGGGTACACGCTTTAATTCAGTTTATGGACGAATTTCAACGCAAACTATAACAACAATAGGTCGTTATTATGTCAGTATTTGATGCAAAAGCCGCCGCTAACCCAGGCGTACGGCAATTACAGCCTTATCAGGCAGGCAAACCCATGGACGAGTTACAACGCGAGCTGGGTTTAGCAAAAGTAATTAAGCTTGCTTCGAATGAGAATCCGTTAGGACTCAGTGGAAAGGTCCGCACGGCGTTGCAGGCCGAAGTCGAGGAGTTAATTCGTTACCCGGACGCTAATGGCTTTTATTTAAAAAGTAAATTGGCCGCGTTACATCAAGTACAGCCGCAACAAATTACTCTTGGCAATGGCTCTAACGATGTATTGGAAATATTAGCCCGTACCTTTGTAAGTGCTGCAGACGAAGTGATTTATTCGCAACATGCATTTGTTGTTTACCCACTGGTTACTCAGGCTATCGGCGCTAAGGGGGTGTCTGTCGCGGCCCGTAATTATGGCCATGACCTGGATGCAATGGCAGCGGCTGTTAGCGAAAAAACCAAGATGATTTTTGTTGCTAACCCAAATAATCCAACCGGCACCTTTCTAACCACTGAAGCTTTACAGAGCTTTTTAGATAAGGTCCCGTCAAGGGTGTTGGTGGTGCTGGACGAAGCCTATTCAGAATACGTGCCTGAGAATGAACGAGCCCCATCCGTTGCATGGTTGCATGACTATCCCAATTTAGTGGTATCACGGACCTTTTCCAAGGCTTACGGGTTAGCCGGATTACGAGCAGGCTATGCGGTCAGCAGCGTGGAAATCGCTGATTTGATGAACCGCATCCGACAGCCATTTAATGTAAATTCGCTGTCATTAAAAGCCGCAGAAGTGATACTGGACGACCATGAGTATTTGCAAAAAGCGGTCCGGGTAAACCAGCAGGGGATGCAGCAGTTAACTGAGTTTTGCCAGCAAAATGGCTATAATTATATCCCTTCCTACGGTAACTTTCTGACTATCGAAGTGGGGCCTGATGCCGGCGAAATCTACCAAAAATTATTGCACCAGGGTGTTATCGTCCGGCCGGTGGGTGGCTATGGTCTGCCTAATCACCTGCGGGTTAGTATTGGCTTGCCGGAAGAGAATCAGGCCTTTATTGATGCCATGAATCGCATCGCTTCAGCCAAGAATTAATCATGTCGAAGTTACCGGATACACTCAGGCTGCAGTCAGTGGTACCTTGCAGCGGCGAAGTTACTTTACCCGGTTCAAAGAGTATTGCTAATCGGGCCTTACTGTTAGCAGCGCTGTGCCGGCAGCCTGTGGTATTGCACAACATGTTGCGCAGTGACGATACCGCCCGCATGATGGACGCTCTAAATGCTTTGGGTGTCGGCCTGACAGTGGACAATCATACTCAGGTGACGGTGGCCGGTTGCGGCGGTCGCTGGAAGCCACAGCAGCAAGTTTTGCAGCTGGGTAACGCCGGTACAGCAATGCGGCCGTTACTGGCGGTGTTAGCAGCAACTTTAAACGACGATCAACAACTGCGCCTGGACGGTGACCCACGCATGCGCGAGCGGCCCGTCAAAGATCTGGTTGATAGTCTGGCGCAACAACAGGCCGGCATCAGCTATCTGGGCCAGCAGGGTTATCCGCCTGTGGAAGTGTGTGGAGGGCTTCAGGCCGGCCACTTCAGCATTGACGGCAGTGTCTCCAGCCAGTTCATCAGTGCCTTGTTAATTGCTTTACCGCTGTTAGCGGGAGACTCCAGTTTAACCTTGACCGGAAATATTGTTTCGCGGCCCTACATTGATTTAACT
Source organism: Idiomarina seosinensis (assembly GCF_044797955.1). Taxonomy (GTDB): domain Bacteria; phylum Pseudomonadota; class Gammaproteobacteria; order Enterobacterales; family Alteromonadaceae; genus Idiomarina; species Idiomarina seosinensis_A. The sequence continues at coordinate 1,316,743 of NZ_CP085211.1, read as the reverse complement.
CTGGCCATGCTGGACGATTTTGGTGTGCGTATTGACACGGTTTCTGAGCAGGAGTTTTTTATTCCCGGTAAACAGTCATTGCGCTCGCCGGGTGATTACTTTGTCGAGGGCGATGCCAGTGGTGCCAGTTACTGGATGGCGGCAGCCGCTATTAGTGGTGGAAGCCTGACCATTAAAGGGGTGGGAAAAGACTCTATTCAGGGGGATGTCGACTTTACTGAAGTCGTCAGCCGCATGGGTGCTGATGTCGAATTTTTTGCAAACGCTATCCGGGTTACCGGAGGGCAGCCCTTGCAGGCTATTGATTTTGATGGCAATGCCATACCCGACGCCAGTATGACTTTAGCGCCTCTTGCGTTATTTGCAAAGGGTACAACGGCAATACGAAATGTGGCTAACTGGCGAGTGAAAGAAACCGACCGATTAGCGGCTATGGCTACAGAGTTGCGAAAAACCGGAGCTACGGTAGAAGAGGGGTCTGACTACTTGCTGATAACTCCCCCCGAACGCTGGCAGCATGCAACGGTCGACACTTACGATGACCACCGTATGGCAATGTGTTTTGCCCTGGCTTCTTTTTCGCCGGCAGGTGTCAGCATTAATGATCCGGCCTGTTGCGCAAAAACCTACCCACAGTTTTTTAGCGAATTTTCACGGCTTTGTCATCTAACTTAGGGTGCAAAAATTTAACGAGCGCGTATAATTGCGCCGCTAATCATTGCGATAGGGAGCGTAACAGAGGATTCTATGACAGCGCATACGCCAGTTATAACAATTGATGGACCAAGTGGCTCGGGCAAAGGCACCGTAAGTCGTTTATTAGCGGAAAAATTAGGCTGGCACCTGTTGGATAGCGGGGCCATATACCGGGTGTTGGCGCTGGCCGCACTGCATCATGATTTTTCCGAAAGCAATGAAGAAAGTCTGGCCGCCCTGGCCGTGGATCTCGACGTTAAATTTGAAGCGCAAGAGGATGATGGTTTAACTCACATCATTCTTGAAGGTGAGGACGTGACTTTAACCATCCGCACCGAGAAAGTCGGCAATATGGCCTCAAAGATTGCTGCCTTACCGCGGGTCCGGGAAGCCTTGTTGCGACGCCAAAGAGCATTCAAAGAAAATCCGGGTCTGGTTGCAGATGGCCGCGATATGGGCACGGTAGTATTTAACGACGCCGATGCTAAGGTATTTTTAACCGCTTCCGCACAGGAAAGAGCCGACCGGCGCTATAAGCAATTGCGAGAAAAAGGCTTTGATGCTAATATTGAACAATTAATAGGCGAAATCGAAGAGCGCGATAAACGTGATACCGAACGCAGTGTCGCGCCATTATTACCAGCTGAAGATGCGCTATATATTGATTCGACAGAATTGAGCGTGGAGCAGGTAATGGAACAAATTTTGGCATTTGTGCGTAGCAAATTGCCACAGGACTAGCTAATCAGGCAATGTTGTCATTGCCTGATTATTTAGGTGTCTGCTGTAAGGATACCCGCAGACTTTATTCATAACCCCGCTGTACAGGATGTTCAGTGGCCGTCATTAAAAAGCGAAGTTATTTAATATGTCAGAAAATTTTGCACAGCTGTTTGAAGAAAGCCTAAAAGAAGTCGAAACTCGCCCGGGCTCCATCGTTAAAGGTACCATCGTCGGTATTGAAAAAGATCTTATTCTAGTCGACGCAGGCCTTAAATCTGAAAGTGCTATCCCAGCCGAACAATTCCGCAATGCTGAAGGCGAACTTGAAGTAGCAATCGGTGATGAAGTCGATGTTGCTCTGGATGCAGTTGAAGACGGTTTTGGTGAAACTATTCTTTCACGCGAAAAAGCTAAGCGCTACGAAGCCTGGCTGCAGCTGGAAAAAGCATACGAAGATAACGCAACTGTTACCGGTATTATTTCTGGTAAAGTTAAAGGTGGCTTTACTGTCGACCTTGGTGGCGTTCGTGCCTTCTTACCAGGTTCTCTGGTTGATGTTCGTCCAGTACGTGAAACAACTCACCTGGAAAACAAAGACCTGGAATTCAAAGTTATTAAGCTGGATCAGAAGCGCAACAACGTTGTCGTTTCACGCCGTGCTGTTATTGAAAAAGAAAACAGTGCAGAGCGCGAAGAGCTGCTTGAAAACTTGCAGGAAGGTCAAGAAGTTAAAGGTATCGTCAAAAACCTTACTGACTACGGCGCATTTGTTGATTTAGGTGGCGTAGACGGTCTGTTACACATCACTGATATGGCCTGGAAGCGTGTTAAGCACCCCAGCGAAATTGTCAATGTTGGTGATGAAATCACTGTTAAAGTACTTAAGTTTGACCGCGAACGTACGCGCGTTTCACTGGGTCTGAAACAGTTAGGCGAAGATCCTTGGGCAGATATCGCTAATCGTTATCCAGAAGGTACCCGTTTAACCGGTCGTGTTACGAATCTGACTGATTACGGTTGCTTTGTAGAAATCGAAGAAGGTGTGGAAGGTCTGGTACACGTTTCCGAAATGGACTGGACAAACAAAAATGTACACCCTTCTAAGGTTGTTAACCTGGATGATACTGTTGAAGTTATGGTTCTGGAAATCGACGAAGAACGTCGTCGTATTTCTCTTGGCCTTAAGCAGTGTAAGCCAAACCCATGGGAAGAGTTTGCTAAAAACCACAATAAAGGCGAGCAAGTTACCGGTAAGATCAAGTCAATCACTGACTTTGGTATCTTTATTGGTCTTGACGGCGGTATTGATGGTCTGGTTCACTTATCTGACATCAGCTGGAACGCAACCGGTGAAGAAGCGGTTCGCGATTACAAAAAAGGCGAAGAAGTTACTGCCGTTGTAATGCAAGTTGACGCCGAGCGTGAGCGTATTTCTTTGGGCATCAAACAGCTTGAAGAAGACCCGTTCAACAACTATTTAGCAGCTAATAAGAAAGGAACTGTTGTTACAGGTACCGTTTCTGAAGTCGATGCTAAAGGCGCTAAAGTTGAATTGGCAGACAGCGTTGAAGGCTACGTTCGCGCCGCAGATATTTCACGCGACCGTGTCGAAGACGCATCAACTGAACTGAGCGTTGGCGATTCCGTTGAAGCACGCTTCATGGGTGTTGATCGTAAAAACCGTGTTATCAGCTTATCTATCCGTGCGAAAGATGAAGTTGAAGAAAAAGAAGCGGTTGAGCAAGTCAACAAGCAACAAGACAGCTCAGGCCTGAACAGCGCAATGGCTGAAGCATTTAAAGCCGCTAAAACTGACGACTAAAACCTATAAGACGGCTGTTAACACAGCCGTTTAAACGTTTGGCAGGAGGTAAGGTAATGACAAAATCAGAGTTGATTGAACGGTTAGCACTGAAGTATCAGGATCTTCCCCCTGCAACGGTTGAGTCTGCAGTCAAAGAGGTCCTTGAACAGATGGTACAAAGCCTGGCTCATGGTCAGCGTATCGAAATTCGCGGATTTGGTAGCTTTTCATTGCATTATCGTTCGCCCCGCATTGGGCGTAATCCTAAAACGGGCGAACGAGTTGAGTTAAAAGGTAAATATGTTCCGCACTTTAAAGCGGGGAAAGAACTCCGCGAACGAGTCGACAATTTAACTTAAGCTTTGCGCTCGAATGATAAAAACGGCATGCTATACTGGCATGCCGTTTTTTTATGGGCGTATGAAAATTCTTAACAGGACGAGTAGGGACACAAATGTTAAAAAAATTATTGTTCATTATACCCATTCTGATCATTTTTTTTATCGCACTGGGTTTTGGCGCACAAAACGCGAGCCAGGTGACGGTCAACTTTTTGATTTTTGAGAGTCAACTTTCCGTTGCGGCCGTCGCCGGGATATTTCTGGGTCTCGGCTTTATCATCGCTGTCGCATTTTACCTTTTTGCTTTATTAAAATGGAAATTTGGCTATAACCGTCTGTTAAAAAAGTATGTGGCATTAAAACGCAAACACGATAGCGCGGATGAGTCACAGGATTAATTGCGATGCTTGAGCTGTTGTTTTTATTGCTCCCTGTTGCCGCCGCCTATGGCTGGTTCATGGGACGCAATAGTGTGCGCAGCGAAGAACGCAAAGAACAGCAAAGGTTCTCGAAACAATATGCCACCGGGCTGAATTTGCTTCTGTCGGATCAGTCTGACAAGGCCGTTGATCTCTTTGTTGAGTTACTGGACGTCGATAGTGAAACCCTGGAAACCCACTGGACGCTGGGCAAACTATTTCGCCGTCGTGGTGAAGTTGAACGCGCCATAAAAATTCATCAGAACTTAACCTCGCGACCCAATATAGCTGAACACGATCGCTTAACGGCGATGTTTGAGTTAGGTAAAGACTATTTGGCTGCCGGCATTTATGACCGCGCCGAACAAATGTTTTCCGGACTGCAGCAACACAAAGCGTTCCGTGCCCGTAGCCGTAAAAACTTATTAGAGCTGTTTCAGGCGACCCATGAGTGGGACAAAGCGATAAAAGTTGCTTTGCGATTAAGTAAAGAGCAGGCCGGCGTCGAACCCGTTATCGCGCAACTGTATTGTCAACTCGCTGAGCTGGATGTTGGTGCTGAAGCTGCCATTAAGCACTATAAGAAAGCTCTGAAGCACGATACCCGTTGTGTACGGGCAAGTATTGCGCTCGGTCACCTTTATGCCCGCCAAATGAATTACCCCCAGGCAGTGAGTAATTATCAACGCGTGTTGCAGCAGGACAAAGTTCTTGTCTGCGAAGTACTTGAGCCATTAGAGCAAGTTTACAGCGCCATGGGCGATACTCTGCCTTATGTGGAGTTTTTACAGGACTGTGTGGCAGAAGATGCCGGAACCAGCGCGGTTATCACGCTTTCTGAATATATCTTTCAGACCCAGGGCGGTCAGGCAGCTGAGCGTTTTTTACGAAAAAACATGGTAAATCATCCGACCATGCGGGGCTTTCGCCAGCTTATGGATTTTCATATCCGTGCTGCAGACGTCGGTAATGCGCGCGAAAGCCTTAAAATTCTGCAGAGTATGGTTGCCGAGCATATCAGCCAGCGCCCGAAATACTGCTGCCGCCATTGTGGGTTCGCAGGGCATACATTGTACTGGCAGTGCCCCAGCTGTAAAAGCTGGAACACAACAAAACCAATTATAGGACTAGACGGTGAATAATCTTATGAACTTACCAAAAATTTATGTCGCCCTTGACTACCATAATCGGGTGCAGGCAGATGCCATGGTTTCGCAACTGGACCCACAAAAAGTAGGAATAAAAGTGGGTAAAGAGCTGTTTACCACTGAGGGGCCGGACTGGGTGACTGAACAAGTGGATAAAGGCTTTTCGGTGTTTCTCGATCTTAAGTTCCACGATATTCCTAATACTGTAGCGAAAGCGGTAGCTGCCGCTGCGCGTTTGCACGTTGATATTGTCAATGTCCATGCCAGTGGCGGCGTTAAAATGATGCAGGCTGCGAAGCAGGCGCTAAGTGAATTTGAACAGCCGCCTTTACTGATTGCGGTGACCGTGCTGACGTCGATGGATGATGATGATTTGGTCAGCCTGGGTGTTGGGCGCCCGGTTAACGAGCAAGTGGTTAAGTTGGCCAAGCTGTCGCAACAGGCCGGATTAGATGGTGTTGTTTGCTCGGCAAAAGAAGCGCAACTGTTGCGCGCTCAATTAGGTTCAGAGTTCAAACTGATGACACCGGGAATTCGACCGGCCAGTGCAGACAAAGACGATCAAAAAAGGACGTTAACACCGGCGGAGGCGGTAGCTTGTGGAGTCGACTTTATGGTTATTGGGAGACCGATAACTCAGGCCGATAATCCTCATCAGGCAGTGCTGGACGTTATTAATGAAATCAATCCTGCATAATACGTAAATTTTTATCCGCTATTTCGCATTGTCTGGGCTATCAGTGGCAACTCAGGAGCTTTTATCTATAGTCTGATTGCTGCATCTGGCAGCGACTGATAAGGAAAACTTTCTATGTTAAGGAAAACAATGACGGTGCTGGCAACCAGCCTGGTGCTGAGTAGTATTATTACAGCGCCGGTAATGGCTAGTTTTGTCAGCGCGCCCGTGACTCAACAGGCAGCTGCCGCACAGGAAGCGTCACAAAAGCTGAATATTAATACCGCTTCGGTGCAGGAGCTTGCCGCAGCAATGGTTGGTATTGGCCTTAAAAGAGCAGAGCAAATTATTCAGTTACGTGAACAATTGGGTGGTTTTACCGAGCTGGAACAATTGCTGGATGTAAAAGGTATTGGCTTACGCACACTGGAAAAAAACCAGCCACTGATCAGTTTAGATTAAGTAGCCTGGCAACCCCAACGGCAGCCATAAAAAAGCCCCGCGTTAACGGGGCTTTTTTTGTTCAGTTGTCTCTTACGAGCACTTTGTCATTTCTGCAGCCGCTCTGGAGCGTGCCTGCTCCAGCATGGCAACACGCTCATCTTTAGTAAATTGTGGGCGGCCTGCATCGGCAGCGACCGGCAACGGACTAAAAGCTTGATTAGACTGAATTGAGCTGGCCTTAGTCATATCGGCGAATGCTTTTGCACGAGCCTGAGCCGGATAAACGGGCTGGCTTTGGTCGGCAGAAGCTTTAGCATTTGCCTGCTTGTCACGTTTCCGTTTTTGCCCTGCAGCGCGCTGGTGACGCGGTGAGCGACGCGAACGATTACGCTCGGGCTTGGCCTCGGGTTGCGCTTTTTCAGCAGTCTGAGGCTCTTGTGTTTCCTGTTCCACCGACTCCTTAGGTGCTGATTCTGCCGCTGGGGGAGTCTCTACTTCCGGCTCAACTTCAGCCTCGGTTTCAGGCTGCACCTCTGGCACTGATTCAGCTTTGGGCTCAGCCTCAGGTTTAACTTCTGGTTTAGCTTCTGGTTTAGCTTCCTGCGAAGTTTCAACCTCGGGTTCAGGTTTGACTTGCGCTTGCGGCGCCTGGGTTTCCTGGCTCGGTTCTTCTACGTTATTTTCAGCCGCGGCCTGGGGCTGGTTCTGCTGCTCTTTCTCAATCAGTTCAGCAGCCGCCTGCAACCGTGGGTCACGTACTTTAGAGGCCAGCTTTTCAGGGCTCGGCTGGTGTTGCTCTGCAGCCGTCGTAACTTCTGTCTCAGGCGCTGTGGTTAGCGGCTGAGATTTAGCTGCAGTGTCGCTCTGCGGTTGTTCATCAGCTTGGCCGGCTGATGGCTTGATCCGTACTGAGCGCTCCATAGGTTTCTGCTGACGCCGTTTTTTCGGCTGTTGTGGCTGTTGCTCCTTAGCAGGCTCTTTAGCCGGTGTAGCCTCAGCAGTAGCTTCGGTAGCCGGTTGTTGCTCAGTTTCCGGCTTGCGGGCCGGACGCGTACGATTGCGACCACGGCGATTACCACGCCGATTGCCGGACGCACGGGTGTCCTGTTTGTCGTCGCTGCCTTTAGCATCCTCAGCGGTTTTATCGACAGCTGTCTCCGCTGTTTCTTTACTTGCCTGACGCTGTTCGTTCGGTTTGCGATTACGGTTGCGCGAATTGCGGTTACCACCGCGATTATTCCGGCCACGACGCTGGTTACTGCGCTGTTTAGTATCTTCGCTGCTTTTTTCTGCCGGAGTTTCTGTGCTTTTCTCTTGTTCACTCTTTTTCAGCAGCTTATTTAGCCACTGACTGAGACGAGTTAATAGCGATGGCATCGTTGGACTAACTGCGTCTTTTGCAACGGGCGCAGTAGGAGCTGTCGGAGTTGGTGCTACGGGGGCCTGCAACCCTTTAAGTGCGGGTTCTTCAATCTGCTGGCGATCTTTGGTCAGTGTAATAACCACGCTTTCATCGCGCTCTGGCTTCTGCTGCAGCTGAAAACTTGAGGCCTCCGGAACTTCATCATCACGAATACGGGTCACATCAAAATGTGGAGTATCCAGGTGATGATTAGGAATGATGACGGCCTTAATATTGTGTCGCTGCTCGACTTCGTTGACAGCGGCGCGTTTTTCATTCAATAAATAAGTGGCCACCGAAACAGGAACTTGAGCTTGTACCTGTATGGTATTGTCTTTAATGGCCTCTTCTTCGATTAATCGTAAAATAGATAACGCTAAAGACTCGCTCGAGCGAATAGAACCCTGACCGTTACAACGGGGGCAAACGTTATTGGAAGACTCGCCTAACGACGGACGCAGCCGCTGACGTGACATTTCCAGCAACCCGAAGCGTGAAATACGGGCTACCTGAATACGCGCACGGTCTTGCGCCAGACTGTCTCTTAAGCGATTTTCGACATCCCGTTGATGGCGGGCAGGGGTCATATCAATAAAGTCAATGACTACCAGACCACCTAAGTCGCGTAAGCGTAGCTGACGGGCAATTTCCTCAGCCGCCTCAAGGTTTGTCTGTAACGCAGTTTCCTCGATATCGCCGCCTTTTGTGGCTCTGGACGAATTAATATCGATTGAGGTTAAGGCTTCGGTCGGATCGATGACAATCGAACCGCCGGACGGTAGCCGAACCTCCCGCTGGAAAGCTGACTCAATTTGGCTTTCAATTTGATAATGGGTGAATAACGGAACATCGCCCTGATACAACTTCACCCGGCTTAAGAAATCGGGTCGTATCAGTTGAATGTGGTTACGGACCTGGTCGTAAACCTTTTGGCTATCAATCAGAACTTCGCCAATATCCCGTCTTAGATAATCCCGCAAAGCACGGAAAATTACGTTGCTTTCCTGATGGATTAAAAATGGGGCAGGGCGCTCGTTAGCTGTTGTACTGATCGCATTCCAGTGATGCAACAGGACATTAAGATCCCATTCAAGCTCTTCTTTCGATTTGCCAACGCCAGCAGTACGAACAATTAAGCCCATTTCTTTAGGAACGTTTAGCTCGCTCAGCGCTTCTTTAAGGGCTGAGCGCTCATCGCCTTCAATGCGGCGGGAGATACCTCCGGCGCGGGGATTATTGGGCATTAATACCAAATAGCTACCGGCCAGCGAGATAAAGGTGGTTAAGGCTGCGCCTTTTTGTCCACGTTCTTCTTTATCAATCTGGACAATAACTTCCTGGCCTTCGGACACGACCTCTTTAATATTAGGACGACCCTGAAAGGTGTAGCCTTTCGGGAAGTAAGTTTTGGCAATTTCTTTAAGGGGAAGAAAGCCGTGGCGTTCGGCTCCATAGTCAACAAAGGCAGCTTCTAAACTGGGCTCTATACGAGTTATTTTACCTTTATAAATATTGGATTTCTTTTGTTCGTGACCCGGGCTCTCGATATCCAGGTCATAGAGGCGCTGGCCGTCGACCAGAGCAACACGCAACTCTTCAAGCTGCGTGGCATTGATTAACATTCTTTTCATTACTGTGACTCAAATTTTAGGCCACAGCATGACACGCTATTGTGCAGCGCTTATGCACTATCGTTAAATTGTTGTTTGCGGCAGGCCGTTTGTTACGGCTCCTGCAGCGTTACCCGTTTTAAAACGTGTAACAAGAATTGGTTTGACTGTGCGTGTAACAAAGCGACTCGGCTACTGTTACGTGTCATACTGTCGCGATTAGATTTAATCTACAACCGGAAATGACGCTCTGGACTTTTGCTACTGTTACTCCGTGCTTTCAACATCTCAAGGCCGTCTCGTTTACTAACAAAAGGACTGACATCGTATGCTGACGTGGAGAAGTTACCGAGCGTTTTCGATTGCGCGAAAACAAGTTTTTACTGTTTGTCGTCCTGTTGGTGCCTAGCTCGCCTAGTGCATTTAATATCTTCTTTTCCCAACAGCTTACTTTTCGACACTTCATTATTTCATAGACTTAGTGTCGAACACAAGTAACAATTTCGCTGCATATTCGCAAGGATAATGGTAAAATCCGCCAAATGAAAATGATACAGACACAGGTTAGCTTCCACCAGGTTAGCAGCGAAGAACAAGGCCAGCGAATCGATAACTTCCTTATGACGAAATTAAAAGGGGTACCGAAGTCACTGGTTTACAGGATAGTGCGTAAAGGCGAAGTCCGCGCCAATAAAAAACGCATTAAACCGGATTACAAGCTGCAACAGGGGGATGAAATTCGTATTCCGCCGGTAAAACTGTCAGAACGGCCCGAGTTACCCTCGGCCAATTTAAAGCATGTGCAAGCATTGGAAGACGCCATCCTTTATGAAGACGATGCTTTGCTGGTGGTTAATAAACCGGCTGGTATGGCAGTACACGGTGGCTCCGGGCTTAAATTCGGGCTGATCGAAGCGTTGCGTTCGTTACGCCCGCAAGAACAGCATTTAGAGCTGGTGCATCGTCTCGATCGGGATACCAGCGGGCTGCTTATGGTTGCTAAAAAACGGGCCGTTTTAAAAGGTCTGCATGAGCAGCTGCGGGAAAAGACCATGACAAAGCAATATTTAGCGTTAGTTCGCGGTCAGTGGCAAAAGAACTGTCGTAACATTGAAGCACCTTTATTGAAAAACACCTTACAGTCGGGTGAGCGGCTGGTTAAAGTTGATGCGGCGGGTAAGCCGTCTCATACGCGCTTTCGCATCAGACAACGCTACCAACAGGCAACGTTGGTGGAAGCATCCCCGGTTACCGGGCGTACTCATCAGATAAGAGTGCATGCCCTGCATGCAGGACACCCGATTGCGGGTGACCCCAAATATGGCGACAATGACTTTGAGCAGCTAGTGAGTGACAAAGGTTTAAAACGGCTGTTTTTGCATGCCTGGCAGCTGAAATTAACGCACCCAAAAACTTCTGAAGAAATGCAGTTTGAGGCGCCACTAGAGCCTTCGTTGCAACACTTTCTAGACACCTTAACCGTAATTTAGAGGGTCACACGTGCAATTTTCCAAACTGATCATTTTTGACTGGGATGGCACCCTGATGGACTCGGTAGCCCGCATTGTTTCTGCCATGCGGGTTACTGCTGAAGCTGTGCGTTTGTCGGTACCGGAAGAGCAGGCAGTTAAAGATATCATTGGCTTAAGCCTCGAGCCGGCGCTGGTGCGTTTATTTGGCCAGTTGCCCGATGATCAAAAAAGCCAGTTTCTGGCACGTTACCGTGACGAGTACGTGGATTTAAATACCACCCCAACACCATTGTTCAGTGATGCGATCGATACCCTGGATGCACTGCGAACGAGTGGGCATGGCGTTGCAGTAGCGACCGGTAAAGCTCGCCGAGGTCTGGATCGTGTTTGGCAGGAAACTCGGGTGGGCCACTTATTTCATGGTTCGCGTTGTGCTGATGAGACCTGCGGTAAACCTGACCCTGAAATGCTGCATCAGTTAATGCAGGAATTTCAGGTAAGCGAGCGCGATACCATCATGGTCGGCGATTCAGTCCATGATATGCAGATGGCCAGAGCCGCCGGTGTGCATGCTATTGGTGTTGACTTTGGTGTTCATGATGCCGACAGGCTTAAAGCCGCCGGTGCCGTTCATGTGATAAGCCAGCTGCAGCAGCTGCCAGCTTTAATTAAGGGGGACGTATGGCCGGATTAACGCTTGTTTTAGCTTCATCGTCGCCTTATCGGCGAGCCATTCTTGATAAACTGGGGCTGAATTATCAAACTTGTAAGCCGGCTATCGATGAAACACCTGAAGCCGGAGAAAGCGCCAGCCAGTTAGTGCAACGACTGGCAGAACAAAAAGCGCGGGCCGCCATCGACAAACTTCCTGACCTGGGCGACGCTCTGGTTATCGGTTCTGATCAGGTTGCATTATTCGAACAACAGATCCTGGGTAAACCGATCACTGCAGAAAGGGCGATAGAGCAATTAACTGGTTTTGTCGGCAAAACGGTGACCTTTTTAACCGGGCTGAGTTTGTATAATACTCGCAGCGATACAGCCGAAACCATTTGTGTGCCCTTTGAAGTTAATTTTCGCAGTGACCTGAGCCGTGACGAGCTTGCCCGCTACGTACAGCTTGAACAACCACTGAACTGCGCCGGCAGTTTTAAAAGCGAAGGCCTGGGTATCAGTCTGTTTACTAGTCTAAAAGGCGACGATCCTAACACCTTGATCGGATTGCCCAGTATTGAGTTGTTAAAAATGTTACGAAAGCACGATGTAAACCCACTGGCAAGGGATAATCCGCTTGCTTAAACCCTCATTGATAAGGTAGACTTCGTCCGCTATGCAAAAGGTAAGAATTCCGGTAACCGCCGATCCCGTAAAAAGTGCGAATAAAAAGCAAACCTTCGATGGTTTGGTGCCTGCCACCAGGCTGACCCGATTTCAGGGGATGCTGGCAGAAACAAGTCACCAGGACCTGGAAGTTGAAGTTAAGTTTGCGGTTGACGAGCAAGGTATCAGTTATTTTAGTGGCACAGCAAAAACGGCCGTTAAGTTAACCTGTCAGCGCTGTAATCAGCCATTTCCGGTTGATATCAGCACGCGTTTTGCGTATGCTCCTGTTTCCTCTGAGCAGGACCTGGAAGAGTTACCCGAGCGCTATGAAGGCGTAGAGGTTAACGAGTTTGGGGAAGTCAATCTGCATGGGTTGATTGAGGATGAATTAATTTTGGCGTTACCTTTGGTTGCCAGACACGAGCCAAAGGATTGCCCGGTAGACCGCGACGCAATGACTTGGGGCGAAATCGATGAAGGTTCTGATGAATCCTCTGAAAACCCTTTTTCTGTGTTGCAGGAATTAAAGCGTAAATAACTAGGAGATAGCGTAAATGGCTGTTCAAAAGAGTAAGAAAAGTCGTTCAAGACGCGACATGCGTCGTTCACACGACGCAATCAGCGGCCCCACACTGTCGGTTGACCCTACCTCTGGTGAGACTCATCGTCGTCACCATGTAACAGCTGATGGTTACTACAAAGGTCGTAAGGTCGTTAATCCGTAATTATCAGGCCATGCCTGAAATTACCCTGGCGATCGATGCAATGGGGGGCGATAATGGCCCCTCTATTGTTATTGAGGCGCTTGCTGAATACATCTCTTCATCCAAATCGTGTCAGTTTCTGGTGGTTGGCCAGCAAGACATTATTCTGCCGTTATTAAAACAATTTCAATTATCTGAACATCCCCAAGTGAAGCTGATCCACGCCGATCAGGTTGTCGAAATGAATGAGAAGCCGGGCCAGGCTTTACGTTCTAAACCAGACTCATCGATGAGCGTTGCGCTGCAATTACTGGCAAAAGGCGAAGCTGATGCCATGGTCAGTGGCGGTAACACCGGCGCGCTGATGGCGAAGGCCTACTTCCAGTTAAAAACTCTGCCCGGTGTCTTGCGTCCGGCATTAATGGCGGCGTTACCTAATGCCCGTGGTGGCCGCTCCTACTTACTGGATCTTGGTGCTAATGCCAGTTGTGATTCCGAAACGCTGTTTCAGTTCGGTGTTATGGGTAGCGTCGCCGCACAAGTTATCGAATCCAGTGCGTCCCCTAAAGTTTCGCTGTTAAATATGGGCGAAGAGGATATAAAAGGTAACGATGTAGTAAAAAACGCTGCGCAGCGATTATCTGCTTCTGAACATGTCAACTATCGTGGTTTTATCGAAGGCAACCACCTGTTCAGCGGCAAGGCAGATGTAATTGTATGTGACGGTTTTGTCGGCAATATCGCCCTAAAAAGTTGTGAAGGTTTGGCAACATTAATCGTTGAGCAGATGAAATCTGCCTTGATGTCACATTGGATGTACCGCTGGTTTTTCCGGTTTTTGCAAAAACGAACGCAAAAATCCTGGGAACCATTGAAGCCCGACCACTATAACGGTGCGAGTTTGATAGGATTACGCGGTGTGGTTATAAAAAGTCATGGTAGTGCTAACAGTAAAGCGTTTGGCAGTGCCATAAAACAAGCAGTAACAGAAGCACACGCGCAGCTACCCGAACGAATAAAAGATCGGGTTGAGTCGGTCCTGTTAGAACAACATTAAGTACCTATATGAGTTATTCAAAAATCGTTGGAAGCGGCCATTACTTGCCCGAGCAACGGCTGACAAACGATGACCTTTCGCAGCGGGTTGATACCTCTGACGAATGGATTACGGAACGAACCGGCATTAAAGAACGTCGCATCGCAGCAAACCATCAGTCAGCTGCAACGCTTGGCTATGAGGCAGCGCGATCCGCCTTAGCGGCAGCCGAGCTGGAAGCCGGGGATGTCGATATGATTGTGGTGGCAACCACCTCGGCCGAACATGCCTTTCCCAGTGCTGCCTGCGAGATACAAAAGTTACTGGGTGTCAGTAGCATTCCGGCTTTTGATATCGGCGCGGCCTGTGCTGGGTTTATCTATGCGTTGAGCATTGCTGATCAATTTATTCGCAGCGGCCAGCACCAGCGAGTGCTGGTTATCGGTACCGATGTGTTGGCGCGCTTATGTGACCCGGATGATCGCAATACCATCGTTTTATTTGGCGACGGGGCCGGCGCGGTTGTATTGCAGGCCAGTGAACAGCCCGGACTGTTATCCACACATTTACACAGCGCAGGCGAATACGGTCATCTGCTGGGAGCTAAACAGCCGCAGCGGACCGGTGCTGGCTTAACTACTGGCTTAAGTGCTGAGGGTACAGTAGAAAGTAGCTGGATGTATATGAAAGGTAACGAGGTCTTTCGTGTCGCCGTGGCCAAACTCAGTGAGTTAGTCAGCCAGACCCTCAAAGCCAACAATATGACAGCAGAACAGCTGGACTGGCTGATACCTCATCAAGCGAATTTACGGATTATTCAGGCAACTGCAAAAAAATTAAAAATGCCAATGTCGCAAGTGGTTGTAACATTGGACGAAACAGGCAATACCTCGGCAGCCTCAGTACCTATTGCTCTGGATTGGGCCATAAGGGACGGGCGCATTAAACGCGGCCAGACGTTACTACTGGAAGCTTTTGGCGGTGGTTTTGCCTGGGGTTCAGCATTGGTTAAGTATTAAGAGGCTAATATGACAAAAACCGCATTACTCTTTCCGGGTCAGGGGTCACAAAGCGTTGGTATGCTTTCGGATCTGGCGCAACAGTACACCCGGATTAAAGCAACTTTCAATGAAGCCAGCGATGAATTAGGGTATGACCTGTGGGCCATTACCCAGGAAGGCCCTGAGCAACGGCTTAACGACACCCGGATTACTCAGCCAGCCTTACTGACTGCCAGCGTAGCTCTTTACCGTCTGGCGGTAGAGCAAGGACTGGATTCGGTGACCGCAATGGCCGGCCACAGTCTTGGCGAGTATTCGGCCCTTGTCTGTGCTGGTTCACTGGATTTCAATACCGCAGTACGTTTGGTGGCCTTACGCGGCGAAGCCATGCAAAACGCCGTAGCGCCGGGCATCGGGGCAATGGCAGCGGTTATTGGCCTTGAGGATGACACTATTGCCGATATCTGCCGGCAACAAGCCAACGGTGAAGTTGTCACACCAGTTAACTATAATTCGCCCGGGCAAGTCGTTATCGCAGGCCATAGTGACGCCGTTGCACGGGCCGCCATTGCGCTGAAAGAAGCGGGTGCTAAGCGGGTGTTGCCGTTGCCGGTTAGTGTGCCGTCGCATTGTGCGTTAATGCGGCCAGCGGCAGAGCAGTTGCGAACCGCTCTTGCCGAGGTAAGCTTTAAAAAGCCTGAAGTTAAGGTAATTAACAACGTCGATGTGGCCAGCAACGATACCCCTGAGGATATCAAGGACGCACTGGTACGGCAGCTGTATTGTCCCGTACGCTGGACAGAAACCATTGAAGCGCTGGCTCAGTCGGGTATCGAAAACGCCTACGAAGTCGGTCCGGGCAAAGTATTAACCGGACTAAATAAGCGGATTACTAAAGCGTTTAACTGTTCAGCCTTAAACAGCAGTGACGCATTTACTGACGTAACGTCTTAAGGAGAGTTAATGCAGTCTTTAACAGATCATGTTGCACTGGTTACCGGCGCCAGCCGCGGGATCGGTAAAGCCATTGCTGAGTCACTGGCAGCTCAGGGTGCCTATGTTGTCGGCACTGCAACTTCAGAGCAGGGTGCTGAAAATATCTCTGCCTATCTTGGCGATAAGGGTCAGGGTATGGCTCTAAACGTTAATGATAGTGAACAGACAGCGGCAGCGATAAAAGAGCTTGAAAAAGCACAAGGTCGCATTGATATTCTGGTAAATAATGCCGGCATCACCCGTGATAATTTGATGATGCGTATGAAAGACGAAGAGTGGGACTCGGTCATTGATACCAACCTGACAGCTGTCTTTCGGGTCTGTAAAGTGGTAATTCGGGGTATGATGAAAAGACGCCAGGGCCGAATCATTAACATCAGTTCGGTGGTCGGCACTACTGGTAATCCGGGTCAGGTAAACTATTGCGCGGCTAAAGCCGGTCTGGTTGGCTTTTCTAAGTCTCTGGCGAAAGAAGTAGCTGGTCGCGGCATTACAGTTAACTGTGTAGCACCAGGCTTTATCGATACGGATATGACCAAAAGCCTTAACGATGAGCAAAAGCAGGCCATATTTGCTAACATTCCGGCTGAACGCTTGGGTAAACCGGAAGAAGTCGCCGCTGCAGTTAGCTTTTTAGCATCACCAGGAGCTGCGTATATCACCGGCGAAACGATTCATGTAAACGGTGGTATGGCCATGGTTTAGCAGGCCGGTTAGCTAACGGGTCGGTTAACAGGGGTATGACCTCTTCACTTTTAACAATTTTTTGCTTTATTATTGGTTCTGGTTTAACTACACTACGGCCAATTTTCACACTCGTGACGACTATTGAAGGATTTTATTATCATGAGCAACATTGAAGAACGCGTAAAAAAGATCATCGTTGAACAGCTGGGCGTTAAAGAAGAAGAAGTTAAGCCTGAAGCTTCGTTTGAAAACGATTTAGGTGCTGATTCGCTTGATACAGTTGAATTAGTTATGGCGCTGGAAGAAGAATTTGAAACTGAAATTCCAGACGAAGAAGCAGAAAAAATTAAAACGGTACAATCCGCTATCGATTACGTTACAAACCACTCTGACGACTAATTAAAGTGTCTCAGTAAGGTAACGTATGAGAATTCTCTCTGCGACAAAAGGCAGCCAACAGGCTGCCTTTTTGTTTTGCTGCGCCGCGTTTTTTAAAGATTTTAAAGTAAGGCTGCATAACTGATGACACCCTCTGTCTGGATTAATGGTAATGCCGGAGAACAGAACCTCGATCGCGGCTTACAATTTGCTGACGGGCATTTTACCTCGGTTCGTATAACGGCGGGACGAGCGTGCTGGTGGGACTATCATTGTCAGCGTTTGCTGTTAGCCTGTGAGCGCCTGCAACTGCCTGCTCCTACACGGCAACAGCTGGATCAGATGCTGGCTAAGGTGGTCTCATCTGATGAGAACTGCGTGGTAAAGATTATTATTACGCGGGGCAGTGGAGGCAGGGGGTATTTGCCGCCGTCCTCCTCGTTACCGAATCATTACTGGGTGAAGTCACCGCTGCCAACCGCGCAGCCGGCACTGCGACAGGTTCAGGTTGCCGAATTAAGGCTGGGCCGGCAACCTGCTTTAGCCGGCTTAAAGACCCTCAATCGACTGGAACAGGTGCTACTGGCACAGGAGCGGGAACAGCGCCAGCTGGATGATTTACTGGTACTGGATCAAGAGCAGTATCTAATCGAGGCTTGTCAGGGTAACCTGTTCTGGCGCCAGGGACGACAATGGTATACCCCGGCTTTGCATCGTTGTGGTGTCGATGGTGTCGCCCGTCAGGTGATACTGGCGCACAAGTGGTTGGGTCAGGTAAATGTCGGAGACTTTAAGTTGCCGCATTTGTGGCAGGCAGAGCAGGCTTTTATCTGCAATTCTGTTCGCGGAGCCGTGCCAATTGCGCGGTTAAATGGTAATGTTTTAACTACTCAACTGCCGACGGGTTTAACCGCTCTGATTTCATGAAAAAGCTACTGATTGCTGTCATTGTATTAATTGTTTTCTGCGCGGCGGCCTATGGGGCGACTATTAATTATTTGCATAAGCCACTTGCCGACTCACAGGGACAAACGCCGTTGCTGCTTGTGGTTGAGCCGGGTGACAGCGCACGCGTGATTGTCGCTAAAATTAACCGGCATTGGCAGCGCCCTGCCAACCGGATTGATTACCGGCTAAGTCAGGTGCTGATTGGTATCAATCAAATTAAAACGGGCGCCTATGAAATCCATCCTCAACACACCTGGTTTACTGTCTGGGAGAAGCTCGCCAGAGGCGAGGAAAAGCAGTTTGCGGTGACTCTGGTTGAAGGGCAGACCTTGCGGCAGTGGGTGGCCAAATTACAACAACAGCCTTTTTTGAAAAAACAGCTTGCCGGCAACGATTTAGAAACGCTGCAGGCCCAGTTGGATTTTGTTCAGGATTATCCCTCACCCGAGGGGTTGTTCTTACCGGAAACGTATCATTATACGGCCTTTACAAGCGACTACGAAGTACTTAAACGGGCCTACCACGCTATGCAGCAGCCATTGCAGGAAATTTGGCAGCAGCGCAGCGCCGAATGCCCGGTGGACAGCCCCTACGAACTGCTGATCCTGGCATCCATAATTGAAAAGGAAACAGGACAGGATGGTGAGCGGGCGATGGTCGCCGGTGTGTTTGCTAATCGATTAGAAATTGGTATGAGACTACAGTCCGATCCAACAACCATTTATGGTATTCCGGACTTTGACGGCAACCTGACGCGCATTCACTTAAGGGCAAAAACGCCGTTTAATACCTATCGCATCAATGGTTTACCGCCGACCCCGATTGCGATGGTCTCGCCGGCGTCACTAAAAGCTGCCGCGCACCCGGCCAGTTCTGATTACTTTTACTTTGTGGCAGACAAAAAAGGCGGCCATGTGTTTTCTGAAACGCTGGAACAACACCGCCGGGCTGTACGCAAATACCAACTAAACCAGTAGGAGTCTAATGAACGGAAAATTTATTGCTATCGAAGGCCTGGAAGGGGCCGGAAAAAGCTCAGCTATAGCCAGTATTGTCAGTCACTTACAGGCCAAAGGCATACGCCCGGAAACGGTGCGTGAGCCGGGCGGAACGCCGCTGGCTGAAGAACTAAGAGAACTGCTGAAAAAAAAATGGCAAGAGCCGGTTAAGGCAACCACGGAGTTGCTGCTGATGTATGCCAGTCGTGTTCAGTTAGTGGATACAATTATTAAGCCGGCCTTAAAAAAGGGGCGCTGGGTTATTGGCGACCGGCATGACTTATCATCCCAAGCCTATCAGGGCGGTGGCCGGCAACTGGGCAACGAGACACTCGAGCAACTCCGGCAGCTCGCCCTGGGGGATTTTTTACCTGATTTAACCTTGTATCTGGATGTTCCTGCGGAGCTTGGCCTGGAGCGCGCCAAAGGTCGGGGCGAACTGGACCGAATTGAACAAGAAGATCTGGCATTTTTTCAACGTACCCGGGACCGTTATCTGCAGCTGGCTTATCAAAGCCCGGCCATTATTGTGATTGACGCATCTCAGCCAATGCAACAAGTGCATCAGGATATCCTGCGGGCTATAGAAGAGAATTTATTCTAATGAGTTATCCATGGTTACGGGAACCCTGGCTGCAGGTGGTAAATAGTGCACAGCAGCAGCGCCTGGCCCATGCCTACTATATGCAACACGCACCACAGCGCGGTAGTGAGCAATTTTTACTGACTTTGGCGCAGTTTATATTGTGCCGGCAACCGGCAAAAAGCGCTTGTGGGCAGTGTAAAAGTTGCTTGTTATTTAAAGCCGGTACTCACCCTGACCTCTGGCAGATAGAGGCCGGCGAAGGGACGCGTATTGGCATTGACCAGGTAAGGCAGCTGCAGCAACAGGCAACCCAGACAGCAAATCAGGGCGGGGCCAGAGTTGCTATTATTCGCCCGGCAGACAAATTGACGGAACAAGCTGCTAATGCGATTTTAAAGATACTGGAAGAGCCACCTGAGGACCTGTTTTGGCTGTTGGCGGTAGAGCAGGCGGCTCATTTACTGCCGACCCTGAAAAGTCGCTTACAGTGGATTAATCTGCAGTTGCCTGCATTAGCTAGTGATGATGAACAGGACGCCCAGGCCGCCAGTTTGTTGAGTGCTTTGCGGGGTGAGGCGTTGGTGCCGGTGATGAAGAACAAAGATCAGGCCGAAGCCTGGCTGAATATCACAGAGCAGCTGTTAGAGGATCTGCTGAAATCCAGTCAGCGAATTGCAGCGCAGTACTATCACTTTTCCGGGTTGCAGGAGCAGTATCGGCAGCTTAATCAACAGCAGCACGTGAATCAGCGTTTGCTCAGTCAGGCGGTAGCAGAATGCCGACACTTACGGCAGAAGTTTCATTATTCTAAGGGATTAAATTTACCGCTATTGTTAAGCCTCAACTGGCAACAATGGGCGACTTATGTATTCAGTAGCGGACTCGACGCCGAAAACACTCAGTGTTTTTTATGAAACGCGCAGGCAATTAGCGCATAGTGTTGTACTGCGCTTTGAACCCTTATTATTAGTAATACCGCCCGATGTAACGACCGCCAACAGCCAATTGAACAATAAGTTTGAATTAGTACTGAGTTTGCCGGATCAGCCTGCCGACAACCAGGCCACCGAAGTGGTTGTGCAATGGGTTCTGACTCCAGCCACAAATGACAAGAAACGTTGGCTTGCCGTTAGTTTTTTGGATCAGCATCAGTACGATATTGAGCAGCGCATCCGTAGCCTGATTCACGATGAGCAGGCGCATTGTGGTACAATTCTTAATGAAATTTTTAACCAGCGCTGGGGTGCTAATGTACGTTGACTCTCATTGTCATCTGGACAAAATTGATGCGGAAAAAATTGGCGAAGATTTACCTAAAATCATTGAAAATGCCCGGCAACGCCAGGTCGAGCATATGCTGTGTGTTGCTGTTACGCTGGAAGACTATGAGTCCATGCGCAGCGTTGTTGAGCCCTTCAGTGATGTATCAGTATCTTGCGGCATCCACCCCTTATATGTCGAAGAGAGCCGGACTGATATAAGTGAGGTTGCTGAAAAACTTTATGCTATGGCCAGCCACAACGATGTTGTTGCCATTGGCGAGACGGGACTTGATTACTTTTACAAACCCGACAGCAAGGTATTGCAACAACAGCATTTTGCTGCCCATATTAATGTAGCGCAACGCCTCAAAAAGCCATTAATTATTCATACCCGGGATGCCCGGGAAGATACTTTGACCCTGCTTAAACAGGGTGAAGCAGAACAAGCTGGCGGCGTTTTACACTGCTTTACCGAATCCCTGGAAATGGCAAAGCGCGCTATTGATGAGCTGGATTTTTATATCTCTGTCTCTGGTATTGCCTCATTTCGTAATGCCAGTGAGCTACGTGATGTGATTAAAGCATTACCCTTAGAAAAGCTGTTGATTGAAACAGACAGCCCCTGGCTTGCACCTGTCCCGCACCGCGGTAAGCAGAATCAGCCGGCTTACGTTGCCGATGTCGCTCAGTGCGTTGCTGACATTAAAGGTCTGACGGTAGAGGAGGTTGCTAAAACGACCACTACCAACTTTTATCAGTTGTTTAAGGGTGTCGCCTGACCAGCGCTTTTACAACCGCAAAAAAAAATTGATTAAAAATTTAGCAACTTTCGGAAAGTTGTCTAAACTTCATTACTCCATTGTTTAATTATCAGCGCACGGCTCTTCTATGAGCCATTCCCCTACACCCGGAACAACCCGCCTTGGTTCCGGGTTTTTTTTAATTGGAGAATATGATGAGTGCTACCTTCTCGACCAATAAACGCCCGCCATACGATGACGAAATTCAGACGATAGCCGATTATGTTTTAAATTACCGTGTTGAATCGGAAGAAGCCTGGACTACCGCCCGCCATTGCCTTGCCGACAGTATTGGTTGCGGGTTACTGGCACTGCGTTTCCCTGAATGCAGTAAACACTTAGGTCCTTTGGTTGCAGGTACCCAGGTTCCTCATGGAGCGCGAGTGCCGGGCACTCAGCTGCAACTGGATCCGGTTAAGGCAGCCTGGGACATTGGTTGCATCATTCGTTGGCTGGATTTTAATGATACCTGGCTGGCCGCAGAGTGGGGGCATCCGTCGGATAACCTGGGTGCAATTCTGGCACTGTCTGATTTTTTATCACAACAACGAGTTGCCCGGGGCAAAGCGCCTTTAACCATGAAGACGGTGCTGGAAGCCATGATAAAAGCCCATGAGATCCAGGGCGTACTGGCTTTGGAAAACAGCTTTAACCGGGTTGGCCTTGACCATGTTGTGCTGGTAAAAGTCGCGTCCACCGCCGTTGCAGCCTGGCTTTGGGGTGGTGACCGGGAGCAAATTATGGCGGCGATTTCGCAAGCCTGGGTCGACGGACAGTCACTACGTACCTATCGTCACGCTCCCAATGCCGGTTCGCGCAAATCATGGGCTGCGGGTGATGCCTGCTCACGGGCGGTGCGCCTGGCAGACATTAGTTTGCGCGGAGAGATGGGTATTCCGGGAGCGCTGACGGCACCTCAATGGGGATTTTATGATGTATTGTTCAGCCAGACCAATAAAGATCAACAGCCTAAGCCGGTAAATGAACGGCAGTTTAAGTTTCAGCGCGATTATGGTAGCTATGTGATGGAAAATATTTTATTTAAACTGTCGTTTCCTGCTGAGTTTCATGCCCAGACGGCCTGTGAGGCTGCGGTTACCCTGCACCCTGAAGTTGCTGAACGGATCGATGATATCGAACGGGTTGAATTAACAACCCATGATTCAGCGATACGGATAATCTCGAAACAAGGAGAGTTAGCAAATCCCGCCGACCGTGACCATTGTTTGCAGTACATGACCGCTGTGCCTTTATTGTATGGCGAACTGACGGCAGATCATTACGAGGATGAGTTTCACCGGCAGCATCCCGAAATTGATCGCCTGCGCGACAAGATGGTTGTCATCGAGGACGAACGTTACAGTCGCGAATATCACGAACCTGACAAACGTTCTATCGCTAACGCCTTACAAGTGTTTTTTAAAGATGGTACCCATACCCGCAAAATCGAAGTAGAGTTTCCGATTGGTCATCGGCGCCGGCGTGACGAGGGCATCAGAGTGCTTCAGAAAAAGTTTGCGGATAATCTGGCAACTCGGTTTCCGGCCGCGCGGGTCAATAAAATCATTGCTATTTACCAGCAACCCGAGCAATTAAACAATATGCCGGTCAATGAGTTTATGGATTACCTGGTCATCTAGCTTTGCCAGATAACCAGGATAATTAACAGGGGGCAGACAAACTTGACGTACCAGGGCCAGATTTTCCAGAACAGTGACTTGTGAATATCCGGCGCTCCCTGTTGTAATGCTTTTAACAGCCTATGCTGACGCAATACCCAAGTCAGCATCAGCGCGAATATCAGTGCCATGATCGGCTGCATGTAGACCGTACTCAGGGTAATGACCAGAGTAAACAGAGTATCAAAGTAAAAAATAATCAGGGTCGATAATGCCGTCACCACCGCAGCAATAATCCAGACTCCTTTACCCCGCTCGCAACCCGCTTCTTCCCGTAAAGCATTCACGGGAGCTTCCAGCATGGAAATGGACGAGGTAATAGCGGCAATCACCATGAGTAAGAAAAAGCCAATTGCGACGAATGGCCCGGCTGCGCCGAGGGTATCGAATAACGTTGGTAAAACACTAAAAACCAGAGTGTCCGCCGACAGCAATGAACCGTCCTCGGCATAGATAGCAACGCCATTGTTTTGTGCCACAAACATGGCCGGTAAAATAAGTAAGCCAGCAAGAAAGGCTACTGATGTGTCAATGCCGGCTACCCAGGCTGCCGTTTTGGGTATGTTTTCTTTTTCCGATAAGTAGGCTCCGTACGTCATCATGACACAGACACCGAGTGACAAAGAGAAAAACGCCTGACCCATGGCACGAATAATTAACTGCGGGTCTGATATTGCCGAAAAATCGGGGATCAGGTACATGGTCAGGCCCTGTAACGCGCCGTCTAATGTCAGAATGTAGCCAGCCATGCCGATAAGTAGGATAAACAATAGGGGCATTAACCGACGTGACCAACGCTCGATGCCGGAATTAACCCCCGAGCGCACGACATAGATTGTCAGCAACATAAAGGCGAGCATGGTCAATAAGTTACGGGTATGGGAAAACTGCAAAAGCCAGTCGGCCAGGCTATCTTGTCCGACTAACTGCAACAAGGGAGCCAGCATGTAAGCCACAAGCCAACCTGAAACTATCGCATAAAAGCTGAGTATCAGGGTCAATACCAGCAAGCCGGTTAAACCGCTTAAAAAACCAAAACGACGCCAAAAAGGCCGACTGGACAAATGGCGCAGAGCTTCGATAGGGTTTTGTCTGCGGATATGGCCGATGGTGACCTCTGCCACCAACATCGGGTAAGCGAGCAGGGCAATCATAATAAGATAAACCAGTAAAAAGGCGCCACCGCCATTACTGGCGGCCTGGGTGGGGAAACCCCAGATGTTGCCGACGCCGACGGCAGAGCCCGCGGCAGCTAAAATAAAACCCAGTCGACTTGCAAAGGCAGGCGATTTTTTCTCCATGGCATCATACTCTTATTATTTTTTATGATTTGAGCGTTAGTTCGCCGCGTAAATTATCAATAAGGCGCTCGGCAATAATGTCCGGCGATAAATTTTGTGATAATAAATAATGCAGCTTTGTCAGCGTCGCCTCAATGGTCATATCTGAACCTGAAACCACACCAATTTCAGCTAATGCATTGCCGGTAGCGTAACCGCCCATATCAACACGACCGCGGAAACACTGTGTGCAGTTGACAATGGTTAATCCTTGTTCAATACCTTGCTGCAGACTGCTAAGTAAAGCGGGATCCTGAGGCGCGTTACCAACACCATAACTTTGAATAATTAAGGCCTTGACCGGCTGCCTTAATAGGTTACCCACTAGCTGCGCGGATATCCCCGGGTATAGCATCACAACACCAATTGGCTGAGGTGTCATTTCGATGGTTTTTAAAGGCGTATGACCAAGGTCTTTAAGCTTACCTGCATTGACGCTGATCTGGATACCGGCCTCGAGTAAAGGCGGATAATTAGGTGATGCAAAGGCATTAAATCCGTTGGCATCAGCTTTTGTTGAACGATTACCCCGGTAAAGGGTATTGTTAAAAAATAGTCCGACTTCATGAATCGGATAATTTGCGGCGATATAAAGCGCATTTAACAGATTGGTTTGTCCATCGCTGCGCAGCGCCGATAATGGGATTTGTGAGCCAGTAACGATGACCGGTTTGGCTAAGTTTTGCAGCATAAAAGACAGCGCTGACGCAGTATAAGCCATGGTATCAGTGCCGTGTAAAATAACGAAACCATCATAGTTCTGATAGTGCGCTTCAATATCACGCGCAATCGTTACCCAGTCCGCCGGAGCCATGTCCGACGAATCCATCAGCGGGTGATATTCACGAATTGTAAACTCTGGCATTTCCTCACGGAAAAACTCCGGCATGCGCTCAACGCACTGGCTCAGGTGTCCCGCCGCGGGAACATAGCCCTGAGCCGATTTTTGCATGCCAATAGTGCCACCGGTATAGGCTACATAAATCCGTTTGCGTCGTTCTGTCATTTCAGTTGCCGTTAACCGCGAAAAATTGGCGATAGTTTATCGCGGTTGAGGGCAGAGTGCACAGTACGAGTAAATATTTTTTGGATCATTAAAGTTCTGCAGAGACCGGGTGTCGCGCAAAACTTGAGTGACGCTGTCCATTAGCCAATGTGAGGGGCCCGCATCGTTGCCTGTACCGATAATGCTCTTAACGCTGGAACTATTGAGCATGTCGGCAAGAAACTGTTGGCGGGCATCAAGACTTTGCTCAACGCGGACTACCCGGTATTCATCAACCTCAGCAAGTTTAGCTGCCGCTTCGACGGCATTATCCAGATTGCCTAAGCTGTCAATGAGGCCCCTTTGCTGTGCCTGTTCACCAGTCCAAATACGGCCCTGGGCGACTTCGTCGACTTGTGCTTTGGTCATATCACGGGCATCCGCAACAATTTCCAGAAAATAATCGTAAAAGTTTTCCGTGGAACGCTGCAAAATTGTCCGTTGCGCGTCGGTGATACCTTCTAAGATATTAATGGAAGGCATTTCCGTCGTGCTGTATGAATCGCTGTTTACACCAATGGCCTGCATTGTGTCTTCGGCGGTAATCAGCAGGCCAAAGACACCAATAGAACCCGTGATGGTTGTTGACGCTGCCCAAATCTGATCGGCTTCAGCCGCAATCCAGTAACCGCCGGATGCTGCTACGCTGCTCATTGAAGCAATAACCGGTAGCCCCTGTTTTTTTGCTTCCAGCACTTCCTGACGGATAATTTCTGAAGCGAAACCACTGCCGCCCGGGCTGTCGATACGCAATATGATGGCTTTGGTTTTTTCATTTTGGCGGGCTTTGCGAATTAACTCCGCGGTGCTGTCGCCGCCAACCATACCGGCTCGCTGATATCCATCGACAATTTGACCGCGAGCCACCACTACGGCAATTTCATTGTTGCTGTCGTCGGGCAATAAGGCTTTGTTACCGTTGCCAACTTCGTTCAGGTAGTCAGCAAAGCTAATGTGCCGGTAGGTTTTCTTATCTTCATCGTACCCCGCCAGGTTAATTAATTCATTACGGACTTCGGCGCGAGTTTTTAATGCATCAACCAGGTTGGCTTCCAGCGCCAATTTTGCCAGGTTACCGTTAGCGTTATTAAATGCCGCCAGATAGGGTTCCATCAAACCACTGGTAACCGCATCGGTCAGTTGTCGTTGATTGACAACATCCTGCTTAAATTCTTGCCACAAGTCATTAAATAAAAAGTCATTCGCCTGGCGCGCCTGCTCTGACATACTATTGCGCACAAAAGGTTCAACAGCGGATTTATATTCACCCACTTTAAATACGTGGGGGTTCAACTTCAGCTTATCGAGCATGCCCTTAAAGTAAATTTGTCCATATTCGAAACCATCAAAGGCGACCCCACCAAGCGGATTTAAGTAAAGGTTTTTTGCATGCGCGGCAAGATAATACTGATGCTGCGCGTAGGCATCGCCGTTGGCAATGACTGGTTTTTCGGTCGTCTTTAGCTGCTGCAGCGCGTCAGCAACGCGTTGTAGCTTATTGATACCACTAGGATAAAGGCCGGAAAGGTCAAGCAGGACTGCGCCGATACGATCATCCGAAGCTGCTTTTTCCAGGGCTTCAACGACGTCCGATAACAGAACTTCAGGCACCGGTTCGCTGCTGCCGGCCGCCTGATTAATGAACTGGTCGACCGGATCAATATAGGTTTTCTCTTCAACCAGAATCCCCTGCGGGTTGATCACCAGTACACCATTTTCAGGAACTACAATAGGTTCTTCTTCCTGCAGGATTAGCGCAAGAAAACCAATAACCAGGGCGAAGAAAATAATATTCAACAGTACTCTTCTGATACCATTGATAAAACGCCACAAATACCGGAACATTGTGCCTACAAACCGCATACAGTCTCGCTATAAATTGTCGGATACTGAGCCAACTGTATCTAATCCAGAAAGGATAAACCACAGTAATTGTGTAACTAAGCGTGACAAATTTATTGTTTAAGGAAAATTATGGATGCATTAAAGCTGCTCACAACTCGCTCCTCGATGCCCCGCCTGGTGGAGCCTTCTCCCAGCGAAGAGCAACTGGAGTTAATTCGCAAAGCGGCCATTCGGGTGCCCGATCATATGAATTTGTCACCCTATCGATTTATTGAATTCAGCGGCCGTGATCGCGGGCTGTTAGGCGACATCTATCAACAAGCGGCACGGCTTAATAACTTTTCTGAACAGCGTATTGAGCAAGCTGGCCAGCTGCCTTTCAGGGCCCCCTTAATTATTGCCAGCTGTCTGCGTTATGTGGATAACGACAAAGTACCGCGTAATGAGCAGTTGGCTTGTGTTGCCTGCGCCACCATGGCGATGCAGCAGGCCTGTTTTGCTCAGGATCTTGGTGCTATCTGGCGCACCGGCTGGCTGGCAGAAGACGATTATGTGCGCGAGCAACTGGGGTGTCATGAAGATGACGAGATTGTCGGTTTTCTCTACATCGGTACACCCGCAGTGCCGACGCCGATTAAACCGGAACAGGACTATAGCGAGTTTTTCGTCGCCGCGACTAACGTTATCAGCGACTGACTTTTCGGCCGATGGACTCAAGCCCTTGTAACCAAAAGGTCACACACTTGAGTCCATTTGCAACGACAAGCTGGATACTGACTCTATCCGCTTAGAACTCGGCGGATTTTGGCGCTCTCGGGAAGGGGATTACGTCACGGATATTCTGCATTCCGGTTACGTAGGCGACCAGGCGCTCGAAGCCAAGGCCAAAGCCGGCATGGGGTACTGAACCGTAACGACGTAAGTCACGATAAAAACCATATTCTTCCGCAGGTAGATTCATTTCGGCGATACGCTGATCGAGCACATCAAGACGTTCTTCGCGGGCGCTGCCGCCAATAATCTCGCCAATACCGGGCGCAAGCACGTCCATCGCCGCGACGGTTTTACCGTCTTCGTTTTGGCGCATGTAAAAGGCTTTAATATCACGCGGGTAGTTTTTCAGAATGATCGGCGCGCCAACGTGCTCCTCGGCAAGATAACGCTCATGTTCTGACTGCAAATCCACACCCCATTCAACAGGATAATCAAAGGTTTTGCCGCAATTTTTCAAAATCTCAACTGCTTCTGTGTAATCCATGTGTACAAAATCCTGGTCCACCATGGCACGCAGGCGCTTAACGGCATCGGCATTAATGCGTTGTTCAAAAAATGCCATATCGTCCGGGCGTTCTTCGAGTACGGCCTTAAATACGAACTTCAGCATGTCCTCGGCTAAGTCAGCAATATCATTAAGATCGGCAAAAGCGACTTCCGGCTCCACCATCCAGAATTCAGACAAATGACGACTGGTGTTCGAGTTCTCCGCCCGGAAAGTGGGTCCAAAGGTGTAAACCTTGGTCAATGAACAGGCATAGGATTCAACGTTAAGCTGACCCGATACCGTTAAAAAGGCTTCCTTACCAAAAAAGTCTTCGCTGTAGTCCACACCGCCTTGTTCCGTCTTTGGCACATTCATCAAGTCCAGCGTCGAGACCCGGAACATCTCGCCGGCACCCTCGCAATCCGAGGTCGTAATAATGGGAGTGCTTACCCAAAGATAACCATGTTGATGAAAGTAGCGGTGGATAGCCTGCGATAAGGTGTTACGAACGCGCATGACGGCACCGGTGACATTGGTTCGCGGGCGCAAATGAGCATATTCGCGCAGGTACTCCATGCTGTGTCGTTTAGGCGCCATGGGGTAAGTGTCGGGATCTTCTACCCAGCCATAGACTTTTACGCCGGTGGCCTGAATTTCATAAGATTGCCCTTTACCCTGTGACGGCACCACAACACCGGTAATGGCAACAGAGCAGCCGGTTGTTAGCTTAAGAACTTCCTGCTGGTAATTGGGCAGCTCGGCGGGAACGACAGCCTGGATGGCATCAAAGCACGAGCCATCGTGAACATTAATAAAAGAAATACCCGCTTTTGAGTCACGTCGGGTACGGACCCAACCGCGGACGGTGACAGTCTCGTCAACCGGGATCTTACCTGCCAATACATCAACTACCGAAGCATACGACATGAGTTTCTGCTCTCCGAAATACAAAATTTTGCGTTAAAGGTTGCTATGTTACCTCGGTTTGGCGCAGACTCAAGAGTAACCTTGTTTTTCTGGATGACAAACAATGAAGCTAGGAAGTATTGACGAACTTAAGGGGCTCTCTTTCTGGAGCCGGGTCCTGGGCTGGTTATCTATTTTTGGCTGGTTAATCTTTGTTGTTGCGCTGATTGTTTTCCATTATGCCCGCCCTGAACATACCACCATATTAACCGAAGTTTTTGGTATTAATGTCCGTGATTACTGGCACTTAACGCTGGGTGATGTGTTTATTATCACCTGTTTATTTGGCCTGTTGGTCAGCCTCATCACTTTTGCGATCAATGTGATCTTGTTCAGTCAGGATCGTGAGCACTTGTGGCTTAATATTATGATTTTGATTTTCACCTTCCTTGGCGCTATTTCGTTGTACTTTTTTGGCTTTGATTAACGGCTTTTAACAAACTCAGCCATGGTCGTTGTCAGACGAGTCAGTTGATCAGCCTCTATCAAGTAAGGCGGCATAATATAGAGTAACCGGCCAAAGGGTCGGATCCAGACTCCTGCCCGAACAAAATACTCTTGCGCACTGGCCAAATGAATCGGCTGTTCTAATTCCACTACGCCAATAGCTCCCAGCACCCGGACATCTGTTACTGCAGCCAGTTCGCGTAGCGGCAGCAGTTGTTGCTGTAATTGTTGTTCAATCGCTGTCACCTGTTGCTGCCAGTGGCCCTCACTGATCATGGCCAGTGATTCGGCGGCTACCGCGCAGGCAAGGGGGTTGCCCATAAATGTGGGGCCATGCATTAAAGCACCACCGGCTTTAGGATCACTGACTGCGGCAGCAATATGCCGGTGGGTCAGAGTTGCAGCCAGAGTCATATAACCGCCGGTGAGCGCCTTGCCGACACACATAATATCGGCAATAACATCTGCGTGATTACAGCCAAACAGTTGCCCGCTGCGACCAAAGCCTGTGGCGATTTCATCAGCGATTAAAAGTACCTGGTAATGATCACAAAGTTGCCGCAGTTCCCGTAAGTACTGAGGGTGATACATGCGCATCCCCCCAGCGCCCTGAACAACCGGCTCAAGGATGACGGCCGCCAGCTGTGTATGGTGCTGCCCGAACCATTGCCTGAGACTGTCAGCGGCTGAGTCATGCCACTCGTGCCAGTAACTGAGCTCGGGCCGTTCAGCAAATAACTGATTTTTTAGTGCATGCTTAAACAAATGGTGCATTCCATTGACCGGGTCACAGACCGACATCGCTGCAAAGGTATCGCCGTGATAGCCACCACGTATCGTCAATAAACGATTTTTTTCCGGCCGTTCTTTCGCCAGCCAATACTGCAGAGCCATTTTAATAGCTACTTCTATGCTGACCGAACCTGAGTCAGCAATAAACACCTGATCCAGGCCTGGCGGAGTTAACTTGATCAAGTTTTCGGCCATAGCGACTGCCGGCTCGTGGGTCAGGCCACCGAACATAACATGGGACATCTTATCAATTTGCCGATGCGCAGCCTGATTCAGTCGTGGGTGGTTATAGCCATGAATAGCAGCCCACCAGGAGGACATTCCATCGATTAATACCTCACCCGAGGATAATTCAATCTCACAACCATGAGCCGACTTTACGTGAAAACAGGGTAAAGGTTCGGTCATTGAAGTATAGGGATGCCACAGATGTTGTTGATCAAAGTGTTGCTGCTGTTGCCAGTTCAAAAGAGTCATAGATTAAAAAATAACCACTTGTAAAGTTACGGTTTGCATTATTAGTTGACAGTGTACGTTGTTAAAATAAGCTAGTCGACCCGTGGTAACCATTCGAACTGATAATAAGCGAGCGTTTTATGCAACACCCCCGACATGACTGGCAAGTCAGCGATGTTTGTGATCTTCTGGAAAAACCTTTTAACGAATTAATTTATCTGGCCCAAAGCGTCCATCTGCAGCACTTTAACCCGAACCAGGTTCAGGTGAGTACTTTGCTATCAATTAAGACAGGCGCTTGTCCCGAAGATTGCAAATATTGCCCACAAAGCGCTCATTACCACACCGGGCTTGATCGTGAACGGCTGATGCAGGTGCAGAATGTACTGGCTGAAGCCGAGGCGGCGAAAGCTAAAGGAGCCAGTCGCTTTTGTATGGGAGCCGCATGGCGTAATCCAAAAGATCGCGATATGCCTTACCTTATCGAAATGATTAAAGGCGTTAAAAAACTGGGTTTAGAAACCTGTATGACACTGGGTATGTTGAATGAACTGCAGGCAAAGCAGTTACAGCAGTCGGGGCTGGATTATTATAACCACAATTTAGATACGTCACCGGAGTTTTACGGCGATGTTATCACCACCCGAACCTATCAGGATCGCCTGCAGACTCTGAAAAACGTGCGCGATGCCGGAATGAAAGTTTGTGCCGGCGGTATTGTCGGAATGGGGGAGTCGCTCTCTGACCGGGCATCACTATTGGTTCAACTTGCTAATTTGCCCAAGCACCCCGAAAGTGTTCCTATCAACATGTTGGTTAAAGTCGAAGGAACTCCTTTTGCCGAGCTTGAGGATCTTGACCCTTTTGAGTTTGTCCGCACGGTTGCTGTAGCCCGTATTCTGATGCCGCGTTCACATGTGCGTTTATCAGCCGGCCGGGAAAACATGAGTGACGAGCTACAGGCCTTATGTTTTCTGGCCGGTGCAAACTCGATTTTTTATGGCGAGAAACTACTGACCACTGCCAACCCTCAGGCAGATGCTGATTTGCGTTTGTTCGAACGGCTGGGTATCGAGCCAGAGCCGCATCAGGGATACGATGATGAGGTACACGCGGCAGTCATAGAGGATGCGGTACAAGAGCAACAACAACCGGTACGCTATTACGATGCGTCCTAGCGGCAATGGGTCTGCTCGTTACCGGATAAGGAAAACTCGCAGTTATCATGAAGTTGCCGGCCAGTTTGCCAGTAATGATTATCTGTCTCTGAGCCGTCATCCGCATGTTATCGAGGCCGGACAACAGGCTCTGACTCAGTGGGGCGCCGGTAGCTCCGGCTCGCCGCTGCTGAGTGGTTATACTCTGCAGCACCAGGCACTGGAAGAAGAACTGGCTGACTGGCTTGGAATGCCGGCTTGCTTATTGTTTTCCAGCGGGTATGCGGCCAATCACGGTTGTCTGACAACGTTAATTGAGGCTGGTCAGAATGTCTTTTGCGATCGACTCTGCCATGCCTCACTGCTGGATGGGCTAAAGCATAGTCGGCGCCGCTTTCGCCGTTTTGCCCATAACCAAATACCCGGTACCGGCATTGATCCTGACGACTGGCTGATAACCGAAGGAACCTTCAGCATGGACGGGGATTATGTCGACCACGTTGCTGTGCAAAAGTCTGTCGATCAGCACGGCACAAAGTTATTTCTCGATGATGCGCATGGGCTCGGTGTCTGGGGTGAACAGGGGTTAGCTAGTTTTGGCAGACTACGCCGGCAAACGCGTTTATTAACCGGCACCTTTGGCAAGGCTTTTGGTGTGGGCGGAGCTTTTGTTGCCGCTGACATCGCCGATATTGAGCAGTTAATTCAGTATTGCCGCGAATACATCTACTCAACCGCCTTTAGTCCCGCTCAGGCAGCCTGTATCAGAGCGTCCCTGCAGCTTATCCGCAGTGATGAAGGCGACCAGCGACGCCGGCAACTCAAGGAAAATATAGCGTACTTTCGCCAGCTTGCCAGACACCATGGTTTACAAGGCATTGAGTCGAGTTCACCAATTCAGGTCTGGATTCTTGGCGATGATGCACAAGCAGTTAATTATGCGCGACAGCTGGCCGAGGCGAATATTCATGTTAGTGCCGTAAGGCCACCGACCGTGCCGGAGGGGACTGCTCGCTTAAGGTTCAGCTTACAAGCGGATCACACCAGCGCAGATATCGAGGCATTGTTTGCTGCCATAGAGCGTTTATTGCCCGATTCTGGTAACAGGAGGGCAGTCTGATGGCCGCGGAACAACAGCAGGTTGCCCGGCACTTTTCCCGAGCGGCGGTTAACTACCATCAACACGATGCGATCCAGCAATATTTTGGTCGGCAATTACTGAGCTATTTGCCGCAGCCGGTTGACCAGCTGATAGACATTGGTTGTGGCCCCGGCTCATTAAGACCATTACTGGGTAAGCATTGCCGCAATTATTTGGGTATTGATTTAGCGGCCGGTATGGTTCGCCAGGCAAAGCAGAACTTTCCCGACGACATCTGGCTGCAGGCCTGTGCTGAGCAGTTGCCACTGCAAAATGACAGTGTCGATGCTTATTTTGCTAATTTGTCGCTGCAATGGAGCCCGTCACTGCATTCAGTTTTCAGTGAAGCGCTACGGATTTTAAAACCTGGTGCCCGAGCGGTGTTCAATCTGCCAGTTGCGGGTACACTTAGCGAACTTAGCAGTTGTTGGCGGAAAATTGATGAACGCCCCCATATCCGGCGTTTTCATTCGTTAACGGAGGTTTTAACCTGCCTCGAGGGAATAGGCATCAGCCATTACCAACACCGGCTGGACGAGCAGCAGCAGTACTTTCCCGACCTGCGCTCTTTATTGGCCAGTATTAAAGGAGTCGGTGCCAGTTATGTAGGCCCTCGCCAGGCCGCCGGTTTACTGTCACCCAGACGTTTCCAGCGGGTGGTCAGCAGTTACGAGAAATATCGGCAAGAAAAGGGCTTGCCTCTTAACTGGAAGGTTCTGTCCGTTTGTTTTGAAAAGCAAGTTAACTAAACATTAATTATAATTAACTTTGAGAAAACAATGAAAAGTTACTTTATCAGCGGTACCGACACTGACGCCGGTAAAACTGTGGTCGCGAAAGCTTTGCTGGATAAGCTAAAACAGCTGGGCCAGCAAACATTAGCCATGAAGCCGGTATCGGCCGGGTGTGACTGGGTTCCCGATGCAACTGATGGGGTGGCGGAGGGTCAGTGGCAAAATTCTGATGCGCTGATTTTACGCCAGGCAATGACAATGAACTGCGATTATGCATTAACCAACCCTTATGCTTTTGCGCCACCCATTGCACCGCATATTGCTGCAGCTGAAGCGGGCAGGCCAATAACGTTAGCGCAGTTACTGACTGGCTTTGAGCAGCTGGCAAAAATGCAGCCCGATGCGCTGGTTATTGAAGGCGCCGGCGGCTGGCTGTTGCCCCTTGGTGATGATTTGTATATGCCGGATTTTGTTAAACGGATAAACGCCGAGGTGATTCTGGTTATTGGTTTAAAGCTGGGATGTTTAAACCATGCCTTATTGTCCGCCCGGGCGATAACTGCGGCGGGTATTAAGCTGGCCGGCTGGGTTGCAGTTGACACACAGCCACAAGCGATGGATTATCGCGGTGAAA
Organism: Idiomarina seosinensis; assembly: GCF_044797955.1. Taxonomy (GTDB): domain Bacteria; phylum Pseudomonadota; class Gammaproteobacteria; order Enterobacterales; family Alteromonadaceae; genus Idiomarina; species Idiomarina seosinensis_A. The sequence continues at coordinate 1,281,792 of NZ_CP085211.1, read as the reverse complement.
ATGTAGCAGCACTGCGACAGCACCTTAATGCTCCCTGTCTGGCCGAGCTACCTTACTTGATAAACTGGCAACAGCAGGATTTAAGTGAGTTAATCTCGCTTTAACCGGCCTTGTAAAGTTAACCTGCTAGCTTGGTATTTTACTGAACGACCCCATATTGTTTAACGATAATCGTTAAGCCGTATTACTGAGGAATTTATGCAACGTATTGCTCTTTTTATAGCCACCAACCTGGCAATTCTGCTGGTTGTCAGTTTTGTTTACAATGTGATTAGCCGGGCTACTGGCTATCAGCTGGGGCAAACCGGCGGTTTACTGCTGTTTTGCGCACTGTTTGGGTTTGGCGGAGCTTTTGTTTCGTTGTGGATATCGCGTTGGATGGCAATAAGAGCTACCGGTGCCAAAGTCATAGAGCAACCGGCTAACCAGGCCGAGCAATGGCTGCTGAAAACGGTGCAGCGACAGGCCCAAAAAGCTGACATCCCGGTGCCGCAAGTTGCTATTTACCCGTCACCGGAAGCTAATGCTTTTGCTACCGGACGCAGTAAAAAAGAGTCCCTGGTAGCGGTCAGCAGTGGTTTGATGACGGCCATGAGCGAAGATGAAGTCGAAGCCGTGTTAGCCCACGAAATTAGCCATATCGCCAATGGCGACATGGTGACTCTGACTTTAATTCAGGGTGTGGTTAACACCTTTGTAATGTTTCTGGCGCGGTTAATTGCTTCTGCAATTAATAATGCCGCCCGGGGCAATAATCAGCAGGGTGGCGGGCTTGGTATTTTTGCTTATTACGGCATTGTTATGGTGTTAGAAGTGGTTTTCGGTATCTTCGCCAGCATAATTGTCATGTGGTTTTCACGCCAGCGGGAATTTCGCGCCGATGCCGGAGCGGCGACATTAGTCGGCCCCGACAAAATGATTTCAGCGTTGCAGCGCTTAAAGCGCGCCCAGGAATCAAAACTTGAAGGCTCAATGATGGCTTTTGGTATTAACGGTAAACACAGTGGGCTGAGTAAACTGTTTATGAGCCATCCGCCACTGGACGATCGCATTCAGGCGTTAACTCGTCGGCCGCTCTGATAATTGTTTAATTTTGGCCGGGGATCTGATTGCTTTTAACCAGCATCCCCGTTAGATTTGTTACTTCCTTACAACCGACAGACTGGATATGCAGTGATGAGCCAGTGGCATGCACAAAGTTGGCGCGCAAAGCCAATCAAACAACAACCCAATTACACCAATCCGGAACACCTTAAGCAGGTGGAACAGCAGTTAGGCCAATTTCCTCCATTGGTGTTTGCCGAAGAAATACGTGCATTACGTTCTCAGCTCACCGATGTTTGCCAGGGTAATGGTTTTTTGCTGCAGGGCGGAGATTGCGCCGAGTCGTTCAGCGATTTTAATGCGCCCAAAATACGGGATACTTTTAAAGTTATTTTACAAATGGCCATCGTAATGACTTTCGCCGGCTCTTGTCCGGTAACCAAGGTCGCGCGCATGGCAGGACAATATGCCAAGCCGCGATCAGGCGATTTGGAAACCGTTGGCGATGTCAGTTTGCCCAGTTACCGGGGCGACATCATCAACGGCATTGAGTTTACCGACCAGGCACGGCAGCCCGACCCGGAGCGAATGCTTAAAGCCTACCACCATTCGGCAGCAACCTTGAATTTGTTACGAGCTTTTGCGCAGGGCGGACTGGCTAATTTACACAAAGTACACAAATGGAATCTGGGCTTTTTGGCCGCGAATCCGCTAAAAGAACGTTACCAGCAAATTGCGGAACAGATTCAATCGGCACTTAAGTTTATGGAAGTTCTGGGCATCAATACCGACACCCACGCGGCTTTGCATGAAACCCAGCTATTCACCTCTCATGAAGCCTTACTATTGCCATACGAACAGGCGTTAACGCGCACAGACACCCTTACCGGATTGCCGTATGATTGTTCGGCGCACATGATTTGGATTGGTGAGCGTACGCGTCAGTTGGATCATGCCCATGTCGAATTTATGCGCGGGATACATAACCCTATTGGCGTTAAAATTGGCCCCGGCATGGATGCCGACGAGCTGATTCAGTTATTGGACTTGCTAAACCCCGATAATGAAGCCGGCCGAATGACACTGATAACCCGGATGGGTGCCGATAATCTGGCCGACAAGTTGCCGCAGCTGGCGCGCAGGGTGAAAGCCGAAGGCCGCCAGGTGGTCTGGTCCAGTGACCCGATGCACGGTAACACGACCAAAGCTGATAATGGTCTAAAAACACGTAATTTTGATGCAATTCACAAAGAACTGCGGCAATTTTTTGCGGTCCATCAGGCCGAAGGAACCTATGCCGGTGGTATTCATCTGGAAATGACCGGTGAAGATGTCACCGAATGCACGGGGGGCGCGTATCAAATCAGTGAGGCGGACCTTTCCAGCCGCTATCGTACCCAGTGCGACCCAAGACTTAATGCCGATCAGGTGTTAGAATTGGCGTTTCTCGTCGCTGAGTCATTACGGGCAGCCCGTAATGGCCAGGGTTAATGTTCAGTAATTACCAGCAGAAGGACGGCAAGCACATGTCTCAGCAAGTAGAGCAGTTATTTGAGCGTTTATGGCAGGATTATATTTCACGCACGCCATCAGCACCGAAAGTTCACGAAGTTCTTGGTAAAGGCCACGATATTGTCAATGATCACGTTGCGTTTCGTACTTTTGATGTTGCTCCGGTGCGGCTTGAGGCGTTGGCTCAGCACTTTATTGATTTGGGCTACAAAGAGGGCGGCGATTATCATTTCGAAGCCAAGAAGTTGCGCGCTAAGCACTTTGAACACAACGACCCGACCTTACCAAAAGTTTTTATCAGTGAGCTGATGACAGAAGAGTTCAGTGACAGCCTGCAGAAAAAAGTCAAGGCTATGGTCAGTCAGGTTGACCCAGAAGCGGTTAAACGGGACGATTTTCTGTATTCAGGAACACACTGGACTATCAGTCATGCAGACTATCTTGAATTATTGGAAGAGAGTGAGTATGCCGCCTGGATGGCTGCCTTTGGTTTCTGCGCTAACCACTTTACCGTCAGCATTAATCAGCTGCCAGGTTACGACAGTATTGAGGAAGTTAACGAGGAACTTAAGCGCGCCGGCTTTAAGCTGAACAGCTCAGGCGGCGAAATAAAAGGTTCCCCAGAGGTTTGTCTTGAGCAGTCATCGACCATGGCTGATCGGCATCCGGTGGCCTTTAGCGATGAAACCGTAGAGATCCCCTCGTGTTTTTATGAGTTTGCCAAGCGCTATAAAACTGAAAGTGGTGAACTGTACAGTGGTTTTGTTGCGGCTTCTGCCGATAAGATTTTTGAAAGTACTAACGCGTCCTGATAAGGCATTATAAATTGCTTACAGCGCTGTTATCAGCGATGGCGCTGTAAGTTGGTCTGGGCCAGTATTTTTGCCGCGATTTCCTCAACAGAAAAATGGGTTGAATCAATAAACGGCACCGCCTCCCGGCGATAAAGATTCTCCACTTGCTGAAGTTCGTAACGGCATTGCTGCATCGATGCGTATTGGCTGCCATGCCGTCGCTGACTGCGTATTTCATGCAGACGCTGAGCGTCAAGGGTCAGACCAAATAGTTTATGGCGCTGCAGTTTAAGTTGGCGCGGCAGTTGTAAGCGCTCAAAGTCGTCATCATCGGTAATCGGGTAGTTGGCCGCTTTAATTCCGTATTGCAGAGCCAGATAAAGGCTGGTGGGTGTTTTGCCGGTGCGCGAAACGCCAATAAGCACGATGTCGGCCTGATCAAGCTGATCCAGTTTTTTGCCGTCGTCATTATCCAGTGCGTAGTTGATCGCATCAACCCGGAAGTTATAGTTCTTCTGCACGCCGTGTGTGCGATGGGTCTTAGGTTGAGCCTTTACATTAAGTTGCTGCTCCACCGAGCTGACAAACTGCTCGAGGAAATCGTAGGAAATGCCACCACAGCTAATGATTTTCTGCTTCAGCTGCGTATTAACAAAGGTATGGAAGATTAACGGCGGCTCACCGTCTGTAGCAGCGGATTGCTGTATTTGACGACAGACCTGCTCAGCTTTTTCCTCACAATCAATAAAAGGTCGGGTGATATGCTGAAATTCGACCGGGAACATGGATAGTAAAGCGTTTCCGAAGGCCTCTGCGGTGAGGGCGGTTCCGTCAGATATATAGTAGGCTGTGCGCATCGCTTGCCATTTTTTGTTTGCTAATGGGCCGACAGATATTAACTTGTCAGCAGGCAAAGTGTAAAATGTTAATTAATTTATCGTTATCGATGCAACTTTAAGGACAGTGACGTGCAAGAATATGTAATCTGGTACCAACAACTTGGCATGCAGGATGTTAATCGAGTTGGCGGAAAAAACGCTTCTCTTGGGGAAATGATCAGCAATTTAGCCGGCGCCGGAGTTGAAGTTCCGGGCGGCTTTGCCACTACCGCTGAGGCCTACAATCAGTTTCTCGAGCAGAGCGGGCTTAATGACCGTATTCACGATCTGTTGGACACGCTGGACGTTGATGATGTCACTGCCCTGGCAGCAGCCGGTAAAAAAATCCGCCAGTGGATTATTGATACTCCGTTTCAGGAAAACTTTGAAAGCAGCATAAAAGAAGCCTTTACGGAACTGAGCGAAGATAACGATGAGTTCAGTTTTGCCGTTCGCAGTTCAGCCACCGCAGAAGATATGCCCGATGCATCCTTTGCCGGGCAGCAGGAGACCTTTCTTAATGTGCGGGGCCTGGATGCAGTGATGGAAGCCATTAAACATGTTTTTGCTTCGTTATTTAATGACCGCGCCATATCTTACCGCGTCCATCAGGGCTATGATCACAAAGGTGTCGCCTTGTCTGCTGGCGTGCAGCGCATGGTGCGCAGTGATATCGCTGCCTCTGGCGTGATGTTTACTATTGATACTGAGTCAGGCTTTGATGATGTGGTTTTTGTTACCTCATCTTTTGGCTTAGGTGAAATGGTGGTGCAGGGTGCGGTGAATCCTGACGAATTCTATGTTCACAAACCCACGCTTAAAGCACAGCGGCCGGCTGTGCTGCGCCGTAATCTGGGCAGTAAACAAATCCAGATGGTATTTTCCGAACATCGAGAACATGGCAAGCAAACACGCATCGAAGATGTTAATGCCAGTCAGGCACTTAGCTTCTCGGTAACGGATGACGAAGTTGAAGAGCTGGCTCGTCAGGCAGTTATTATTGAGCAACATTATGGTCGCCCAATGGATATTGAATGGGCCAAAGACGGTATTGACGGTAAACTCTATATTGTTCAGGCACGACCTGAAACTGTGCGCTCGAATCAGCAGGGGCAGGCGATTGAGCGCTTTGCCTTAAAAGACAAGAGTGCAGTGATTTGCGAAGGCCGCGCTATCGGTCAACGTATTGGTTCCGGTGTCGCCAAGGTATTAAACGATCTAAGCGAAATGGATAAGATACAGCCGGGCGATGTCCTCGTCACCGATATGACCGATCCAGACTGGGAGCCCATTATGAAACGGGCTGCCGCAATTGTTACAAATCGCGGCGGCCGTACCTGTCACGCGGCAATTATTGCCCGTGAACTGGGCATACCGGCGGTGGTGGGCTGCGGTAATGCTGATGAAGTCATTGCCAATGGTAACGAAGTGACGGTTTCCTGTGCCGAGGGCGATACCGGCTACATTTATCAGGGGCAGCTGTCGTTCGATGTGACCTCAACGGCGGTCGATAAAATGCCGAACCTGCCGATGAAAATAATGATGAACGTCGGCAACCCTGACCGCGCCTTCGATTTTGCCGGACTTCCTCATGCCGGAATCGGGCTGGCACGACTGGAATTTATTATTAACCGCATGATTGGTGTACACCCTAAGGCACTGCTTAACTTTGATGATCAGAGCGAACAATTAAAGGCAACCATTACCGGTATGATGGCCGGATATTCCAGTCCGCGGGAATATTATGTGACCAAGTTGACCGAGGGCATTGCGACCCTGGCGGCAGCCTTTGCCCCTGAGCGCGTGATCGTGCGGATGTCAGACTTTAAGTCGAACGAATACGCTAATCTTATTGGCGGCAGCCAGTACGAACCTGACGAAGAAAACCCAATGTTAGGTTTCCGCGGTGCCTCGCGCTATATATCAGAAGAGTTTCGTGATTGTTTTGCGTTGGAATGCGAGGCTATCAAGCGGGTTCGCAGTACCATGGGGCTGACCAACGTTGAAGTAATGATTCCCTTTGTACGGACACCGGCAGAAGGGCGCAAAGTTATTGAGCTACTGCGCGAGCAGGGGTTAGTGCAGGGAGAAAACGGGCTGCGCGTTATTATGATGTGTGAATTGCCGTCAAATGCGTTGTTAGCCGATGAGTTTCTGGATATCTTTGACGGTTTCTCGATTGGCTCAAATGACTTAACGCAGCTGACTCTTGGTCTGGACCGTGATTCTGGTGTTATAGCCCACTTGTTCGATGAGCGCGATGCAGCAGTCAAGAAAATGTTAGCAATGGCGATTAGTGCAGCGAAAAAACGTGGCAAATACGTTGGTATTTGTGGTCAGGGACCGTCTGACCATCCTGATTTTGCAGCCTGGCTGGTCGAACAGGGCATTGATTCCGTATCACTAAATCCGGATACCGTGGTAGAAACCTGGATGTATCTGGCGGATCATTTGCAGTAACAGACACTGAACTTTAGCAGAGGATAACTGAAACAACGATGACTTATCTCCCGAAATTAGTTGCCAAAAGTAGTTTGCCGAAAGAGTACCGGGATTACCTGACGGCCTTACAAGCGACACACTTTTCGGGGGATATAGACATCACCTATGGGGGGCGGCTGATAGCATCAACGGATAATAGCGTTTATCAGCAGCTTCCTCAGGGGGTATTATACCCACGAACAAATGACGATCTGCAGCTAATATTGCATCTGGCCGCGCAACCGGACTTTCAGCAGATTAGCTTTTCCCCGCGTGGCGGCGGCACCGGTACTAATGGCCAGTCATTAACCCCCGGCCTGGTGGTGGATATGAGCCGCCATATGAATCAGGTGCTGGAAGTTAATGTCGAGGAAGGCTGGGTACGTGTTCAGGGCGGGGTGGTCAAAGACCAGTTAAACGATCAGTTACGGCCTTACGGCTACTTTTTTTCCCCGGACTTATCGACCAGTAACCGCGCCACTCTGGGCGGAATGATTAATACCGACGCCTCCGGTCAGGGTTCGCTGGTGTATGGTAAAACCAGTGATCATGTACTGGCTTTGTCCACCATTCTGATGGGCGGCGAGCGGCTGGACAGCGAACCCATTCCCTTGTCACAGGCAAAAGCACTCAGTGAACAAGAAGGCAGCGTAGGGCAGCTTTATCGGCAGGCAATAGCAACCTGTGTTCAGCTGCGTACTGAAATAGAAGAAAAGTTTCCCCCGCTTAACCGTTTTTTAACCGGCTACGATCTCAAGCACACTTATAATCCGGCACAGCAAACCCTGGATTTATCACGGCTGATTGCGGGCTCAGAAGGGACGCTGGGGTTTGTCGCCGAGGCACGACTTAATATTACCCCGATTCCCAATTACCGCACCCTGGTTAATGTTAAATACAGTAACTTTCAGGCCGCTTTAAACAATGCCCCTTTTCTGGTCAAAGCTCAGGCGACTTCGGTTGAAACGATCGACAGTAAAGTACTGAATTTAGCCCGTGAAGACATTATCTGGCATTCCGTCCAGCCTTTGCTGCGAGAGGTTGAGGGACAGACCATGAACGGTATTAATATGGTCGAGTTTGCCAGTACCGATGCTGCCGACAATGAGTATAAAGTCGAGCAGCTCTGCCGTCGCCTTGACGCGCTGATTAAAGACAAAGATAACCAGGGTGTTATCGGCTATCAAGTTTGTGATGATCTGGACAGCATCCAAACCATTTACGCAATGCGCAAAAAGTCGGTGGGATTGTTGGGCGCTACCAAGGGTCGGCGCAAACCGGTTGCTTTTGCCGAAGATACCGCTGTGCCGCCTGAAAAGCTGGCTGATTTTATCATCGAATTCCGCCAACTATTGGATGATGCTGGCCTGCATTACGGAATGTTTGGCCATGCTGACGCCGGCGTTTTACATGTCAGGCCGGCGCTGGATTTAAGCAATGAAGAAGATGAGCAATTGCTGCGCGAGATCAGCGATAAAGTAGCAGCCCTGACCAGTCGCTATGGCGGGTTAATGTGGGGGGAGCATGGAAAAGGCTATCGCTCTGAGTACGCGCCTGAATTTTTTGGTGAACAATTATTTACTGAACTGCGCAAGCTAAAAACAGCGGTTGATCCACACAACCAGCTGAATCCCGGCAAGATCTGTACGCCGCTGTCCGGCGATCACGCACTGGTTTCAATTGATGCCCGCAAGCGTGGTTATTATGACCGGCAAATACCGATTCAGGTCCGTGATAGCTATCGCAATGCGATGGACTGTAACGGTAATGGCTTGTGCTTTAATTACGATACTCAGGCTGTTATGTGCCCAAGCTTTAAGGTCAGCGGCGATCGTCGTTTTTCCCCAAAAGGACGGGCGTCCCTGGTGCGAGAGTGGCTACGCCTGAACAGCGAACAGGGTTTTGATGCCAGCCAGCCGGTGCAGCAACGGGCGTCTGCATTAAAGCGTTGGATTAATCGTTGGCGAAATAACGACGACTTTAGTCATCAGGTTAAACAGTCAATGGATAAATGCCTGGCCTGTAAGGCCTGCACCAACCAGTGTCCGGTGAGTGTTGATGTACCGACATTCCGGGCGCGCTTTTTACAACACTACTACAGCCGCTATGCCCGGCCACCAAAAGACTGGTTAGTAAAAAATGTTGAGCAAACCGCTAAGCTCGGTGCTAAGTTTCCCCGAGTCGCGAATGCGCTGTCACAGAACAGTCTCAGTAAGGCTGTACTAAGCCACTTGGTTGGCTACGTTGATACTCCGGTTTTTTCGGTGCCAAATCTGACCCGTCGCTGGCAGCAACAGGGTTTTGTGGTAATGGACAGCCAACAAATTCTTGCCAGTGACAGCCTTCAGCGCGAGAACTTTGTGGTGATTGTTCAGGATCCCTTCACCAGTTTTTATGAAGCGCAGGTTGTTGAAAGTTTTGCCGCGGTGGCTCACCGGCTTGGATTTACTCCGGTACTATTGCCGTTTATTGGCCATGGCAAGGCATTGCACGTTAAGGGCTACCTTAACGAGTTTCAGCAAACCGCAGAACAGGTTGCCGGACAGTTAGCGCCGCTTGCGGAGCAGGGCATTGAGCTGGTTGGTGTTGATACCTCTACAGCGCTTGTGTTTCGGGATGAGTATCAGCAGGCATTAGCAGAAAAGGCGGAAAACTTAAAAGTGAAAACTGTGATCGAGTGGCTTATTGATAAAACCTGGCCCGAGACAGTGTCATCACACCATCGTAACTACGGTTTATTAATGCACTGTACTGAGCAGAGCTTTATTCCGGAATCGGCGCAGCATTGGCAAAGCTTGTTTGGGCGCCTGGGAATGCAGCTGGACATCCTGAAAGTGGGCTGTTGTGGGATGGCCGGTACCTTCGGTCATGAGCGCAGTCATCAGCAGGACAGTAAAGCACTATACAAAATGGGCTGGCGGCAGGCGGTCAACTCCTATGGTAACAGTGGGCTTGTCGCTACCGGATTTTCCTGCCGCTCGCAGATCCAGCGGATGGAAAACAAGCGGGTGAGACACCCGCTTGAAGTTATTCTTGGTTGTATGAGTTAAGCCTGTTTAGCGCTTTCAATAATTTCCCGCGCCATCTGGTCAGCGAGTTCACCGGTAGGACGGTTTTCTTCGGCGGCGCGGGCAAATAGTTTGTCCAGCGTGTGATAAATGTCACGTACTCGCTTTTCAGTTTCAGTCAGTGACATGTTTGTCGCTTCTGAACAGACGTGGATGACACCACCGGCGTTAATAACGTAATCAGGCGCATACAAGATGCCCATCTCTTTAAGCAACTGGTCATGTTGTGGTGTTGCCAGCTGGTTATTGGCACTACCGGCAATAATTTTACACTTTAATTGCTTAAGGGTGTCATCGTTAATGGTCGCTCCCAGCGCACAAGGAGCATAGATATCTGCGTCAACCGCGTAGATCTCGTTCAGGCCAACGACTTTGGCACCCAGTTCGGTTTTAGCCCGCTGCAGTGACTCTTCGTTGATATCAGTGACGATTAACTCAGCGCCATCTTCCCGACAATACTTGGCAAAGTCATAGCCAACAGCACCAAGACCCTGCACTGCAATTTTCACACCCTGCAAATCTTCACTGCCCAGGCGGTGCTTTGCGGCGGCTTTCAGTCCTAGATAAGTACCCAGCGCCGTATGCGGAGATGGATTACCGGCTTTCGCTCCGGTACCGGCCACATGCTGAGTTTCCTGGGCAACGATATCAATGTCACTGGTTTTAATATTTACATCTTCTGCGGTGATATACTTGCCGCCGAGAGAGTTTATAAAACGCCCGTAAGCCCGGAACAGCTGCTCACTTTTAATCTTTTTCGCATCGCCGATAATAACTGCTTTACCACCGCCCAAAGGCAAGCCGGAAATGGCACTTTTGTATGTCATGCCGCGGGATAAGCGCAGTACGTCGGTTACCGCTTCAGCTGACGAGGCATAGTTCCACAAACGAGTGCCACCTAAGCTTGGACCCAGAGTGGTATCATGAACGGCGATAATGGCCTTAAGACCCGATTCTTCGTCGTGACAGAAAGCAACTTCATCGTGATGATCAAATTCAGGATGCTCGAATAGAGACATGAATTTCCTTCCTTGTTGGTGCTAGAAATTTCGCGCACAATACCACTATGGCAGGCCGTGCGCTACTGTGTCGGTGAATAAAAAAGTTGATTCAAACGCCTGTTTAGCAACTAGAGTTTACAGTTAACGTAAACTGCTAATCGGTGTCCAGAAAAAGCTGAAAGAGGCCCTGATTAAGTAACTCGGCCAGTAACTCACGATCATTGCCAGTATTGACCTGAGTTAATAAGTCGGCGCCCGGATGTTCTGTTTGCTGAGCTAACTTGTGGGCCAACGGTTGGCTCTGTGGGCTTACCAGATAGCGTTCACCGTTGCCGTAAAATGCCTGCTGTGGCTGATGATATAGCCAGCGCGCACCGGCAGAGCGAACCAGCAGTGCCTGAGGCTGAGCGAGCAAGTCGTCGATCTGTTGAGCGGTGTAAGGCAAATCCGGTTCGACCAGGGTACGCTTACTTTGGGACATCAGGCGCAACAATAAATCGTCCAGCTGTCCTGACTCTAACGTCTGCATCAATAGTGCTTTACACTGTTGCAATTCGTTGTCGCTAACCTGGTATGAGCTTTTCCGGCTGCGTAGATCGGGGTCCTGATAGCGTTGATTTAAAACATCCTGCTGTAGAGCCAGATCGCCCAGCTGTTGTAACCACTCAGCCTGTGACGGAGCCCTGAAACCAACGGAGTAATTCAGGCTAGGTTCCAGCGCAATCCCGTCATGTGGGCAGCCAGCCGGAATATAAAGCACGTCACCGGGTTCCAGTTCGGCATCAATCACGGCAGTAAAGGGCTCTTTGACCAGCGTCAGGTCAGCACAGGGCTGATAATTTGTCATGTTCTGACGCTCACCCACCTGCCAACGCCGGCGGCCGGCACCCTGGATAATAAAAACGTCATATTGATCCAGGTGTGGACCAACACCGCCTTCTGCACACGAGAAGCTGACCATAACGTCATCTATGCGCCACTGGGGCAAAAAGTCAAAAGCTGTCAACAGCTGACCAACAGCCGGCAGCCACTCATTAACTGACTGCACTAACAGCGTCCAGTGACTATCACCAAAGGCTTCATAGTCGCTAAAGGGCCCATGTTCGACCTGCCAGCTACTGGAATTATCGGCATTAACAGCACGCCGTACCACGCGGGAATCGGCATCTTCCTCCATAGCAAGGCCTGCCAGGATCTCGGGTTCGATGAGATCCTCAAACTGGGCGAAACCACCGCGCAATAGACAGGGCCGGCGCTGCCAGTACTGTGCAAGAAACTCGTCTGGCTGAAAAACTTTGCTATCGAGTTTCACGACAAGTCGTCCACGAACTGCTCGGCACGGCCGATATAAGTAGCCGGTGCCAGCGCTTTCATCTCATCCTTTGCCGCTTCGGGTATCTCCAGAGCGTCAATAAAATTGGCCAGATCGGTGGCTGTGATTCGTTTACCCCGTGTCAGCTCTTTTAGCTTTTCATAGGGTTTTTCAACGCCATAACGCCGCATCACAGTTTGTACCGGCTCGGCCAGCAGCTCCCAGTTAGCGTCCAGTTCGTTGGCTAATACGGCTTCGTTAACCTGCAGCTTGCTGAGGCCTTTTAAGCTGGCATGATAAGCAATAACAGCGTGAGCAATACCGACCCCCAGGTTTCGCAATACCGTAGAGTCGGTCAGATCACGTTGCCAGCGCGAGATAGGTAGCTTTTGCGCCAAATGCGCCATAATGGCGTTGGCTATGCCCAGGTTGCCTTCTGAGTTTTCAAAGTCAATTGGATTGACTTTATGCGGCATAGTCGAAGAGCCGACTTCGCCGGCCACGGTTTTCTGCTTAAAGTGATTTAATGCAATATAACCCCACAAATCACGGTCAAAGTCGATAAGCACCGTATTGAAGCGCGCCAAAGCGTCAAAAAACTCGGCAATATAATCATGGGGTTCTATTTGAGTGGTGTAGGCATTCCAGCTAAGCCCCAGGCGACGAACAAATTGCTCAGAAAGCTGATGCCAGTCAACGTTAGGATAGGCGGCTAAATGTGCATTGTAGTTGCCTACGGCTCCATTTATTTTACCCATCAGCTTAACGGCTTGCAGTTGCTCAAGCTGCCGCTGCAGACGCACAGCAACGTTAGCAAATTCTTTACCCATGGTCGTTGGCGTGGCGGGCTGGCCGTGAGTCCGTGCCATCATGGCAACTGACCGGTATTCACTTGCTTTGGCTTTAATATCATCAACTATTTGCTGCATCAGGGGCACCAGCACCTGCTCGCGGGCGGTATTTAACATTAAGCCATGAGCCAGATTATTGATGTCTTCAGAGGTGCAGGCAAAATGGATGAATTCTGATACCTTGGCCAACTCCGGGTGTCCGGCGACCTGTTCTTTTAAGTAATATTCTACCGCTTTGACATCATGGTTGGTGGTGCTTTCAATCTGCTTAATGCGCTCAGCCGCCGAACTGTCGAAGTTATCCAGGATAGCATCAAGTATTTGATTGGCTTCTGTGCTTAAGGGAGGGACTTCTACGATACCTTCTTCATCTGCTAAACGTTGCAGCCAGCGCACTTCAACAATAACGCGAAACTTGATCAAACCGTATTCGCTAAAAATAGGGCGCAAGTCTTCAACCTTGTTGGCGTATCGGCCATCAACGGGTGACAAGGCAGTAAGGGATGAAAAAGGCAGCATAATGTCGTTCTCCAAATAAAGCGAAAGTAGTTTAAATTAGGTTAAGCAGTGCGAAGTAACTGTTGTGCCGTTGCCAGCATCTTTTTGCGTGACAGTAAAAAATGCCGCCGTTTACCCCCGACCTGATGCCACAAGACTGCGCTGCGGATGCCCGCCAGCAACAATGCACGAATGTGGTGTTGATTAGCTTCGTTCTTCAGCTGAGTCGGGTTTCCATTAACCTTGATGGGCTGGCCTAAGGGGCTAATCAGATCTCGGTAAATACCCGCCAGGCTTTGCAAAATGCGGTAACGTTCGAAACCAAACTCACGATATTGCCGGTTGACCTGTTCAAGACGCCGGGCCAATTCTGACATTTGTTTATCGCGGGCCTGTAAGCGGCGTGATAAGTGAATCATGCCAACCAGATAGCGGGTCAGCTCAATGTCCTTTTGGGTGCTGTTACCGAGTTGCTGAATCAGGGTCTGTAAGCCTGGCCTAATAGCCTCAATCGAGCCATAAACGGCTAATGTCGACTGCGGTTGCAGATTGGTAACACTATCAATCAAGGTTTCCGTCACCGTATCGTGTATCACTGCTCCTGAGCGAGCCACTTGCTGAACTGCGGCAGCACTCAATGTCATCCCCGACAGCGCCAGAACGCGCTGTTGCCAGTCATTCATAGTTTGACCTCAAAGTCGGTCAGACGGCGCTCGATAATAGCACCGCCCAGGCATACGTCATCTAAATAGAAGACCGCTGATTGTCCCGGGGTAACCGCAGCCACCGGCTGTTCGAAAATGACTTCGAGTTGGTCATTGCCAAGGGGTTTCAGCTGACAGGCAATGTCCTGCTGGCGATAGCGGGTTTTTACGGTACAGCTAATCGGTTGCTGCAAAGGCGTACGACTGACCCAGTGCACCTGACCGGCAATCAGACCATCAGCGTACAGACGCGGATGGTCTTTACCCTGAGCAACAATTAAGGCATTGCGCCCGACATCTTTATCCACCACATACCAGGGCTCATCTGAGGCATCAGCACGGCCACCAATATGCAGACCTTTACGCTGACCTATGGTGTGGTACATCAGCCCCTCGTGTTTGCCCAGCACCTCTCCGTCGGGGCTCTCGATAGCTCCTGGCTGTGCCGGCAGGTAGTTTTGCAAAAAGTCTTTGAATTTTCGTTCACCAATAAAACAAATCCCCGTCGAATCTTTTTTGTCCGCGGTTACCAGGCCTTGTTGCTGGGCTATTCGCCGAACCTCCGACTTTTCCAGTTCGCCGACCGGGAAAAGGGTCTGAGCAACATGCTCATGGCTGAGGGTATAGAGGAAGTAGCTCTGATCTTTATTGTTATCAAGGCCGCGCAGTAACTGCCACTGGCGGCCATCAAAAGCTCGCCGTACATAATGCCCGGTAGCAATATAATCGGCCCCGAGTGCCTCTGCTGCGAATTCAAGGAACGCTTTAAATTTAATTTCCTTGTTGCACATGATATCCGGGTTCGGAGTCCGTCCGGCTTTATATTCCTCGAGGAAGTGCTCGAACACGTTATCCCAGTATTCTGCAGCAAAGTTAACCGTGTGCAATTCGATACCCAGAGTCGCACAGACTTTTTCAGCATCGGCTAAATCTTCCGCTGCAGCACAGTATTCATCAGAGTCGTCTTCTTCCCAGTTTTTCATAAACAGGCCTTCGACGATAAAGCCCTGTTGTTGCAGCAAATAAGCTGAAACTGAGGAATCGACACCACCGGACATGCCGACAATGACTTTTTTAGTGCCTGGGTTTGAAATTGTATCTGCCATCGGTTACTGGTTACCTGTACCGTTAACGAGTCTGTTAATAGCCGCGCATTCTACCACACCGGCGGCTCATCGCGCCATTCTCCCGGTTGTAACCCGGCTAATTTATAGGGTCCGACCTGAGCCCGGATCAAGCGCAGGGTAGGAAGGCCAACATGGGCCGTCATCCGCCTGACCTGACGGTTTTTACCCTCCCGGATGCGCAGACAAAGCCAGCTGTCAGCAACCGTTTTCCGCTCGCGTACCGGCGGGTTGCGGGACCACAGCGAAGTAGGCTCAGGCATCGGGAATGCCTCGGCGGGGCGGGTAACTCCATCGTTTAGCTCGACCCCCTGGCGAAGCTGACTCAGTTGCTGCTCGTCGGGTTCGCCTTCTACCTGTACCCAGTAGGTTTTCCATACCTTGTACTTAGGATCTGCCAGCCGTGCCTGATACACCCCGTCGTTGGTCAACAGCATCAAGCCCTCACTGTCTTTATCCAGGCGACCCGCCGGATAAATGTCGTTATGGGGGATCCAGTCTTTTAAGGTGGCATCCTCGGGTTCACCGGAAAATTGTGAGAGGACGCCGTACGGCTTGTTAAACACAACCAATTTGGGGTTAACAGGGCGTGGCCGCCGATTTTGTTTTTTAAAGCCTGGTTTCATGGGTAATCCTTATCTGTGGCATTGGTATCAGCGCTTAAGATGCTCTAGTATATGGGCCTTGTGTTTTACGTCTGACAGGTTTCCATGCAAGCTAACAATGATAACCAACAAACTACCATCATCGGCGGTAATTTAACGGATGCCCTTAATGGGCGCTATCAATTAAGTCTGGGTGATGTATTCAAACAAACATTTGATTTAACACGCAAGCACTGGGTGCCGCTATTTTTAGGTTTCATCGCCTTTATGGGAATCTTATTAATTATTTCTCTTGTTGCGTTAAGTATTTTGCCTGCCAGCTGGGTTGAGCAATTTGCCGACCCGGAACAGCAGATCGCAGCGCAGGCGCTTGTTTTTTTATCGATACTCGGTGCTGCGGTAGGCGCCCCTTTCTGGGGGGGATTGATACTAATGGGGATTCGCCACAGTGTTGATATTCCCTCTAAAGCCACTGACATGTTCAATGGCTTTCGCAAAGCGGGCCCCTTGATCGCAACCCTGGTGGCAACCAGCCTGTTAACACAGGTCAGCATTTTGCTGCTAACCGAATTACACTGGCTGCTGGGTGTATTAGCACAAATTTACTTAACCGTTGCTTTTGCCTTTGCTTTGCCGCTAGTGATTGAACGCGACGTATCCCCGCTGAATGCGATATTTTATTCAGTCCGTATCGTAAATTATAAATTACCCATCTATATTATCTTATTATTTGCTATTAGCGGATTATTGATTATCAGTTCGTTGTTGTTTTTTATCCCGCTGATTTATGTGGTGCCTTTGATCTTTAACCTTTGCGGTGTCGTTTACAAAGACGTAGTAGGGGTAAGCATCCGACTGGATGACCAGCAGATTAAGGATAATGATAATGGCCCGTGGCAGGCCTGATCAGCTTAGGAGAGCACATGCATGCGTAAATTGTTTATCGTATTTTTTATTTTCGTTAGTTTGTTAGCGCTGTTATTACCGTTTATTGCAAAAAAACAGCTGTATGCCAGTGCGTTTCCTGAGATTGCCGGTATCCCGCCGGTGCCGGAGATTAGCAGCTATCGTTCGTTACCAAACTTTGCCGGCTACGACAATGTACGCGAGAAAAAGGAGCAGTTTTTCGGCTACTTGTTGCCGATTATCGAAGCAGAAAACTTAAAGATTTTGCACAAACGGGCGCAGATATTTAATCTTGCTGAGGCTTCTGAACAAGGAGAGCTGAGCGCGCAGCAGCGCAGCCAGTTTCAACAACTTAAAGACCGTTACGATGTTGACGAACAGTTATCCGATGAACAGGCTTTCGAAGTTTTGAAGCGGCGTGTCGATATTGTCCCTGAAATGATGGTGCTGGTGCAGGCTGCTAATGAGTCCGGCTGGGGTACTTCGCGATTTGCCCGTCAGGGCCTTAATTTATTTGGTCAGTGGTGCTACCAGGAAGGCTGTGGCATGGTACCCGGCCAACGGGGGGCCGATAAGAAACATGAAGTTAAAGTATTTAAAACAGTCAATCAGGCTGTACGTAGCTATTTGCATAATATCAACACCCATTCAGCCTATCAGGATTTACGCATGATACGGGCGCAAAAACGCCGTAGTGGTGAACAATTGCGGGCTACCCAGCTGGTTGAAGGCTTAGGCAGCTACTCCGAGCGCGGCGATGAGTACATAGAAGAGCTTCAGGCAATGATCCGGGTTAACCGGCCTGTTGTCGAAGAAGTCAAAAACGACACACAACAAGCCGCTAATTATTAACTGATTTGCCGGATATTGATGGTCTGAACTGAGCCGCCTTCGGGCGGCTTTTTCATGTTATCCGCAGGGCCAATTGGCGGTGAGTCAAAAGCAACATCGCCATCTTGTTCAGGTTTACCGGTAGCTGCCACAGCAGCAAAATCAAATAGCCCAGGGTCTGCCAGATGTGACGGCGCGATATTCTGCATCGCGGTAAAAATACTTTCGATTCTGCCCGGAAACTGTTTATCCCATTGTTGCAGCAACTGCTTGGTCTGTTTACGTTGCAGGTTTTCCTGAGAGCCACACAAGTTGCAGGGAATGATCGGAAACGCCATTGCATCGGCATAGCGCGCAATATCTTTTTCTCGGCAAAAAGCCAGCGGCCGGATGACGACATGTTCGCCATTGTCACTGACTAGTTTGGGAGGCATCGATTTAAGTTTGCCGCCATGAAACATATTAAGAAACAGGGTTTCGATCATGTCATCGCGGTGATGTCCCAGTGCAATCTTTGTGGCGCCGAGACGCTTCGCTGTTTTGTATAAAATGCCCCGGCGCAGTCTTGAGCATAAGGAGCAGGTGGTTTTACCTGCCGGAATTTTTTCCTTAACAATACTGTAAGTATCTTCTTCAACTATCTCGAACTTTACCCCAAGGCGGGCTAGATATTCAGGCAGGACTTGCTCAGGAAAACCGGGTTGCTTTTGATCCAGATTAACAGCGATCAAATCAAATCGTACGGGAGCTACTTTTTGCAGATAGAGTAGGGTGTCCAGCAAGGTATAGCTGTCTTTACCACCAGACAGGCACACCATAATGTTATCACCGTCTTTGATCATGCCAAACTGCTCAATCGCTTTACCGGCGTCACGCCGGATGCGTTTTTGCAGTTTATTAAAGCCGTAGCTGCTTTCTCCAGATGCTACCGTCATAACACGTTACCCGCCTGCCTGCTTGAGAGACTATTAATTCAGCGCGCGATTATACCCGACAGAAGCATACAGGCAAGCCGTGATTTCAGGCCAACGGCGAAACAAAGTCGGCAGGTTTAACGGCCAGTACATCGCAGTTTAACTGCTCCAGCACATGTTCTGCGGTATTACCTAAAAGTGCTGCGGTAATGCCGGTGCGTCCGATCGTACCAATCACTACCAGCTCAGCATCAAGCTTTTCGGACAAATCCGGAATCACTTGCTCAGGCAGTCCCTGATTTACATGTTGTTGCTCCTCCGGTATCTGAAACTCCTCGCCAAGCTTACGCATTTTATTCAAATGCAGCTGGTGCAGCTCTTCCGTATACTGGCTTACATCAAATTCCGGTATTTCGACTGCAACGTTGACCGGTGCTCCGGGGTATGCGTTAACCAGATGCACACTGGCATCCAGTACGTGGCTCATCGCCTCCGCATGCTCGATTATGCGTTGGTTTAATTGGCCGTGGTGGACTTCTTCTGAGCCACTATTAACTGCACTGATGATTTGGCCATGTTTTGGCCAGGCGTGTTCTTTAACCATTAATACCGCACAAGGCGCTTTGCGCAGCAGGTGCCAGTCGGTTGGGGTAAATAATAGGTTTTGCAGGCTGGCGGTGACTTGCGATGCTTTGATAATGAGGTCGTGTTTGCCTTTAAGTACCGCTTCAATAATGGCTTCAAAAGGACGGTTGTGCCAGACCACATCGATATCGATACGAATATCCGTGGTGTCGTAGCCGGCCAACAAGTCAGTTAACCAGGCCTTACGATCGGCAATCAGGTTTGCCCGCATGGTATCCCGCTCTTCGCTGGACAACATAGTCGTCATCTCATACGAAAAATCATAAATTGATAAAAATAAGGTAAGCCGTGCGTCACTCAGACGAGCCATATGCAGGGCACGGTTGATGGCTTTATTGTGTTCATCGGCGGGGTCGACAACGACCAGTACGTGTCTGAAAGCATCCATCATTTTTCTCCGGTCTATAACAAGAAACCAAGGCGGCTACAACGTTAGCTAACCTAAGATTAGCCCACTTTATAAAAAACGTCCTGCGCTAACGGTATTTAGACTTTGGCAATGGCTTTCAACTAAGAAAAATAATGGCGAACCAGAGTTAGCGCCGTCCACAGACTGTAGACAATTAATAA
Organism: Idiomarina seosinensis; assembly: GCF_044797955.1. Classification (GTDB taxonomy): domain Bacteria; phylum Pseudomonadota; class Gammaproteobacteria; order Enterobacterales; family Alteromonadaceae; genus Idiomarina; species Idiomarina seosinensis_A. Next base: position 1,262,054 of record NZ_CP085211.1, on the reverse strand, counting down.
CACCCCGATAGCCGTACGAAAACCCTGCGCCTGCAGAATAGCCCGAATCGAGTGGCTAAAGTAGCCGGCACCGATCATGGCCGGGAAGGTCCCAATTGCAAATGCGGTCATTAACAGAGCTCCGCCGCTGGCGCTGCCGCTAATTGCGGCATAACTGAGTGCGCTGTAAACCAGGCCGCAGGGCAACCAGCCCCATACAGCACCTGCCAGCATCACGGCTAAACGCGAAGTTGCCGGGCCTTTGCCGGACTGACGCGGCGACAACCCTTTAATTTTTTCCCACAGCGGTTTAGCGGCTTGTTCCAGCCGGCTGAGAATAGGCCACCAGCCGGTAAAATACAGGCCCAGAGCGAATAAAAAGAATACCGCCAGCCAGCGTAAAACTTTGGTGGTGTAAGGCGAGTCGGGTGCAAAAACGGCTATCGCACCACCAACAATTGCACCCAGCACGGCATAAGAAAGCAAACGGCCAAAATTGTACAAAATAATGTTAGATAACCGATTTTGTACACCAATGGCGCTGGCAATTCCACCGCACATTGCCAGGCAATGGCCAGCGCCGGCAAGACCCATAACAAAAGCGGTCAGTACATCAGCCTGGTTAATCATCTTTTTTCTGCGCTTCTTTCGGGTTATCAGACTTGCGGTTCTGCTCTTCGTCGTCGTCTAACAGAATACGCATGCCTTCGCGTTCAATGTCTTCAAACTGGTTGGACTTAACCGCCCAAAAAAATACCAGTACGGCAATGACCACAAAGAGGATAGCCACGGGTATTAAGACATAAATAACATTCATTCGCGATATAACCTCAGCGAGTTGGCAATAACTAATAACGAACTTAATGACATACCCAGAGCGGCGACCCAGGGCGCTATCAAGCCTAGTGCAGCAACCGGCAGTATGGAGATATTGTACAGTACGGCCCAGCTGAAATTCTGGCGCATAATACTGCGCGATTTATGGGCACTGGTTAATATCTCTGAAACGCAGCTTAACCGGTCCGATAAAATCACTACATCAGCAGCGGTTTTTGCCAAATCAGACGCGCCGGCAAAAGTCATTGATAAATGTGCCTGAGCCAGCACCGGCCCATCATTTAGACCATCACCGACCATCCATACAGTGTGACCTTTTTGCTGTAACTCTTTAATCAGTGACAATTTATCATCCGGTTTAAATTCACCATAGTGGGCGTCCAGTTCCAGCTCGGTTGCAGTCTGTTCAACTCGTTGCTGACTGTCGCCGCTGACCAGTAAGGTCTTTACGCCGCGTTGTTTCAGTTGGCTGATGGTGGCTTTGGCATCCTGGCGGACCTTATCTTCTATCTTAAAGCAGGCCAGTACCTGTTGCTGGTTTGCCAGTATAACCGTAAAGTCCCGATCTAAAGGGGCTTGCGGGTGCCACTGACGAATAAAGGCTTCACTGCCTAAGCGGTAAACCTGACCGTCATCGTCTTCAACCTGCAGCCCATAACCTAACACGTTATTGACCGGGTTTGAAAAGCGACGTGGTGTCGCAGTCAACTGCTTCAGTGGTATGGCAAGGGGGTGCTCAGAGAAGGCCTCCATGCCGGCAACCAGCTGACTAACTTGTTCAGAGCTAATAAAGTCTTTGCGCTCACTTAAGGTAAATTTACCTTCAGTCAGGGTACCGGTTTTGTCAAAACAGACGATATCCAGGCTTTTCACGGACTCGAGAACCTGCGAACCCTTAAGCAATATACCGCGCTGATTTAGCCGGTGAATGGTACCGGTGATTGCCGTTGGTGCTGCCAGTGACAGCGCACAGGGACAGGTGGCAACTAACACCGCCAGCGTCACCCATAAGGCGTGTTCAGGATCAATCCACCACCAGACAAAAAAGGTCAGGGTGGCGACCACTAAAATCGCGCTGACAAAGTAGGACGCTACTTTATCAATCACTTGTTGTACCTTGGGTTTATCAGCCAGGGCCGAATCCTGCATTGCCACAATACCAGCCAGTACGGTTTGCTGGGCAGCTGCAGTCACCCGGATGCGTATCGCCTGCTGTTGGTTAATACTGCCGGCGACAACCAGCTGTCCCTGTTGTTTGTGATTGGGTACACTCTCGCCACTGAGCAGGCTTTCATCGACCCATGCCGCCTGTGACAGCAATTCACCATCAGCGGCAATGGTATCGCCCGGGTTAACACGGATGATATCGCCAACTTGTAGCTGCTTTACCGCTACTGACTCGGTACCATCCTGGGTTTCGCGGGTAGCCAGCTGAGGCATTAAGGTCAGCCGGTTGGTCGCAAAACGCAGTGCTTTTTCTTTCGCCAACAGTTCTAAATAGCGACCGGAAAGCAGGAAAAAGGTGAACATGGAAATTGATTCAAAATAAACCTCACCACTGCCCTTAAAAACTGCATAGACACTGGCACTGTATGCCCCCAGCAAGGCTATACTAACGGGCACATCCATATTCAGGGTTCGTGCCTGCAGCGCCCGTAATGTTCCCATATAGAAGGGCTGGGCACTGTACAAAATGACCGGCGTGGCAAAAATTAAACTAACAGACCAGATGTATTGACGGGTAGTTTCGTCCAGATCACTGACTACTCCAAAATACAAGGCAAAAGCCAGCATCATAACTTGCATGGTTGCCAGGCCCGCCAGGCCAAGACGGCGAATCAGCCCTTTGCGCTGGCGGCCAAACTGCTGCTCTTGTTGGTTAGCCTGAAAGGGGAGCGCTTGATAACCAATGGCGGCTAACCGTTTAATCAGCTCGCTCATCGCCACTTGTCCCGGGTCCCAGGTCACTTGCAGCCGTTGACTGGATAAATTAACCACGGCGCGCTCAACACCGGCAGTATTTTGCAACTCGCGCTCAATCAGCCAGGCGCAGGCGGAGCAGGTGATATTAGAAACGGTCAGCGCAGCCTGCTGCTGCTCAGCGCCTAAGTCACGGACAAATTCCTTTTGCACATCCGGATGGTCATAAACATCCAGATCATTTAGCTCATCGGGCAGAATCGGCGTTTGCTGCGGTTGATCAGGGTCACGGTGCTTATAATAAGCACTTAAACCGTGTTCAATAATTGTTTCTGCTACTGCCTGACAACCGGCGCAACAAACGGCTTGTTGCTCGTCCTGATAACAGACGCTTAAAGTCACTCCTCGCGGGATCGGCTGCAGACAGTGAAAACACTGTTGCTGGTTAGCCATTGAACTCATTTCGGTTATGCTCCATTAAACCCCGTACAACAAAGGCTCAATCAAAGTCCACTCAGTGGTTGGTAACCAGTACTTCTGACTTACTTTCCAACGGTTATCAAAGGGCTTAACAGTAACTGTCCATTTACCTTTAATATTGGTCGGGATATCAGCACGATAAATACCATCAGCGCCAACGGTTAAGCGCCGGCTAAAGTCTTTAGCCTCATCAGCTGCATGCACAAATTTAACATTTAAGGCACTTAGCTGTTCAGGTGCGCCGGATTTGTAGCGTAGTGCTAATTTACCGTCGTTGGCCTTAAACTGAAAATTAATGCCCAGCTCCTGAGCCTTTTTTACATCAGCAATCTCGGCGTTAATGGTTTTGCCGCGTTTGTAGTAATCGTCGACGACCATCGAAAAATTGCCTTGAGTGACTGACAGGTAGATTATGATGGCGCAAACCACCATCACAAGAACCGGAATTGCAATCAGAAACCAAGGCCAAAACTGCTTATACCAGGGCTTCACCATAAAACTTACCTCATGTAAAAAACCCCGCCGAAGCGGGGTCTTAGTTATATTTTAAAACAACAGTGCGAGTATCATTCTAATCATTCGACAAACTATAGATATAGGCTGATATCACATGGATTTTATCTTCACCCAGGATTGACTTCCAGGCCGGCATTACACCGTTACGACCGTGTTGTAGAGTTTCTTCGATTTTATTAATAGAACCACCGTACAACCAGGTATTATCGGTCAGGTTAGGTGCACCTAACTGCTGGTTACCTTTACCGTCAGGGCCGTGACATGCTGAACAAACTGCCCAGTTGGCTTCACCGGCCTCGGCCAGTTTTGGATCAACGTTACGGCCACTCAAGCTGGCCACATAGTGAGCCATTTCAGTGATTTGTTGATCGCTAAACTGCTCCGAAAAGGCTGGCATCTGGCCGCTACGGCCTTGGATTAACGATGTCTTAATGTCCGCTGGATCACCACCATATAACCAGTCATCATCGGTCAGGTTAGGGAAGCCGGGGCCACCCATGGCGTTCGAGCCGTGACACTGGGCACAGTTTTGCAGGAACAAACGTTGACCTACATCCAGCGCGTCTTCGTTATGCGCCAGTTCAGGAATAGACTGCTCTGCATAGGCTTCAAAGATCGGACCATACTTCTCTTCAGCGTCACGAATCGCACGGTCATACTCAACGATCAAACCTTTTTCGTGTGCCTGTTTCATCGCTTCATTAGACTCTTCTAATGACTGCACATCCTGGTTAGAGCTTTTCCAGCCCAACAGACCCTGAAAGTTACCCAGGCCCGGATATAGTGCGAGGTAAAGGACACCCCAGACGATCGTGGCCCAAAATAAAATGGTCCACCAGGCGGGTAGTGGGTTATTAACCTCTACAATCCCATCGAATTCGTGGTCCATTTCCTGACCTTCTTCGATGTCGGTGTAGTTTTTCATGTTCCAACGCAGCAACCAAATAATTACGATTAGGGTTGCTATTGTCAGGACGATTATCCATGCACTCCAGAAGCTACTCATCTTTCTTCGACTCCGGTTTGTCGCTGTCTTTTAATGATGATGCCTTTTTTTCTTCTTCTTCGAAGATTGATTTAGCGGCTTCATCAAACTGTTTGTTTGCCCGACGGCTAAAGAACGACCAAAACACAATGGCCAAAAATAAGACCAGAATTATGATTGTCCAAATACCGTGCCATTCACCAAAACTCATAATCAATTAGCCTGTGAGAGGGCGGTGCCGAGCGATTGTAAATAAGCAATTAAAGCGTCCATTTCAGTTTTCCCTTTAACGGCTTCTGCAGCTCCTGCAATGTCTTCTTCAGTATAGGGCACGCCTAACTGCTTCATTACTTGCATCTTTTTAGCCGTCATTTCACCAGTTAACGTGTTTTCCGTTAACCAGGGGAATGCCGGCATATTGGATTCAGGAACAACATTGCGTGGATTCATTAAGTGCACATAGTGCCATTCGTCGCTGTAACGGCCACCAACTCGAGCCAGGTCAGGACCGGTACGCTTAGAACCCCACAGGAACGGGAATTCCCATACACTTTCACCGGCCAACGAATAGTGACCATAGCGCTCTGTTTCAGCCCGGAAGGGACGAATCATTTGGCTGTGACACTGGACACAACCTTCGCGCATGTAGATATCACGACCTTCAAGTTGCAGGGCGGTATAAGGCTTTAGCCCTTCAACCGGTTCTTGCACCTGACTTTGGAACAATAACGGGGTGATTTGTACAATACCGCCTACCGATACTGCGATGATCATCAGGATGGACAACCAACCCAGGTGTTTTTCGACCGCTTCATGTTTCATCTGTCCTGCTCCCTTAGGCTGTTTGAACAACGTTGCCGGCAGCCGTTTCACGGCGACCTGCTTTAATGGTCATATAGGAGTTGTAGGCCATAATCAGCATACCTACCACGATGAACACACCACCAATGAACCGACCTGCCCAGAATGGGTAAGAGGCCTGCACACTCTCGACAAAGCTATAGGTCAAGGTGCCGTCGGCGTTAGTCGCACGCCACATTAAGCCTTGCATCACGCCAGAGATCCACATTGACACGATGTAGAAAACAACACCAATGGTGTGCAGCCAGAAATGGATGTTAACCAGTTTTATGCTGTGCACTTGCTTTTGATTAAACAGACGAGGCACAAGATAATACATGGAGCCAATTGAAATCATCGCTACCCAGCCCAGAGCGCCTGAGTGAACGTGGCCCACTGTCCAGTCCGTGTAGTGCGATAATGCATTCACTGATTTGATTGCCATCATCGGACCTTCGAACGTCGACATGCCGTAGAACGACAGGGAAACAATCAGGAACCGGAGAATCGGGTCAGTACGCAGTTTATGCCAGGCACCAGATAAGGTCATAATACCGTTGATCATACCACCCCAGGAAGGTACGAACAGGATGACTGACATCACCATACCCAGCGACTGAGTCCAGTCAGGCAAAGCGGTGTAGTGCAAGTGGTGAGGACCTGCCCAGATATACAGAGAAATCAATGCCCAGAAGTGAACGACAGATAAACGGTAAGAATAAACAGGGCGTTCAGCCTGCTTCGGCACGAAATAGTACATCATGCCCAAAAAGCCTGCCGTTAACAGGAAGCCTACGGCGTTATGTCCATACCACCATTGAATCATGGCATCGACAGCACCTGAGTACATTGAGTAGGACTTCGTGAAGCTAACCGGCACCGCCATGCTGTTAACAATGTGCAGCATTGCGATAACTAAAATAAAACCACCGTAGAACCAGTTGGCCACATAAATGTGGGAGGTTTTTCGAATAGCTAACGAGCCAAAGAAGACAATGGCATAAGCGATCCAGACCACTGCGATTAAGATATCGATTGGCCATTCAAGCTCAGCGTACTCTTTTGTGCTGGTCAGGCCTAGCGGCAGGGTAATAACTGCGGAGATAATAACCGCCTGCCAGCCCCAGAAGGTAAAGCTTGCCAGTTTGTCAGAAAACAAACGCGTTCGGCAGGTCTTTTGTACCACGTAGTACGAGGTAGCAAAAAGCGCACTGGTTCCAAACGCAAAAATCACGGCGTTGGTATGCAATGGCCGCAAACGCGAGTAGGTCAGCCAGGGCGTGTTGAAATTTAACTCCGGCCAAACGAGCTGCGCCGCAATCAAAACCCCAAGTGCCATGCCGATGATACCCCAAATAATGGTTGTGACGGCGAATTGCCGCACAACCTTCATATTATAATCGATCGGTTGTTGTGGAATTGTTTGACTCATCTTTAGTTTCCGCGGTGGTTTGGGTTCAGGAAAAAGCTGGCTTTTAACCGCTTAACTAAAAGTCAGCTTCCTTATAAACGTGCCTTAATTTTACACTTTTTGTAATTAAAGGTACAGGATTGATGATACTAATATCCCTATAATAATAAAGACTATTCTGTTTTAAAACGAGAGACTAATTGAGCCAGATCAATACTATTTTGGGTTAATTTTTGACTGACGTCAGTAACCTGCCGGTTGGCATCCTGGTTGTCCTGTGACAGGTCACTAATACCCGTTATGTTCTCGCTGACTTCGCGCGTTACACGACTTTGTTCATCGGTAGCCGAGGCGATCTGCACGTTCATAGAAGAAATGTTCGCTACTGCCTCCTGGATTTGACTGATGGCCTGTTCGGCTTTCAGTGCTCCCTCATTGGTGGTACTGGAGTGTCGCTCAACATTGGCGATAATTTGTGTAACGTCCTGAATACCGTTTTGTATACTCTCGACAATGGATGAAATTTCATCGGTTGAATGTTGTGTCCTGGTAGCCAGTGTCCGTACTTCATCAGCCACTACCGCAAAGCCTCGTCCTGCCTCGCCGGCGCGGGCTGCCTCGATTGCGGCGTTGAGTGCCAGCAGATTGGTCTGCTCCGCTATAGAAACAATAACACCGAGGATATTGCCAATTTTATCCGAGCCTTCCTGTAACACACGAGCCTGACTGTCTGCTTTATTAAGCTCCGTGGTTAGTTGCTCAATGTTATTAACCGCCTCACGCATAATAACGGCTGAGCGTCCGGCTTCATCGTCAGCAGTATTAGCCGATTTTGCCGCAGCGCGGGCATGATTAGCCACTTCGGTTGCTGATGAAGATAACTCATCAACGGCAGTCGCCACCGAGTCAGTCTGATTACGCAAATCTTCGCTTTTTGAATGGCTCTGCTGGCTCAGGCTGGCCAGTTGTTGAGCGGCTTTTTGTTCCTCAGCAGTACTTTGTTGTACGCGACTTACCAGCTGCTGGATTTTACTGACAAACTGATTGAATAAATCAGCTAATTGAGCCAGTTCATCATTACCCGGGCTATTCAGCCGATGAGTCAAGTCACCTTCACCTTTGGCAATGTTGCGCATTGCAGAATTGATGTGCTTTAAAGGACGCGTGATGCTGCGGATGATAAATAAAAACACTAACAGCAGGGGGATCGCGAGTAATAAAGCCAATAAGGCAAGTTTGGCAATTTCCTGCCACAGTAACTGGGCGGGGTCATCGGTATACTGGCCACTGCCAATGATCAGATTCCAGGGTTCAAAAACTCTGATACGGCTCATTTTGTGTACTAACTCATCGGGTTTATCACCTTTTTGCCAAAGGTACTCAACGGTAGCCCGCTCGGCCGTTTTCGATTTATTAACCATTTGTGCAAACAGGCGGGTACCTTCAGGATCTTCATAAGAAAGCAGATTATTACCGATCAGCGATTTATTGAATGGATGCTGCAACATTTCGCCCTGTTGATTTAGGGTGAAAAGGTACTCATTACCCTCATAGCGGATGTCATCTAAAAGGCTTAAAGCGCGGTCTTTGGCCTGTTGTTGGGGAAGTTCGCCTTGCTGATAACGTTCGTAATAGTAACTGACGATGGTATGAGCCGAATCGAGAACCGCATCCAACTTGCGCTTTTCTTCAGAAATCAACAGATTATTTAAAATAAAGATCATGAACGCGACCATCACAGCTGTTCCGAAAGCTGCAATAGTCAGTAATGCGAGCAAACGTTGTGTGATGCTGAAACGCTGGATAAACCCCATAAAAAGTCCTTAAAAAATGATGGTTCGATTTTATGCCGCTTATTAACACATTTTTTACATGTGATTTACAGCATAAAAATTAGACTAAAGTCAAAAAAACTGCGTAAACCTAATTGCCTAAACATTTAAAGGAGGCATTTTTATGTTGCGCAAGTTTGCATTATTGGTTTTGTCGGCAGGTTTAGCTTTTTCTTCACTTCCTGCTATGGCAGATCATCACGGTAAAAAAATGGCAGCTCAATCTTCGATTGTTGAAATTGCGGCGGGTAATGAACAGTTCTCAACGCTGGTAACAGCATTAACCGAAGCCGGTTTAGTAGAGACACTGCAGGGGGAGGGCCCGTTTACGGTATTCGCTCCGACCAACGCCGCCTTTGACGCGTTGCCGGAAGGCACACTCGAGGCCCTGTTGGCTGATAAAGAACAGTTAGCCGCAGTCCTCACCTACCACGTATTACCCGGCAAAGTAATGAGTGCAGATATTGCGGGTAAAACACTGCAGGCCGATACGGTCCAGGGTTCTGCGCTCAGTATCGATGCCACCGATGGTGTTATAGTCGATGGCGCGAATGTGGTGCAGGCCGATATTAAAGCGAGTAACGGTGTGATCCACGTGATCAATAAAGTCATTACGCCCTAAATGGTAACAATTGACTGATTAGAAAAGCGGCGATGACGCCGCTTTTTTTTTATCCCTTTTTTGGCCGGTTAGGATTGTCGTTGCTTTAACATCAACACGGAGAGGGCCGGCAGTGTGACTATGGTTACGATGGCTGCACCGACCAGGCCAAACATGACGATAACGCCAACGCCGCGGTAAAGCTCAGTACCTTCGCCGGGAATCAGGACCAAAGGGGCAATACCGCAGAGGGTAGTTAATGTCGTTATGGTAATCGGGCGAACCCGCGATAATAGGCCTTCTTTAACCGCATCAATCAGCTTATAACCCTCGTTGTCTCTTAAATAAACAGCGCGCTCAACCACCAAAATGGGGTTATTAATTACCGTTCCCATCAAAATAAGGAAACCCAGCATGGTAATCATATCAAAGGGTTGATTGATAGCTTTCAAACCGAGCAGCGGCAGCAATTCACCCAGGCTATTCATGACTGTCAGCCCCAGGATACCGGCGCTGATGCCCATCGGGATCGTTAGTAATATCAGTAGCGGATAGCCCCAATGGGCAAAAATCGCCACCATCAACAGATAGACAATAGCAATGGATAATACATAGTTCTTGCTCAGAGCCGCCTGAGTTTCAGCCAGCTGATTAGCCGCACCGGATAATTCAGTAGTAATGTCCTTGCTGATCATTCCGTTTTCCCGAAGGTAACCAATGACGTTACTCTGCACCTGTGCAACTCCGGATTCCAGCGCAACCGAATCGGGAGGAATGATATTTAAGGTTACCGTTCGCCGGCTATTAACCCGTCGCACCGTACTGGTGTCGACCGTTTCTGCCACCCGCGCAACAGCCGATAAGGGCAGCGACCGGCCCTGATACTGCAGCACCGGCATTTGCTCCAGCTGGTCGGGTTTAACCTCAGTACCCGACTGGCTGAATAAATACATGTCGATTTTATCGTCGCCCTGAAAGTACTCTCCGACAAAAGCGCCGTCGGTCAGCGCAGCAACTGCAAAGCCGAGGCTTTCGGCATCACTATTCACTTCAGCCAGTCGTTCAAAGTCAGGCTGCACTTCTAACAGCGGTTGTTGTAATGTCAGCGAGCCCGGTGAGCTCTGGATACGCGGCTGCTCAAAAACTTCTTCAGCACGGTTATAAATAGCCCGGGCCGCCTGGTAAACCTCAGGTAACTGCCTGCCACCGACATCAACATTAATGCTGCGGGTGCCGCCGTCATTGCTGCTGATAATAGAACCCTTGGTAGCAAAGGCGCGCATTCCCGGATAACGCTCATAAACCCGGGTTATTACGTCCATAAGCTCTTCAATGCGGCTGCCATCGCGTGTTTCGGCAATAATTCGCATACTGCTGGGTGACACGCTGTAACTAATGGTTTTCAGTGCCGGTATAGTCAGCCCTTCAGGACTTTTGACCTCAGCATGTTCAGTAACCAGCGCGGGATCAAAAATAGCCCGGATTTCATCTCCGATAGCCGACATGGTTTGCAGATTGTAACCGGGCGGGGCATTCATTGAAGCGAAGGTTTTGGCTTCTTCACCCTCGGGTAAATATTCAGCCGGCGGGGTTAAGACCCACCAGATACCGACGACTACGGCAAAGGTCGCCGCCACCGTAGTTAACTGTCTGGGCTTGCTGGCAAGTGTACTCTGGGCCAGTCGATCAACACCGGCAATCAGCCGATCGGTTACTTCCGTCCGTGCTTTGGCGGGAAAGTAGGCAGACAACAATGGCACGAGAGTCACCGATACCAGCATGGAGGCGATAATCGCCGAGCTAATCGCAATAGCAACATCGGAGTAGAGCTGGCCGGCCTCCTGAACAATAAACAGGATTGGTAAAAATACCATCACAGTGGTCAGGGACGAGGCCAGAACTGCAGTCCATACCCGTTTAACACCCAGAACCGCCGCTTTTTTCGGCCCGGCACCTCGCTGTCGCTCTAATTCAATACTTTCCAGCACAACAATGGTATTGTCCAGCGTCATGCCAATAGCAAAAGCAATGCCGGCCAGGGAAATTACGTTAATGGTACGGTCAAGTAAAAGTAAGCCAATAAAACCAGCAAGCGTACAAATTGGTATACCGACAACCGCAATTAAGGTAGCCCGGCCCGAGCGCATCAACCCATACATTACCAATGTGGCAAATAATGCACCCAGAACCAGGTTGATCAGCACATTTTTTATCGAGGCTTCAACGTAGCGCACATCATCGGAAGTCAGCATAATCCGCATACCGGCCGGCTCTAATAATTCCTTATTGATCCGTTCAACTTCAGCCAGCATGGCGTATTTAATATCAATGACATTGCTGCCGGACTCGCGTTTTACCTGCAGACTGAGCACCTGTTCGTCTTTAAACCAGGATTCGCTGTTGGTTTCAAAATGATTGAGATCAATCTGTGCTATATCATCTAATCTGACAAGCCGGTCACCATTGCGCTTGATAATGGTCGTGGCCATTTCATCCAGACTATCAAAGCGTCCGACCGTACGAAGCAAAAAACGGCGTTTGTTTTGCTCCAGCTCGCCGGCAGAGGTATCGGTATTACGAATTCTTAATGCTTGCTCCACGTCATTAACCGTTAGCCCATGACTTAGCAATGAATTTTTATTTAATTTGATTCTTACCTGACGCTGAGCACCGCCACTCACATCGACTTGCGACACGCCGTTTACCGACGACATGCGGGGGCGTACGTTATCTTGGATGTAATCACGCATCCGCACCATATCAATATTCTTGGGGTTGCCGGGCAGGGGGGCTACCCGAAAGTACATAAATGCGTTACTTGAAAACGACGCTGAAAATATTCTTGGTTGATCGACGTTAGCAGGGTAATTCGGCACCTGACTTAACGCATTGTTAACTAGTATTAATGTTTCCGTCACGTTAATACCGAACGGAAAGTCCAGTTCTATTGATGCTTCGCCGTTACTGGCAGAACTTTCCATGCGCTGTAAATTGGGAACTGTACGTAAATATTCTTCTTGCTCTACCAGTATTTCTTTTTCGATATCCTGTGGTGTCGCCCCGGGCCAGGTAGTTTGTACCGAGATAGTACGGACCTCAAGGTCTGGTATCATTTGCACCGGTATCTTAAGCGCCGCAGCAATACCCAGAAGACATAAAATCAGCACCGCAACAATGGTGACATGCTTATGCCGGATCAATGCTTTAATCATAAGCATTAGAATCTTCAGCCTGAACAATATCACCGTCTGTTAACGCTTCATTACCGCGGACTACGATTTGTTTTTTGCCACTGAGACCGTCGACGACTTCTACCCAACCATTAAAACGTTGGCCGAGCGTGACCCAGCGTTCGTTGGCGATGCTTTCACCGTCTTTTTCAATCACTTCCCAGACTGAAGTTCGGCCGTCGCTATAGCGGATTACAGCATCCTGAGGAACTGTTGGTGCCGACTGATCATCGATCATGGTCAGTCGCACTTTAACCGATGAGCCTACTAGCAGGTTATTGTCTGACTCCGGCTCAATACGCACTCTAAAACTTCGTTCACTACCACTGGTAAATGCTACAATTGTATCGATTTTAGCTGCTACATTGCGTCCGTCAGAAGTCGAAACAGACACCTGAGTGTTTGGCGTTACCCGTGGAAAGTAGCGCTGCGCGACAAAGGCATCGATATAAATGGCATTGAGATCGACCAACTGAAAGGCCTGATGGCTTTCAGTGACCCATTGCCCAGGATCAATATTTCGCTCAGTAATCAGCCCACTAAAAGGAGCAATTAATTGATGATAACCAAGCTCCACCTTTAGTTCGTCAATACGGGCTTTGACCTCTGCCAATGCAGATTCTGCCACCTGCACCTCTGCGCGCGCGCGGCGTAATTCACTTTGCGCGACAAAATCTGTTTTGGCGAGGCTTTGTAGCTCTTGTAGCTGCTGGCGTTCGTCATTTAAGGTAGCAGTAGATGATTGTTGCTGCGCATTAAGCGACTGTAATGCTGCATCAACCTGACGCTGATCCAGTTCAGCCAGGGACTGACCTTTTTCTACCGTGTCTCCGACATCAACAAGATAGTTTTCAACACGGCCGGCAATACCGAAACTCAAATAACTATTACTAAGAGAAGCGACCGAAGCGGGGAGTATCAGCTGCTGCTGAACCGGTTGCTCTTTTACCGAAACCACAGCGACTCGGGTCTGTGCTTTAACACTGGGCATCGCAATTAAGGCTGCTAGGCACAGTACAAAAGAGCTGGTCAACAAAGAAGTTTTCATAAATGCTCTAGATTTTTTTCATTTCGGTTAGCCGCCTTCAGATATGGTCGCGCGGGATCGTCTCATTCCAGCTCATACAGCACACCCTCGTCTCGCCCTCATAAGCATCGAGTTCGGCACGGATGTAGAAATTGTTCTCGTCCGAGGTCAGGCAGGTATAAGTCCAGGTCTTGATCTTCCAGTCGTTGCGCTGGAGCGTCCGGGTCCACTCGGTCGTACCCTTCACGCTGGTGAAGTCGCCTGTGACGGCTGAATATTTCTCCACTGTATGGGAGCCAACCGTTAGGTCGATATCGTCGAATCGGACCACGCCGCGATCGTCGATGACCTCCAGCTCGGAGCGCTGCTCGGCAAGATCGTGATGAACCAGCCAGCGATGCTCCTCAGGCTCGTATACCGTAGTCGAAGGCGGCTGCGCGCTGACCGGCGGCTCGAAGCTAGCCTCTTCCTCGCCGCCGATATTCTTCGTGCGGCAGGGCAGAATGAGCCGACTTTTGGCCGAATAGACCGTGAGCTTGGTGGGCTCCGGCGGGGTCCATGCCATCGGCCAGTAGATGGTGGAGACCGAAACCCGAATCCGGTGGCCCTTCTCGAAACGCTGGGCGATATGGTTTAAGGGCACCTTGACCTTGTACCGCTTGCCCGGTTCCATCAATTCGGGGTGCTGGCGGCTGTCGCGATGAGTGAGGTTGAGCAGTCCGTAGGTCACGCGTGTGATCTGGTGGTCGGGCAGGAAGTCCGACAGGCGCACTGCGACCATGGCGTTTGGTTGGTCGCTCTCCAGCTCAAGTTCGACGACCGGCTGGCCGAGAATCTCGACGTCCTCCTCCAGCTCGTGGGTCTGAAAGACTAGTCCGCCGCCGTCCTCGGAACGCTGATCACCCGCGAGATCAGGCCCGTTGGCGTACGAACACCATTTGCCAGCGAACAGCCCCAGCGTGACCGGGGACTGGATCTTCATGCCCACTTCCTCGGTCTCCTCTTCGCTACTCTCTTCGACAAGCCGGCGTCCGGTCCCGAAGCTGTAGGCACGAGGTTCGATATCAGCGCTTGGCCAGTCGGCCTCAACTACCCAGCGGCCTTTACGGTATTCATACTGCGGATTGGGCGGAGCGGGGTCCTGCATGTAGGCGCACAGCATGTTTTCGTCCTCGATGCCCCGGTCCTTGCCCTTCAGCCAGTGATCCCACCAGTCCAGAAGCTCGCCGAGAAAATCAATCGCCGGCCCGGGACTTCCAATATGGGGATATGTGTGCCCCCAGGGCCCGACGAGGCCCTTGCGCGGCACGTCTAAATTTTCCATTAGGCGGAAGACGGTATTGGTATAGCCGTCGGCCCACCCCGAGACCGCGAATACGGGGATCTTGATGTTGCCGTAATGCTCGGCAACCGAGCCGTGGCGCCAGTAGCTGTCGCGGCGCTGATGCTGCAGCCAGGTTTTAAGCCACAGCCCGCTACCCTCCAAGCGCTCCATCCACATGTCCTTCCAGCGATCGCCCACCAGGGCGGGGTCGGGCGGCATAGTGTTGTAGGAGAACATGACGCCGGCCCAGGACAAATTGTCGCCCAACAGCGTGCCGCCCATGTGGTGGATGTCGTCCGCATAGCGGTCGTCGCTGGAGCAGACCGTAACAATGGCCTTGAGCGGCTCGGGTTGCATGGCTGCGATCATCAGGCCGTTAAATCCGCCCCAGCTGATGCCCATCATGCCGACATTTCCGTCGCACCAGTCCTGCTCGGCCAGCCAGTGGATGGCAGCCACGCCGTCATCCAGCTCGCTCTGCAGGTACTCGTCGGTCAGCACACCCTCAGACTCTCCGCTACCGCGGATGTCAAGGCGTACGCAAGCATAGCCGTGACCAGCAAGGTACTTGTGCGTGATCTCGTCGCGCTTGGTCGAGCCGAAGCGCTTTCGGTAAGGAATGTACTCCAGGATCACCGGCACCGGATCTTCGCCTGAATCCTTCGGGCGCCAGATGCGTGCGGCCAGCTTCAGGCCGTCGCCGACCGGGATCCAGACATTCTCCTCCTCAATGATCTCGTGGGGAAAGTCGGTTACGGTTTTCATACATCCTCCGGGAGCGGTTTGATGAAGATGGGCAGCGAAGCGAGGACGCGGTGATACGCATCCTCCAGCATGCCTTCGTCGTGGCCGCCGAGGAAAATGTCGGCAAGCTGGTACGAATAACTGTCCTGGAAAAACATTTCAGATAAACGCTGATCCTTCTCGACAAGGACGTTGGCGTCGATATCGGGCAAAATGCGTTTTAGCTCTGCGATCTCTTCGGAGCTGGGCACGCGCTTGACTATGCCGTCGGCCTCGAAGCTTCTCAGCATGAACTTGCCCGCGATGGCGTCTTTTCCTTCGCGGTGAGGCATGTCCGGCTCGAGCCCCATCGACAGCTCGATCGCCACCTTCTGGTGAGGCGCACCATCGACCATATGGAATAGCGGAGAGTGGGACTTCGAGATTCGGGCATTAATCTCGAGCAGCCGCAGGTCGTCACTTTCGGGATCGTAGAAGAATTCCACATTGAACGGAGAGCCGTCATAGCCAATAGTTGTCATCATCTTGCTGACGATCTCGGTGGAGCGCTCAATAACGTTTTCGGGTAGATCGGCGGGATACTGATAGCGCGAGAAGCTTGACGCGTGCTCGCCCTCGCGCAGCGATTCGACCACACCATAGATCCTGGTCTCACCCTGCCAGACATAGCCCTCCAGCGTGAACTGGCGATCGGCCGAAATGAGTTGTTCAGCCACGGCAAAATTTCCGTCGATCCCGTCGAACTCGCTGCGGTCCTTGAGTTTGTCCAGGAAAGCGTTGAAAGGCTCGCCGATCAGGTGGATCTTCTGGCGGCAGGCTTGTAACGCCTCATCGAATCCTTCCTCGTCCTCGACAAGGAAGCCGAGCACGGAGGAGTGGCCTTTGACGGGTTTGAGCCAAAACGGATAGGCTGGCGCGTCTTTTTTTGCGTTTTCCGGTTCAAAAGGGTTGATGGCACTACACTCGGATGTGCGATCAGGGAAGGCT